>NZ_JBLKNU010000003.1:0-444210 GCF_047532935.1 Rhizobium sp. IY2
GGTGCTGCTGGTGACCCTCGGCGGGCTGTCATTGCTGGTCTTTGCGCGCAAGAGGGCCGGCAAGCCGACCGGCAGCAAGCTGACAGCCGACGAACAGGCGAAGCTGAGCGAGCTTCTGAAGAAATAACCGACCGGGCTGAGCCGGCGGACGAGCATATCTGGCCGCGTCCGCGCTACCCGGGAAGCTGGCGGCACGTTTGGCCAAAAGCAAACATTACAAACATTACCAACTTTTCATTGGCCGGACAGTTCGCAGTAAGGTGCGGCGTCCTATATCTTCATTCATCGACTGATCCGGCGTCGCCGGTCTGAAGATTTAAGAACAAGAGAAGGTGCTCCAATGCTCAAGAATTTCAACGGACGTCCGTCCCTCGCCACTGTGCTCAAGGCTTCTACCGTCGCCGGTATCGCAGCCGCTGTGCTCGCAACCGGCGTTCCGCTCGAAATCACCCGGTCTTATGCCGAAGCTGTCAAGGTTCAGGCGCCTGCCGTTCCGAGCTTCGCCAATGTGGTCGACGCCGTCTCGCCGGCCGTCGTTTCCGTCCGGGTCGAAAACCGCGTCAATCCCGTCTCCGACAACAATGACGGCTTCTCCTTCGATTTCAACGGCCGCGGCTTCGACGACCTTCCCGACGATCACCCGCTGAAGCGGTTCTTCAAGCAGTTCGGCCAGGATCCGAATGACCAGCAGGGCCATCCCAGGCGCTTCGGCCAGAACGGCCCGAATGGCGGCCCGAACGGTCCGGGCGGCAAGGGTCGTCTGCGCCCCGTCGCCCAGGGCTCCGGCTTCTTCATCTCCGAAGACGGCTATATCGTCACCAACAACCACGTCGTGTCCGATGGCCAGGCCTTCGTCGCCGTGATGAATGACGGCACCGAGCTCGATGCCAAGCTGATCGGCAAGGATCCGCGCACCGACCTCGCCGTGCTGAAGGTCGACGGCAAGGGTAAGAAGTTCACCTACGTCAACTGGGCCGACGACAACAATGTCCGCGTCGGCGACTGGGTCGTTGCCGTCGGCAACCCCTTTGGTCTCGGCGGCACGGTCACAGCAGGCATCGTCTCGGCCCGTGGCCGCGATATCGGCTCCGGCCCTTATGACGATTACCTGCAGGTGGATGCTGCCGTGAACCGTGGCAACTCCGGCGGTCCGACCTTCAACCTCAGCGGCGAAGTCGTCGGCATCAATACCGCGATCTTCTCGCCGTCGGGCGGCAGCGTCGGCATCGCCTTCGCCATTCCCGCCTCGACCGCCAAGGATGTCGTTGCCGATCTGATGAAGGACGGCCAGGTGTCGCGCGGCTGGCTGGGCGTGCAGATCCAGCCGGTGACCAAGGATATCGCCGAGTCCATCGGCCTGTCCGAGCCGAGCGGCGCCCTTGTCGTGGCCCCGCAGGCCGGATCGCCGGGTGACAAGGCCGGCATGAAGGCGGGCGACGTTGTCACTGCGCTGAATGGCGAAACGATCAAGGATGCACGTGATCTCAGCCGCCGCATCGGTGCGATGCAGCCGGGCAGCAAGGTCGAGCTTTCGGTCTGGCGTGCCGGCAAGGCCCAGTCTCTCACCGTCGAGCTCGGCACGCTGCCGATCGATCAGAAGGATGCGTCGGCCGATGACAACAACCAGCCGCAGCAGCCTGAGGCACCGGCTTCCGAGAAGGCGCTTGCCGATCTCGGCCTGACGGTCGGTCCTTCCGACGACGGCAAGGGCCTGACGATCACCGGCATCGACCCGGATTCCGACGCTGCCGACAAGGGCATCAAGGAAGGCGAGAAGATCACTTCGGTCAACAACCAGGAGGTCTCCAGCCCCGAAGATATCGTCAAGGTGCTGAACCAGGCCAAGAAGGACGGCCGCACCCGTGCACTGTTCCAGATCCAGTCCGGTGAAGGAAGCCGTTTCGTCGCGCTTCCGATCAACGGCCAGGGCTGATCCTTAAGAAAACGAGAGCCGTGCGGACGAAAGTCCGCGCGGCTCGATTCTTCTGAGCTTTGAAGGATGATCGCCATGAGCGCCGCCCCGCAGGAAAATGCTTTGAGCCTTGCCGAAACGCAGCCGGTGGGTAATGTCGGCCGCATGAAGATTCTCATCATCGAAGATGATCTCGAAGCCGCGGTCTACCTCACGAAAGCCTTTCGTGAGGCGGGCATCGTCGCCGATCACGCCAGCGACGGCGAGAGCGGCCTGTTCATGGGGTCGGAAAATACCTACGACGTCATCGTCATCGACCGCATGTTGCCGCGCCGCGACGGGCTCTCCGTCATCAGCGAGCTGCGCCGCAAGGCCATCCATACGCCGGTCCTCATCCTCTCCGCACTCGGTCAGGTCGATGACCGCGTCACCGGTCTTCGCGCCGGCGGCGACGACTACCTTCCGAAGCCCTATGCCTTCAGCGAACTTTTGGCGCGCGTCGAAGTGCTCGGCCGCCGCAAGGGCACGCCGGATCAGGACGTCGTCTATCGCGTCGGTGATCTCGAACTCGACCGGCTCTCCCATGAGGTGCGCCGCAGCGGCAAGGAGATCTTGCTGCAGCCGCGCGAATTTCGCCTGCTCGAATATCTGATGAAGAATGCCGGCCAGGTGGTGACCCGCACTATGCTGCTCGAAAATGTCTGGGACTACCATTTCGACCCGCAGACCAACGTCATCGACGTGCATGTCTCGCGCCTGCGCTCGAAGATCGAGAAGGACTACAACCAGCCCCTCCTGAAGACCATCCGGGGCGCGGGGTACATGATCAAGGATGAGGGATGAGCCGTTTCAGGGTTCTCTTCAAGTCCACCGCAGTCCGCCTTTCGGCACTCTATATCCTGCTTTTCGCCATCTGCGCCGCGACGCTCGTCTTCTATGTGACGGCGATGTCGGAACGGCTGCTGACCGGCCAGATCCGCGACGCCGTCCGACAGGAGGTGGAGCAGGTGCAGCGCGCCTATGACACCGGCGGCATGAACCTTCTCCTGCGCACCATGGAGCGGCGTGCCCGCCAGCCGGGCGCCAATCTCTACATCATCGCCGGTCCCTCGGGCGATATTCTCGCCGGCAACGTCGCGTCGGTGCAGCCTGGCGTTTTCGAGGAGATCGGCTGGACCTCCGCGCCCTTCATCTATCAGCGCTATACCGACAGCGGTATCGAGCGGCGCCACAAGGCGATCGCCAATATCTTCGTGCTCGACAACGGTCTCAGAATCCTGATCGGCCGCGACCTCGGCGATCCCGAGCGTTTCCGTCTGCTGGTGCGCCAGGCACTGATGGTCGCCTTGGCGATCATGGGGCTCGGCGCCATCATCATCTGGTTTGCCATCGGCCGCAATGCGCTGAAGCGCATCGACCGCATGTCGGATGCCAGCAAAAAGATCATGGCCGGCGACCTGTCGCAGCGCCTGCCGGTCGGCGGCTCCGGCGATGAATTCGACCGTTTGTCGATGTCTTTGAACACCATGCTGGAGCGCATCGAGAAGCTGAACGAGGGGCTGCGGCAGGTCTCCGACAACATCGCCCACGATCTCAAGACGCCGCTGACGCGGCTGCGCAACAAGGCGGCCGATGCGCTCGATATATCAGATGGCGACACGCGGCGCACTGCACTCGAAGGCATTATTTCCGAATCGGATCAGCTGATCCGCACCTTCAACGCGCTGTTGATGATCTCCCGCGTCGAGGCCGGGTCGGTCGCCGCCGAAATGTCGCCGGTGGAGCTTTCGGCGATCGTCTCCGACAGCGCCGAACTCTATGAGCCGGCGGCGGAGGAGGCCGGGCTTGGCCTCAGCTCCAGCATCGAACCGGATGTCGAGGTGCAGGGCAATCGCGAGCTGATCGGCCAGGCGATCTTCAATCTGCTCGACAATGCGATCAAATATTCCTCCGATACGGAAGGGGCGGGCAAGGTGTCGCTGAAGCTTTCCCGCCGCCCGGATGGCATCTGCCTGTCGGTCGCCGACCACGGACCGGGCGTTCCGGCCGAGCGGCGCGACGACGTGGTGAAGCGCTTCGTCCGCCTCGATGAAAGCCGGTCGAAACCCGGGACCGGGCTCGGGCTTTCGCTGGTGGAAGCGGTGATGGAGCTGCACAACGGCCGCCTGGAATTCTCCGATACCGATCCCGACAAGCCCGAACAGCGGGGATTGACCGTCAGCATGATCTTCCCGGCCAAGGCTGCCTGATCTCTTCCGCCGAAATACGATCGGTTGAATCGCGTATTGGCGGTTTTCGGCCGAGACCCTAGTTTAATCTCGATCGAAGGCGCGGTCTGCGATTCTGCGTCGTCGTTTCCTGAGGTGCCAAAGCAGGGAGAGCGCATGCTGACGAAATCGACGCATGGCCTGAAGGATGTCGCCGAAGGGCTGCTGCGTCCGCTGAACCAGACGGAATTGAAGTTGGCGCTGGCCGACCTTCAGGAGGCCGGCAAAAGCGAGCCGTCGGTGGCGACGATGCTGAAGACGGAAGGGCCGCTTCGCGATTTCATTGCGGCGGTGCTGACGCTGTCGCCCTACCTGCGCGAAATCGCCAATCTCGACCCCGCCGTCCTCGCCGGTGCCGTCACCGAGCCGCTGGAGCCGCAGATCGAGGCGCTGGTCGCCGAGGCCAGGGGGTGCTGGCGACCGGACGGCGAGGGGGCGGCACCCGCCGAATCCGTGGTGATGAGCAGGCTGCGCATCATCAAGCGCAAGGTGGCCTTCCTCGTCGCGCTCGCCGATCTCTCGCGCATCTTCGACGGCCGGGGGACGACGGCCTGGCTGAGCGAGCTTGCCGAGGCTTCGGTCGCTGCTGCCATCGACCATCTGCTGCTTGCTGCGCATGAGGGCGGAAAGCTGCGGCTGCGGGATCCGGCGGCACCCAGTGATGGCTCGGGCTTGATCGTGCTCGGCATGGGCAAACTCGGCGCATCCGAACTCAACTACTCCTCCGATATCGACCTCGTCGTCTTCTTCGACGAAGAAGCAGGCGTGGTGCCCGACCCGGATGACGCGATCGAGGTCTTTCCGAGAATGATGCGCCGGCTGGTGCGCATCCTGCAGGAGCGCACGGCCGACGGCTACGTCTTCCGCACCGATCTCAGACTGCGCCCCGATCCCGGCTCGACGCCGCTGGCGATCCCGGTCGATGCGGCGATGATCTATTACGAGGGCAGGGGCCAGAACTGGGAGCGGGCAGCCTTCATCAAGGCGCGCGCCGTTGCCGGCGACTTGGCGGCGGGCGGCGATTTCCTGCGCGGGCTCGCCCCTTTCGTCTTCCGCAAATATCTCGATTACGCGGCGATTGCCGATATCCATTCGATCAAGCGGCAGATCCACGCGCATAAGGGCCACGGCGCGATTGCGGTCAAGGGCCACAACGTCAAGCTCGGCCGCGGCGGCATTCGCGAAATCGAATTCTTCGTCCAGACCCAGCAGCTGATCGCCGGCGGCCGCATGCCGGCCTTGCGCGGCCGGGCGACGGAAGAAACGCTCTGTGAACTCACCAAGGCGAAATGGATCGACGCGGAAACCCGTGACGAACTGACGGAGGCCTACTGGTTCCTGCGCGATGTCGAGCACCGCATCCAGATGGTGCGCGACGAGCAGACCCATCTGTTGCCGGAGACGGATGCCGACCTGAAGCGCATCGCCTTCATGATGGGATTCACCGACACGCCGAGCTTCTCCGAGCGGCTGGTCGGCGTGCTGAAAACGGTCGAGCGGCGTTATGCCCACCTGTTCGAGCAGGAGAGCAGGCTTTCCACCGATACCGGCAACCTGGTCTTCACCGGCCAGGGCGACGACCCCGATACGCTGGAGACGCTGAAGAAACTCGGTTTCACCAGGCCGTCCGACATTTCCCGCATCATCCGCACCTGGCATTATGGCCGTTACCGTGCGACGCAATCGGTGGAAGCGCGCGAAAGGCTGACGGAGCTGGCGCCGGAGCTCTTGCGGGTCTTCGGCGAAAGCAAGCGCGCCGACGAGGCGCTGCTGCGCTTCGACAGCTTCATCTCGGGCCTTCCCTCCGGCATCCAGCTTTTCTCGCTGCTCGGCAGCAATCCGGCGCTCTTGTCGCTGATCGTCAACATCATGTCCTCGGCACCCCGGCTCGCCGAGGTGATCGCCGCCAAGCCGCATGTCTTCGACGGCATGCTCGACCCCGGCCTGATGGCCGAACTGCCGACCCGCGATTATCTCGGCGAACGGCTGAAGGGCTCGCTCGCCCAGGCGCGCCACTATGAAGAGGTGCTCGACCGGCTGCGCATCTTCGCCGCCGAGCAGCGCTTCCTGATCGGTATCCGCCTGCTGACCGGCGCGATCAATGGTGCGATGGCCGCACGCGCCTTCACCCATCTGGCCGATCTCATCATCGCGGCGGCACTCGATGCCGTGGTGAGCGAAATGCGGGCCGCCCATGGCGATTATCCCGGCGGGCGTATCGCGATCGCCGGCATGGGCAAACTCGGCAGTTTCGAGCTGACGGCCGGTTCCGACATCGACCTGATCCTGCTCTATGATTACGACGATGCGGCCTCTGAATCCGATGGACCGAAGCCGCTCGATGCGACGCGTTATTTCACCCGCATCACCCAGAGGCTGATCGCCGCCTTCTCGGCGCCCACCGCAGAAGGTGTGCTCTATGAGGTGGACATGCGGCTGCGCCCGTCCGGCAACAAGGGGCCGGTCGCCACCCGCATCAATGCTTTCGGCAAGTACCAGCGCGAGGAGGCATGGACCTGGGAGCATATGGCGCTCAGCCGCGCCCGACTGATCTGCGGCAATGAAAGCCTGATCGCCGAAGCTGAGCATATCGTCCAGGAGGTGTTGTCGGCCGATCGCGACGTTGCCAAGGTGGCGCATGACGTCGCCGAGATGCGCGAAATGATCGACAAGGAAAAGCCGCCATCCGGCCCGTGGGATCTGAAGCTCATCCCCGGCGGCGTCATCGATCTCGAATTCATCGCCCAATATCTGGCGCTGATTGCGCCGACCAGAGGCGTCGGCATTGCCGTGAACGGGATGAGTACCGGCGAGGCACTGAAGGTGCTTGGCGACCGGCTGATGGCGACAGCCGATCTCGACACATGCCTTGAGGCCTTCGCGCTTTATACCGGCCTCTCGCAACTGATCCGCCTGTCCATTGACGGTCCGTTCGATCCGAAGGAGGCGCCGTCGGGTCTCGTCGAACTCGTCTGCCGCGCCGGCGACTGCCCTGACATCAAGACCCTGGAAGCCGAGGTAAAGCGGCTTTCGAAAGCGGTTCGGAAAATATTCCAGAATGTCGTGAAGCCCGGTAATTCAGGCGCATGATTTCACATCAGCTGGAATGACCGCGAGGATTATCTCGAACATGGGCTGTCGGAATCTCGTTTAGCCGGTCGTCTTCAAGGCAGGCACGCTAGGGAGAACACCAATGACGATTACCATTACCGCCTTTGAACACTCGCCCGATCGCGGCAAGGGGCTGGCGCGTGACATGCGCGTTCGCTGGGCACTCGAGGAAGTGGGGCTGCCTTACGATGTTCGCCTTGTTTCGTTCAAGGCGATGAGAGAACCCGCGCATCTCAGACTTCAACCGTTCGGACAGATTCCGACCTATGAGGAAGGCGATCTCGCGCTGTTCGAGTCCGGAGCAATCGTCTTCCATATCGCCGAGCGTCATGCGGGCCTGCTGCCGGAGGATGCGAATGCCCGGGGGCGCGCGATCGCATGGATGTTTGCCGCGCTCAACACCATAGAGCCGCCGATCTTCGACCGCGCTCTCGCCAGAATCCTGGAGCGCGACGAGCCTTGGTATGAGCAGCGCCTGCATGCCCTCGAGGTCAGCATCCGGAAACGGCTGGACGATCTTTCCCGTCGCCTTGGCGATGCCGACTGGCTGGACGGCGCCTTCAGCGCCGGTGATCTTCTGATGGTGACGGTGCTGCTCAGGCTGAAGGGATCGGATATATTGGACGATCATCCGAACCTCTCCGCCTATGTCGCCCGCGGCGAAGCGCGGCCTGCATACATGCGTGCTTTCGCCGCTCAGTTGGCGGTTTTCACCGCCGCATCGGCCGGCTGACAACGGTCGGATTTTGACGTGGCCTTTAAATATCGTCGGGGATGCGCAGCGAGATCACGGTGCCCACAGCTTCGCGTGAGCGGATTTTCATGCGGCCGCCATGCAGCGAGGTCAGCGAGCGGGAGATGGCGAGCCCGAGGCCGGAGCCGCCCTTGCTCTTGGCATACTGGCTCTGCACCTGCTCGAAGGGCTGGCCGATCTTTGCCAGCGCCGAGCGGGGAATGCCAATGCCGGTATCGGCGATGGTGACGAGGACGGCGCCGTCGACGCGGCGGGTGCGCACCGCGATGCGGCCGCCATTGTCGGTGAATTTCACCGCATTGGAGAGCAGGTTGAGCAGCACCTGTTTCATCGCCCGGCGGTCGGCCATCAGCGTCAGGCCGGAGCAGATGCGTTGTTCGATGACGATGTTCTTTTCAGCCGCGGGCATGGCGGTGAAGCGCAGGCTTTCCTCGATCAGCGGCACGAGGTCGATGCGCTCGCGGTGCAGCCGGAGGTGGCCGGCCTCGATCTTCGACATGTCGAGAATGTCGTTGATGACGTTGAGCAGATGTTTGCCGCTGTCATGGATATCGCGGGCATATTCGTCGTATTTCAGCGAGCCGAGCGGCCCGAACATCTGGTTCTGCAGGATTTCCGAGAAGCCGAGGATGGCGTTGAGCGGCGTGCGCAGCTCGTGCGACATATTGGCGAGGAATTCCGATTTCGCCTGGTTGGCAGCCTCGGCGCGTTCCTTCTCCGCCTGGTAGTTGGCGTTGGCCGTCGAAAGCTCGGATTTCTGGATCTCCAGCGTCTGGCGCGAGGCGGAGAGATCGCCGATCGTCGCCATCAGCCGGCGTTCGGATTCGCGCAGCCGCTCCTGATGGCGCTTCATCAGCGTGATGTCGGTTCCGACCGAGACCCTGCCGCCGTCGCGGGTGCGCCGCTCGTTGATCTGCAGCCAGCGCTCGTCGGCAAGCTGCACTTCCGTCGTGCGCGAATAGCCCGAGCCGTCGGCATCGGCGATCCGCCGCTCGATGACGGGGCGGGCGGCGGCGGCATTGACCGCCGAGCGCTCGGTGCCGGGCACCAGCACGCTGTCCGGCAGACCATAGGCCTGCTGGAAATGCGTGTTGCACATCACCAGCCGATCGTTCTTGTCCCAGAGCACGAAGGCTTCCGAGGTGCATTCGATGGCGTCCGCCAGGCGCTGGTCGGCTTCTGCGTAGCGCTGGGCGAGCCGATGCTGTTCGGTCACGTCCATGGCGATGCCGATCAGGTGCATGCGGCCGGAATTGCTGCGGATCACCTGGGCGCGGGCGCGCATCCAGACATAATGGCCGCCGGCGTGGCGCATGCGGAAGATCTGATCGACCTGGCCGGAATCGCCCTTGGCGATGGCGCGGGCGATCTCGTAGAGCCCGCCGTCATCGGGATGCATCAGCCGCGCGGCTTCGCCGAAGCCCATCGTCTTGTCGGAACCCGGCAGGCCGAGCATGTCGTACATCGAGCGCGACCAGAAGAATTCGCGATTCTCGAAATCGAAATCCCAGAGGCCGCAGCGACCGCGCGACAGCGCCGTCTCGACGCGCAGGTTCGATTCCAGGAAGATGTCGTCGGCATCGCGGGCGCGCTTCACCTGCGTGTAATAGGCGTAGAGGATGACGAGCAGGATCGAGGAGATACCGGCAAACAGCGTGACGTTGAGCGCCAATTGCTCGCGCCAGAGCCGGCCGATCTCGTCGAGCGAGGTGGCAGCGACGATATAACCGCCGGCATTGCCCATCAGCGTGATCTCGGCATAGTGCGGCACGCCGCCGATCGTCGTTTCGATGACGCCGGCGCGATCGCCGAAACGCCGGATCGCCGAGACCTCGGGGAAGAAATCGCCGACATTGCTGCCGACATGCGAAAGCCCGGCGGTGGTCGAGGCAAAAACCTTGCCGCTTGCCTGGACGAGCAGCACGAAGGCGCCGTTGTCCAGCCGGTCCTGCGGCAGGAATTTGGCAAGCCGGGCCTGCGCTTGGCCGACGTCGCCGCTATCGAAGATGTCGGCTGCATCGGCAAACACGGCAGAGGCGGTTGCCGCCGAAAGTGCCGTGGCATGGCGGGCCGAGGACTCCAGCCGTCCATATTCGCTCATCATACCGAAGAAATGCGAGGCGGCGACGACGGAGAGGAAAGCGACGATCAGCGCCGGAATGGCCCGCTTCAGCACGAGCTCGGCTTTCGGCAGATGCCGAAGCAGCGGTTCCGATGTCGCGCGGCCTGAAAGGCTGTCTCGCCAGGCTTTCAGCCCGTCAAAATCGACACGCAGCCGTCCTTCGGCCACGGTTGCCCGTCGCACGTCCATCATCTCTTCGCCTTGTCCCTCGTGTGATTCGCGCGCCGCTCGCTCGAACCTGACTTAGAGAATCATGGGTGATTCGCCTTGTCCAGAGGCAAAGGTAAAAATCCGTTAACTATTTATAATTTTGTGCTTTTCAGGCGATTCGAACCGATCGGCGACCGGCCGCCGAGTTTTCGTCGGCGGCCAGCCGAATCAAAATTACCCTTTAAGCGTGCGCTCGACGATATCGCGCACGTCGGTCGAAAGATCGGCCGACTGCTCGATCTCGGTCAGCGCCGAGCGGGCGTGATCGGCCCGCACCGGTTCCAGCGAGCGCCAGGAGCGCATCGAGGTGAGAATGCGGGCGGCAAGCTGGGGGTTGCGCTCGTCGATATCGAGAATCTGACCGGCGAGGAAGCGATAGCCTTCGCCGTCGGCGCGGCCGAAACCGGTCGGATTGGTAAACGCGAAGGTGCCGACCAGCGAACGCACCCGGTTCGGATTGGTCCGCTTGAACAGCGGGTCGTCCATCAGGGCGAGGATCCGCTCCAGGGTTTTTGCGCCGGGAATGCCGGCCTGGATCGCGAACCATTTGTCGATGACCAGCGCATTGTCCGCGAAGCGGTCGCGGAAACGTGCCAGCGCCTCGCTGGTCTCCGCGCTGTCAGGGAAACGATGGGCGAGGATCGTCAGCGCATGGCTGAGATCGGTCATGTTGTTGGCCGCATCGAAGGCGGCCTTGGCGCGGGCCGGAGTCTGTTCGGCATGCGAGAGGTAGGTGAGGGCGGTATTGCGCAGCGCCCGCAGGCCGGCGCTTTTCGCATCCGGGCTGAAATCGCCTGACGTCGTCATCGCCGCGTAAAGGCCGGCAAAGACGTCCTTTCCGGCATCGGCGATCTGGTTCAGGATCGCCTGCC
This sequence comes from Rhizobium sp. IY2, assembly GCF_047532935.1. NCBI lineage: Bacteria > Pseudomonadati > Pseudomonadota > Alphaproteobacteria > Hyphomicrobiales > Rhizobiaceae > Rhizobium > Rhizobium sp. IY2. Next base: position 11,249 of record NZ_JBLKNU010000003.1, read on the forward strand.
GGCCGGCATGGATGGCATCGGGATCGTTGTTGCCGCCGAGTTCGCGGGCGATATCGGATTCGCTCGGTAGAGCCAGCGCCTGGGCGCGGAAGGCCGGTTCGAGGCTCTCGTCGGCCGCTGCCGCAATCAGCGCCTCGACGAAGGTCGCCTCGCAGACGACTGGCTTGCCCTCGCGGGCGTCGCGTGCCGCTTTCAGGAGGTTCGGCAGCGCCAGATCGGTCAGCGCCTGCCAGCGAGCGAAATGATCGGTCTCATTGCGGGCGAGACGGGCGAGGTCGGCCGGGCTCTGATCGAAATGGAGGTTGATCGGCGCCGAGAAGCTGCGGTTGATCGAAACGACCGGCCGCGAGCCAACACCATGGAATACCGCCGTCTGGGTGCGGCCGGTGAGATGCAGTACCTCGCCGGCATATTCCGCACCGTCGACCGCGGTCGGTTCGATCTTGCCGCCGTTTTCGCCAAACAGCGCCAGGCTGAGCGGAATATGCATCGGCTCCTTGCTCGGCTGGCCGGGCGTTGCCGGGATCATCTGTTCGAGCGACAGGGAGAAGCTGCCGGCTGCCGCATCATAGCTGCCCGATGCGGTGACGAGCGGCGTGCCGGCCTGATGGTACCAGAGCGAGAATTGCGTGAGATCGCGCCCGCTCGCATCCTCGAAGCATTTGACGAAATCCTCGATCGTCACCGCCTGGCCGTCATGGCGGTCGAAGTAGAGATCCATTCCCTTCTTGAAGCCGTCCTTGCCGAGCAAAGTCGCGATCATGCGCGTGACTTCGCTGCCCTTTTCATAGACGGTCGTCGTGTAGAAATTGTTGATCTCGCGATATTTCGTCGGCCGCACCGGATGAGCGAGCGGGCCGCTATCTTCCGGGAACTGCTCCGATTTGAGATGGCGCACTTCGGCAATGCGCTTGACCGGGCGCGAGCGCTGGTCGGACGAGAATTCGTGGTCGCGATAGACCGTCAGGCCTTCCTTGAGGCACAGCTGGAACCAGTCGCGGCAGGTGATGCGGTTGCCGGTCCAGTTGTGGAAATATTCATGCGCGATGATCGCCTCGATATTGGCATAGTCGGCATCGGTCGCGGTCTCGGGATCGGCAAGCACGTATTTGGCGTTGAAGACGTTGAGGCCCTTGTTCTCCATTGCCCCCATGTTGAAGTCGGAGACGGCGACGATCATGAAGATGTCGAGGTCGTATTCACGTCCGAACCGCTCTTCGTCCCACTTCATCGAACGTTTCAGCGCGTCCATGGCATAGGCCGCGCGCGGCTCCTTGCCGTGCTCGACATAGATCTTCAGCACCACCTCGCGGCCGGACATGGTGGTGAACGTGTCTTCGACGACGCCGAGATCGCCGGCGACGAGGGCGAAGAGATAGCTCGGCTTCGGATGCGGGTCGAACCAGGCGGCGAAATGTTTGCCGGGGCCGTAGCCGGCGCCGCCGAGGAAGTTGCCGTTCGACAGCAGCAGCGGGTTGGCGTCCTTGTCGGCGATGATGTTGACGGTGAACGGCGCCAGCACGTCGGGCCGGTCGGGGAAATAGGTGATGCGGCGGAAACCCTCCGCCTCGCATTGCGTGCAGTAGATGCCGCCGGTGCGGTAAAGGCCCATCAACTGGGTATTGGCTTCGGGGTTGATGATCGTGGTGATCGTCAGTTCGAAGGGCGCGCTCTCCGGCAGGTCGCGCACCGTCAGGCTTTCCGGTGTTGCGTCGTAGCGCGAAGGCTCCAGCTCCACCTGGTCGAACAGCAGTCCCGACAGAGCCAGCTCATCGCCGTCGAGGACGATCGGCGCTTTGAGATCGGCGCCCGGACGACGATGAAAGATCAGTCGCGCCTCGACCTTTGTCTCCGTCGGGTCGAGCTCGAAAGTGAGGTCCACGCGTTCCAGCACGAAGTCGGTGGGACGGTAATCTGCCAGATGAATGACCTGGCCGGTATCTGTTCGCATGGTGTTTCCTGAAGACCGTTATTAGACAACCGCGGAATACAGAGGCGGGCGCACTCTGCCATAAATTTTGCCGGGCATGATTACATTAAAGTCTGAACTAAAGTTAAAGCAAATTGCCCGCGAACGCGAAGTTCGCGGGCAAAATACCTTGTTGGGGCTGATGAACGTGGTCGCCAGGGGGAGGGACTCTACTTAAGATTGAGCGAAGCCTTGATTGTCGCGTCGTTTTCGGTCTGCTGCACGACGACGCCGTACCAGCCGAGCCCGTCATAATCCTCATAGCCGAGCGTACGCGCGAAGGCGACGATCGAACCGTTATTATCGTAGTAGCTGCCTTTTGACTGGCCGGACGGGTTGGCGAGCACGAAATGGGAAAACAGCAAGGCAGGATTGGTGGTGGCGATGACCCGGCTCTTGCCGTCGAGCAGCATGACCGTCGTTCTTTCCGCCAACTGCGGCGGCAGGTTCGCCTCTTTCTCGACGATCGCCTGGCCCTGGTTCTGCCAGTCGAAATAGACGCCGAGCGTGCCGATCAGCCGTCCGTCGAGCTTGCCCTCTTCGCGGATACCTGTGGCATAGACGAGCGCATGCCTGTTGTCGTGCAGCGGGCTCGCTTTGACCTCGTCGACAATGTAGGCGTCGCCGGAAGCGCAGCCCGATGCGGCGCGGAACCACGGATCGCTGGCCAGGCTCGTGCCGGCGATCTTGCGCTGGAACTTGGGATTGGCCGACGCGATCACCTTGCCCGAGAGATCGGTCATGACGAGATCGAGATAGACGGTGTAGAAGCGGTTGATGGCGCCGAGACGCTCCGCCGCAAAGGCGACGGTTTCCCGGTCCGGGTTGTGCAGCGCCTGCCAGAGCGCCGGGTCCGTCGCCCACCAGCGCACATCGGCCGTGCGCTCGAAGAGATTGCGGACGATGAGCTGCACCAGCGTCTGCGCCAGATCGGTGAGGCGAACGCCCTCCATCTCCTCGACCAGCGAATCCGCCATGGCGCGGCTGAGGCCGATGCGGCCGAGCACGTTGCTCTCGAACCGGCCGGTAATGTCGGTTGCGATCTGCGCCAGCCGCTGCACTTCGTTGGCAACGACGGCAAAGCCCTTTCCGGTCTCGCCGGCGCGTGCCGCCTCGATCAACGCATTGATCGCCAGCAGCTTGATCTGCTTGACGATATGCGTGTTGTCGGCGCTGAAGCGCTCGAGGTCGGTGCTGATGCCGTCGGTGACGACGCGCATCGAGCGCGGAGTCGCATTCTGCGACTGGGCAATGGTTTCGGCGCTAAGCGGCTTCATCAAAATGATCCTGGCAGGAACGGGCAATTGTTTGTGGCGAAGAAAATTTCGGGATAAGCCACAAACGATGCTTGCCTATGGTTTTCAATTGGTTAACGCCGAGCGGTCAGCGGTGAACATTTTAGGGTGAAACGGCTCAAGACAGAAAGATTTAAGGGCGGTGGCGCGGTTGAGGCACGGTTGCGCCTGTGGCCGAACGCGATTTTATGATTCTCATGCGTGGCTTGCGGTTTTTTCGCCCATCGGGATTTTCTTTCGCTACGATGGAAGATGTCATCCATTGCGTTCCCGAGTCGAACGCGTCTCCCCATTCCGCTTAAGTCGATATAAGAGCCAGGATCATGCACTCGGTTCTCAGAAACCCGATGAGAGGCATTGCGCTGAAAGTCTCGTCGGTCGTGGTCTTCCTGGCCATGCAGACCTTCATCAAGCTGGCCGGCTCAGACATCCCGCCGGGTCAGGTCACCTTCTGCAGGTCCTTCTTCGCGCTCTTTCCGATCATGGCCTATCTCGCCTATATCGGACAGTTGCGCGCCGCCTTCTACACGTCCAATCCGATCGGTCACCTCAAGCGCGGCACGATCGGCATCATGTCGATGGCTTTCGGTTTCTATGGCCTGCTGCATCTGCCGCTGCCGGAGGCGATTGCGCTCGGCTACGCCCTGCCGCTCGTCGCCGTTGTCTTCGCTGCGGTTTTTCTCGGCGAGACCGTGCGTATCTATCGCTGGAGTGCCGTCCTGGTCGGCATCGTCGGCGTCGCCATCATCTCCTGGCCGAAACTCACACTGTTTCGCAACGGCGGCATGGAAGCGGAACAGGCGGTCGGCGCGCTCTGCGTGCTGCTCTCGGCCGTTCTCGGCGGCATGGCGATGATCCAGGTGCGCCGCCTCGTCGAGGAGGAGAAAACGGCAACGATCGTGCTGTATTTCTCGATCACCGCATCGGTCTTCTCGCTGGCTTCTCTTCCCTTCGGCTGGCTCCTCCTGCCGTGGCCTTCGGCGCTCTACCTGATCGCCGCCGGCTTTTGCGGCGGTGTCGCGCAGATCCTGCTGACGGAAAGTTACCGCCATGCCGACGTCTCCACCATCGCGCCGTTCGAATATACCTCGATCCTGCTCGGCGGCATCGTCGCCTATTTCGTCTTCGGCGATGTGCCGAGTGTGACCATGCTGATCGGCACCGCGATCGTCATCGGCGCCGGCATCTTCATCATCTATCGCGAGCATCAGCTCGGCATCGAACAGAGAGAGGCGCGCAAGGCCTCGACGCCGCAAGCCTGACACCTGCAAGCACATGATATCGAAGGTTTTAACGCGGGGATTGCTCAAGCTTGAAGCTTGCTCTCAAAGCGTGAAAAGAATGGTGAATTCTTGGGATACCACCGGCCTGCGGAATGTGATTGTTGAAGATGAGAGAGTATCATTTATTCCAAGCTGTGCATGTTTGAATGGCCGCTGATGCCGGAGGAGCTCTCGGTGTCGTTGCTCCGAACGCTGGCCTGCGAGCGGAGGTGGAGAAGAGCATAATGACATTCACAGCGGCGCAATTGGCGGGGAACCCTTCCTTTCTGATGAGCATCCGCTTTTTGGCTGGGCAGATGCGCGGCATGTTCGATGCCGGTCCGCGGTTGGCGCGACTGCTCGCCTCGCATCAGCGCTGGCTTCTGACCCAGACGGCCTATGCCCTCAACCTGGAATATGATCCGCGCGACCCGACGTCGGGTTTCACCGCCGTCCGGCTGACAGGACGCATCACCGGGCACAAGGTGGCGAGCCGTAACACCGTGCTCGCCTTCATCGAAGAGCTCTTTACCTACCGCTTCATTGTCCACACGCCCGGCGACGAGCGGCGGCGGCCACGTCATTTCGAGCCGGCCGATGTCAGCCATCAGGCGATGTTTGCCTGGATTCTCGGCAATCTCGCTGCGCTCGACCTGCTCGACGGCGGTCAAAGGGCGGTCTTTTTCCAGGCAAACCCATCCTTGATGCGGCTCGTTCAGCCGCGCATCGCCCGCCATTGCCTGGAAGATGCCGCCTGGCGCGAGCCGCCGGAGCAGGTGGCACTGTTCCTTTGGACGGAAGCCGGCGGCCTCGTCGTCGACAACTTCATCGCCCGGATGGATATAGAAAGCCGCGAGCCGGACAGGTTTTCCGTCGGCCGCGTCGAAACCCGGGCGCTCGCTGCCGATTTCATGATGTCGCGCACCCATCTGCAGCGTGTGCTGGCGAAGGCGGCGCAGCGCGGCTGCGTCGGTTGGTATGACGAGCCGCGCAAGACGCACCTTTGGATATCGCGGGATTTCGTCGAGGAATATTGCGCCTGGCAGTCGGTCAAGTTCGCCTATGTCGACGAAGCTTTCGAATGGGCGAAAGCCCAGATCGAGGATATGGCCGGCTGATCAGTGAACGATCGCCGCAGCGCCTGCGCCAATACGCTCGCCGCCATCAGCCGGCTTGACGGAAAGCTCCCGCTCATATTCCCGCGCGGCGCAGACGGCGACGCGGATATGCTCGAAGGTTTCGATGTTGCGCAAAAGCGATATCAGGATCGTCGACATTGGCGTTACTCATGATACGAAAGGGCGGCAATTCGAGGTGCGACAGCATCCTTTGCGCGTCCGAAGACGCGCAGCGGCTGTCGGCGGCTGCCGCTCAATATTGCTGGAAGTCCGAGAAAATCGCGTCGGGGCGCGCCGTGCGGCTGTTGATGCCGGTGCCGCGGGCAATCATCTGCTCGTTCGTGGCAAAGCCGTAACGGCTGTAGCCCTGAGTGGAGCGAACATGGTCGCCGGCGAGGCGAAGGGTTTCAAACCCGCAATGGATAGGACGAAAACGCTTGTTCATGGCCTTGGTTCCTGTGATTCCTCCCAAGACACATCTTCATATTGCGATGCAGCATTGATTTCGCAATGCGTCACGGCGGGATGCAGCCATGCGAAACGTGCATGGCTTGATTCATAAAATATTCAACATTGACTAATTTCTAAGCAAAGAGAGGGACTTAAGCTTTGCTTGAAAGGCCAGCAGGTCGTTCCAGGCCAGCCGCTTGTTGACAGGTGCAGTTAATAGATCCTGCGGATGCAGGCTGGCTATGGCAGGAATGACACAGTCCGCAACCGCAATCTCCTTCCAACGGCCGCGCAGGCCGTGAATCGTGTCGTTTTCGCCGAAGAAGAAACGCGCCGAAAAATTGCCGAGCAGCAGGATCGCCTTGGGTTCGGCAAGCGCGATCTGCCGTTCGATGAACGGGCGGCATATGTCCATTTCCGCCGCCGACGGCGCACGATTGCCAGGTGGCCGCCAGGGGATGACCTGCGTCAGCAGAACGGTCGAGCGCGTCAGCCCGATCGCCGCCAGCATCTTGTCGAACAGCTGGCCGGATTTTCCCGAGAAGGGCGCACCTTCGCGATCGTCTTCGGCGCTCGGCGCCGAGCCGATCACCATGATCCCGCTTTCGACATCGCCGCTGGCAAAAATCGTCGAGCGGGCGCTGTGCTTGAGATTGCAGCCGTTGAAGGCTTCGATCGCGGTCTTGAGCTCTGCGAGCGATCGCGCAGTTTCGGCGACGAAACGCGCCTGCTGCACCGCCTCGCCATCCGGAATGGCAGGCTGCGGGCCGGACGCTGCGCGTTCGGCAGGCGCCGGGCGCGCCGCTGCATTCGGACGCGGCGGTGTCTGGCGTTCGCCGGCGGGCGGCTGTTGCTGCTGCGCCTGTGTCGCCGCCGGGCGGCGGGCGGCCTTCATCGCCTCGAACTCGGCGAAGCGGTCGATCGCCTCTTCTTCCAGCAGCCATTCCACGCCGGCATCCGCATGGAAATGCAGAAGTGCCGCAAGCTCGGCGGGGGAAAGGTCGTTGGCGGAGATCATGCGACAGGTTTAGCGGAGAGACAGTGGCATTGAAAGGGCAGGCGACGGATTGCAGGCCCTTGTCAGCGCTATTGCACAGTCCATTGCCCGATGTCGTCGCGTTCGCCGATCAGCGCCAGGCCATGGGCGATCGACAACAACTCGCCGCCGCTTTCGATCCGGTCGCGCTCGAAGCGTTCGGTGAAGATGCGGCGCACCGCCGGTACGAAGGAGGTACCGCCGGTCAGGAACACCTTGTCGATCTCCGAGGGCTTCGTCTCGGTCTTCTCGAGCACGTCGTCGAGTGCACCTTCGATGCGGGCGAGATCCTCGGCGATCCAGCCTTCGAAGTCGCTGCGCTTGATGCTGCGACGCCCGCCGCGACCGAGCGGTGCGAAATCGAAAGGCGCCTCTTCCGAGGCCGAGAGCGCCATCTTCGTCGCCGACACCGCCTGATAGAGCGGGTAACCCTCGTCATGGTCGATGAGGTCGATGAAGATTTCGAGCTTTTCCGGTTCCAGGCTGGTGCGCACCAGCTTCTTCAGATCCTCGAATTCGCGCGTGGTCTTGAAGATCGACAGCTGGTTCCAGCGGCCGAAGCTGGAATAGTAGTTGGACGGCACTTCGAGAATCTTGTCGAAGCTCTTGAAATGGCTGCCCTTGCCGATCAGCGGCGCGACGATGTTGTCGATCATCCTGTAGTCGAAATGGTCGCCGGCGACGCCGACGCCGGAATGGCCGATCGGCGTTGCCGTCAGCCTGCCGGCAACGGTCTCGAAGCGGATCAGCGAATAGTCGGTCGTACCGCCGCCGAAATCGGCGACCAGCACGGTGGCATCCTGCTTCAGGTTCTGCGCGAAGTAGAAGGCGGCGGCGACCGGCTCATAGACATAGTGGATTTCGGGAAAGCCGAAGCGCGACAGCGCCTCGTTGTAGCGCTCGGTCGCCAGCGCCGGATCGGGGCTGGCGCCGGCAAAATGCACTGGACGGCCGGTGACGATGCGGCTGACTTGGGAAGGCCAGTTGTCGCCGGCATAGTTGCGCAGGCGCCTGATAAAGATCTCCATCAGATCTTCGAAATTATGCCGCTTGGCGAAGATCAGCGTGCCCTGGAACAGGGCGCTCGCCGCAAAGGTCTTGATCGATTGCAGGAAGCGGCATTCGCCGGGATTGTCGATGAACTGCCGGATCGCCGCATGGCCCGCCTCCACCTTCAGTGCCGAGGCGCCGAGCTGCGCATCCTTCATGAAGGACAGCGCCGTGCGCATGCTGTCGGCTGTGCCCGCGGTGCTCGTGAACGCCATCGAGCGCGTCGCCCCGCCATCCGCCATGGCGAGAACCGTATTCGTCGTGCCGAAGTCCAAACCCAGCGCCTGAGCCATGCCCGCACCTCTTCATGCCGATTGTTATTGGAGACGGAGCGTTGCTCCGCAAGGGCGTGCTACCGCCCGGATCAAGGAGGGCGGGTGATGCCACAGAGGCGTGACACATTCAAGAGGAGCGAAAGTTGATGTGATCGAGGCGCACTTCTTCTCCCGGTTGGAAGAAGAAGTGCGCCGCAAGAAGGGTCAATCGGCAATGCCGAACTCAGTGGGCCGTCATCATTCGGCAGCCATTGCCCTTGCCTCCTGCACCTGCACCTCCGGTTCCTCGCCCTTCTTTCCGCCGATCAGCCGGCCGAGGTAGTTTCCGAAGCGGTCCATCTCGACGAAGATGACCGGGGTGATGAACAGCGTCAGCATCTGCGAGACAACAAGGCCGCCGACGACGGCGATGCCGAGGGGCTGGCGCAGCTCCGAGCTTGCGCCGGTGCCGAGCGCGATCGGCAAGGCGCCGAGCAGGGCGCAGAAGGTCGTCATCATGATCGGCCGGAAGCGTCGCACGCAGGCCTCGTGGATCGCCGCCGTCGCCTTTTCTCCGGTGGTGCGCATGGTCTCCACCGCCACGTCGATCATCATGATCGCATTCTTCTTGACGATGCCGATCAGCATCAACAGGCCGATAAGGGCGATGATCGACAGGTCGAAGCCCATGATCTTCAACGCCAGCAGCGCACCGAAGGCGGCGGCCGGCAGGCCGGAGAGAATGGTGAGCGGATGGATGAAGCTTTCATAGAGCACGCCGAGCACGACGTAGATGGTCAGAATGGCCGCCAGGATCAGATAGGGCGTGTTGCCCTGCGACTGCTCGAAGATCTCGGCCGTACCGCCATAGGAGGTAAAGACATCAGCCGGCGTGGCGATGTCCTTCTTGATCTGATCGATCGCCGCCGTCGCATCGCTGAGCGAGACGCCTTCCGGCAGGTTGAAGGAAACGGTGGTCGAGACCAACTGGCCGGTCTGGTTGATGGTGACCGGGCCGGTGGTGCGCTGGACATGCGCGAAGTTCGAAAGCGGCACCAGGCTGCCATTGGACGAGGCGACACGGATCTCCGACAGCTTCTGGTCGTCCCAGGGTTTGCTGGTGTCGTATTCGACGATGACGTCGTAGCTGTCGCCGGTCGATTGGATTTCCGCCGCTGAATAGCCGCTGAAGGATTCCTGCAGCGTCGTGCGCAGCGTGTCGTTGTCGATCCCGTAGGCGGCTGCCCGCTCGGTGTCGATGACGATATTGGCCTGCAGGGCGTTGTTCTGGGCGTCCGACGTCACGTCGGTGAACAGCCGGTCCTTGCGCATTGCCGCCTGGATCTTGCCGGCCCAGAGGTTGGTCTGATCGGCACTCAGCGCCTGCACCACCAGCTGATACTGGCTGGCGGTCTGCCGGCCGCCGAAGCGCAGGCTCTGGTTCGGCGTCACGAAGGCCTGCAGTCCGGGGATCTTGTTGATCGCCGTGCGCAGCTCGCGCAGCGTCTGGTCGAGCGGCGGGCGCTCCGTCTTGTCCTTGAGCTCGACGAACATCGAGCCGTTGTTCTGCGGTTTGTTCGGGTTACCGCCGATCGTCGACATCACGTGGTTGACCGCCGGATTGGCCTTGACGGCCGCTGCCGCCTGCTGCTGCAGCGCCTCCATGGCGGAATAGGAAATATCCTGGCGGGCCTGCGTACTGATCGTCAGGCGGCCGATATCCTCCTGCGGGAAGAAGCTCGTCGGCAGCGTCATGAAGAAATAGACCGTCAGCGCCACCGAGCCGAGGAAAATCCCGAGGATCGTCAGGCGATGTCGAAGGCACCAGCCGACCGCCCTGTCATAGCCGTTGAGCGTTCGCTCGAAGCCGGCATCGAAGATGCGTATGAGCAGCGGCGGGCGGCTGTGATTGTTGGACAGCCGCGATCCGAGCATGGGCGTCACGGTCAGCGAGACGACGGCCGACGAGATGATGGCGATGGCGACCACCATGCCGAATTCGTTGAACACGCGGCCGACGACGCCGCCCATCAGCAGGATCGGGATGAAGACGGCGATCAGCGAAACCGACATGGAAATGATGGTGTAGCTGACTTCGCCCGCACCCTTGATCGCCGCTTCCCGCACCGGCATGCCTTCCTCGACATGGCGCAGGATGTTTTCGAGCATGACGATCGCGTCGTCCACCACCAGCCCCACCGCGAGCGTCAGCCCGAGCAGCGAGATGTTGTCGATGCTGTAGCCGAGCACATACATCATGCCGAAGGTCGAGATCAGCGACAGCGGAACGGCAAGTCCCGGAATGATCGTTGCCGTGGCATGGCCCGTGAAGAGGTAGATGACGAGAACGACGAGACCGATCGTCAGGAGCAGTGTGAACTTCACATCGGCAATGGCGGCGCGAATGGGTTTCGCGGCATCGTTCATGACGACGGTGTTGACCGAAGGCGGAATTTCGGCGTGAAGCTGCGGCAGCTTGGCGTTGATTGCATCGACAACATCGACCGTATTGGCATCCGGCTGACGCTGGATGGCGAGGATGATGCCGCGCTGGCCGTCATACCAGCTGCCGGTATATTGGTTCTCGACGCTGTCCTGCACATCGGCGATATCGCCAAGGTGGATCGGCGCGCCGTTCGGATTGGCAATGACCAGCGAGCGGAACTGTTCGGCGTTGGTGCGCTGCGTATTCGCGGTGATCGTCATGCTCTGCGAGTTGTTCTGCAGCGTTCCGACAGGCTGCTGGCTGTTGGCGGCAGCAAGCGCCTTGTTGACGGTGTCGATGCCGATGCCGCGGGTCAAAAGCTTGTTGGGATCGACCTCGACGCGCACGGCATAGGTCTGCGCGCCATAGACGCTGACCTGGGCAACGCCCGGAAGCGTGGAAAGCGACGGTGAGATGATGTCCTCGGCGATCTCGTCGAGCTTGCTGCGCGGCATGGTGTTGCTCTGCACCGAAAGCAGCATGACCGGCGCATCGGCCGGGTTCGTCTTGCGATAGCTCGGCGGCGTCGTCAGATTGTCGGGCAGTTGCCGGGTCGCATGCGAAATCGCCGCCTGCACGTCGGCTGCGGCCGCGTCGATATCGCGGTTGAGGTCGAACTGCAGCACGATGCTGGTGCTGCCGAGCGAACTGGAGGCGCTGATTTCGCTGATCCCGGGAATGGTCTCGAACTGCTTGATCAGCGGCGTCGAAACCGCGGTCGCCATCGTCTGCGGTGAGGCGCCGCTCAACTGCGCCGAAACGTTGATCGTGGGAAAGTCGACCTGCGGCAGCGCCGCGACCGGCACGAGCTGGTAACCGGCAAGGCCGGCCAGAATGACGCCGATGGCAAGCAGCGTCGTCGCAACGGGGCGCTGGATACAGAAATTGGGGATCATTGCTGAGCTCCGACCGTGATCGTCTCGGACTGCTGCTGCCGAGGCTCTTCGGCCGAGGCGACATCGAGCGTCTTTTCGTCGAACTGCTCGTTGATCGCCTGCTGGTCGCTGAGCTGGCCCTGACCCTCGACGACGACATGGTCGCCGGCCTGAAGGCCGGACTCGATGGCAGTGAAGCCGCCGTTTGCACGGGCGATGGTGACGGGGGTCAGATGCGATTTGCCGTCCTTGGCGACGAAGGCGAAGAAGCCGTCGGGACCGGGGCTGACGGCAACCGTGGGTACGACCACCTGCTGTTCGTCATTGTTGAAATGCACGACGATATTGACCGACTGGCCGGGCCAGAGCGCACCGGAGGCATTCTCGAATTTCGCCTTGGCGAGGATCGTGCCCGATGCCGTGTCGACCGTGTTGTCGTAGAAGCTGATCTCGCCCTTGCGAACTTGCCCCTTGGTGGAACTGGGAGCGGTGCTGACCTCGACCGGACCGGCTGCCAGGGCTTTCTTCAGCACACGCAGATAACGTTCCTGCAGGTGGAATTTCACATAGATCGGATCGTATTTCGCGATGGTGACGATTGCCGAGCCGGCATTGAGGAAGGCGCCCTTGCTGATAACGATATCGCCGAGCCGGCCGTCGAAGGGAGCGCGGATGTCGGTGTTCTCGAGGATGATCTGATCGGAAGCAAGGGAGGCCTTGTCGGCATCGACGGTGGCCGCGGCGGTGTCGCGGGCGGCGACTGCCTGGTCGAGGCTCTGCTGGGTGCCGGCCTTCTGGTTGAAGAGATCCTGCGCGCGCGTCAATGCGGTCTCGGATTCCGAAAGAGTTGCCGTGTCGCGCACGATCATCGCATTGTCCTTGTCGACAGCCGCCTTGGCCGTCCGGTCGTCCAGCTTGGCGATCAGGTCGCCGGTTTTGACGGTCGCCCCATCCTGCGCATGGATGCTGACGATCAGGCCCTGTTCCTGTGCGGCGATGGTCGTATTGTCATCGGCATCGGCCCAGCCGGAAGCCGTCACATCCGTCGGCAGCGTCGTTTTCACCGCTGCGACTGTTTTGACGACGGTCGGGCCGCCGCCGCCGCGTCTGCGCCCGCCGCCCTGATGTTGCCCACCGTTCTGCGCTTGATCGGTTTGCGCCTGATCGGCCTGTGCCTGCTGCCCGCCGCCATTGCCGGCTGCCGGCTGCTTGATGAACTGCGAGAGGTAGGGGATGCGGGAGGCATAAGGGATCAGATTCCCGAATTGCCAGACGCCGACGGCGGCAACTGCGATAACGCTGACGGTGATCCAAAATTTCTTCATGGGCGAGACCGGTCTTTGGGCAAGGTTGCGGGGGGCAAGGTTGCGAATTTTATGCTCTGATTGAGCCGCTTATATTGCGGCGCAAAAAAGACACAATTCCCGGGACGCGATCACTAAGTGGTTATAACGGCTTAAATTTTTGTAATGAATATTCCGTAATATTCAAATTATACTAATATAGATCCAGTGTAACCCGATGCCGCTCGGCGGCAGAGGCGCGGGCGGTTCGCCAGGCGACGATATCGACCTGCATGTCGGCCATAGCGCGGGAAAAACACGGAAAAAAACCAGAGAAGGCAGGTCGTCATGACTGAGTTGGACGCCAGCGAGTTTCGCTCTCTCATCACAAGCGTGTTTCCTGAACTCACGGCCTCCGTCTTCAAGCTGGCGGCGAAGGGCTGGGATTCGATGGCGGTTGACGTCGACGACACGCTGATCTTCAAGTTTCCCCGCAATCTCGGCGCCGAAAGAGCGCTTCAGAAGGAAGCCGCCTTGCTCGACATCGTTCGGCCGTCGCTGTCGATGGCGGTTCCAGACATGCGCATTCATGACGGGCCGCCGATCTTCTCCAGCCATGCCAAGCTCGACGGCGAACATCTCATTGCCGAAGATTACGACGCGCTTCGCGAAGGCGATCGTCAGCACCTCGCAGAAGATCTCGCCCGTTTTTACGCCGAGTTGCACGTGCTCGATGCCGATCGGCTGCGCTCGGCCGGTGCCGGCCCCATTCAGCCATGGCAATCGCCGGAGGCGGTGCGAACGAGGGCCTTGCCGCTGCTGCCGCCGGACATCAAGAGCTTTGCCCAGGCCATCATTTCCGATTTCGAAGCCTTGCCGCCCGATCCTTTTGGCAGCATCTACGGCTTCTTCGACGGCCATGGCTGGAACATGGCCTTCGACCATAGGCAAAAGCGGCTGAACGGCATTTATGATTTTGCCGATTCAGGCTTTGGCCCGTTGCACCAGGAATTCATCTATTCGAACTTCATCTCGCCCGATCTGACCGCCCGCATCGTATCGGCATATGAAATGCTGACCGGACGCAGGCTCGACCGGCGGCGCATTGCGATCCTGACGGGTTTCCATCGCCTTTCCGAACTCGCCGAACTGGCGGACGATCCGGCGAACGTCGAACAGATGATCCGAAGTGTGGCCACATGGGCGGCGGCCGCCCGCGTCGGCTGAGAGGCGATGGTCAGACGGACCGTGCCGCGCCGCCGTCGCAGCGGATGAGCGAGCCGGTGATGTAGCTTGCCGGCTGGCTGCACAGGAAGGCAGCCGTTGCGGCAAATTCCTCCACCTTGCCGTAGCGGCCGACCGGAATGCGCGCTTCTTTGTCGGCGCGGATTTCTTCGAGGCTCTTGCCCGTTCGCTTAGCCGCAGCCCCGTCGAGATCGTCGAGCCGGGCCGTCAGGATGCTGCCCGGTAGCAGCAGGTTGGTGGTGATGCCGAAGCCTGCGACTTCGGAGGCAAGCGTCTTGCTCCAGCCGGCAAGGGCCGGGCGCAGCGTATTCGACAGCGCCAGATTGGCGATCGGTTCGATCACGCCGGATGAGGCAACCGTCAGGATGCGGCCCCAGCCCTGCGCCTTCATGCCGGGCAGCAGCGCGTTGGTGAGCGTGATTACGCGGGCGACCATGGAGAAGAAATAGGTCTCGAGCTTTTCGCCCGTCATCTCCTCCGTCGTGCCCGGCGTCGGTCCGCCGGTATTGTTGACGAGGATATCGAGCCCGCCGAACTTTTCCTTCACCGCCGTCGTCGCCATCTCGACGAAGCGTTCGTCGCCGAGATCGGCCCAGATCCAGTCGGCCCGGCCTTTGCCTTCGCTGTTGATCGCCTTGCAATTGGCTTCCAGCTGTTCGCCGCTGCGCCCGCAGAGCAGCACGTTCGCGCCTTCCCGCGCCAGCGCCACGGCGATGCCGAGGCCGAGGCCGCGCGAGGAGGCGAGGACAAGCGCCCGTTTGCCTGTGATGCCGAGATCCATGATATCCTCCGATATTTTTCCAGCGATGTATAAGGCGCAAGCAGCGGAAAAGGAAAGGGAATGTCGCCGGGTTGGTGGCGTTTGATAATTGACGTTAACGTAAACGTTATATAATTCTGACTGGTGAGGCATATCATTGTGCGAATTGGAAGATTGGCTGTCGTATCCCGGCTCGACAATGCTTTCTTGTTTTGACAAGAAAGTGCCATGACGGGGATGACGGCCGCGTGCGGCCAAGCGGAGACGAGTGAATGACCGAGACGACTGATCTGCCCGAACGCGAGAGCATGGAATTCGACGTTGTGATCGTCGGCGCCGGTCCGGCCGGTCTTGCGGCGGCGATCCGGCTGAAGCAGGTCAATCCGGAGCTTTCGGTCGTCGTGCTGGAGAAGGGCTCTGAGGTCGGAGCGCATATCCTGTCGGGCGCCGTCGTCGATCCGATCGGCATCGACCGGCTGCTGCCCGGCTGGCGTGAGGAGGAGGGGCACCCGTTCAAGACCGAGGTCAGCGCCGATCACTTCCTGCTGCTCGGCCCGGCCGGCTCTATTCGCCTGCCGAATGTGCTGATGCCGCCGCTGATGAACAATCACGGCAATTACATCGTTTCGCTTGGGCTCGTCTGTCGCTGGCTGGCGACCAAGGCCGAAGAACTCGGCGTCGAGATCTATCCGGGCTTTGCCGCCACCGAAGTGCTCTACAATGAAGAGGGCGCGGTGATCGGTGTCGCCACCGGCGACATGGGCATCGAGAAGAACGGCGAGCCTGGACCCAACTATACCCGCGGCATGGAGCTGCTCGGCAAATATACCCTGATCGGCGAGGGCGTGCGCGGCTCGCTCGCCAAGCAGCTGATCGCCAAGTTCGATCTGCAGAAGGATCGTGAACCGCAGAAATTCGGCATCGGCATCAAGGAACTCTGGCAGGTCAAGCCCGAGCATCACCGGCCGGGCCTGGTGCAGCACTCCTTCGGCTGGCCGCTGGGCATGAAGACCGGCGGCGGCTCCTTCCTCTATCACCTCGAAGACAATCTGGTGGCGGTCGGCTTCGTTGTCCATCTGAACTACAAGAACCCCTATCTCTATCCTTTCGAGGAATTCCAGCGCTTCAAGACGCATCCGGCCATTCGCGGAACCTTCGAGGGCGGCAAGCGGCTGTCCTATGGGGCGCGCGCCATCACCGAGGGCGGCTACCAGTCGGTGCCGAAGCTCACCTTCCCCGGCGGGGCGCTGATCGGCTGTTCGGCCGGTCTGGTCAACGTGCCGCGCATCAAGGGCAGCCACAATGCGGTGCTGTCGGGCATGCTGGCGGCCGAGAAGCTGGCGGCGGCGATCGCAGCCGGCCGCAGCCATGACGAGGTCACCGAGATCGAGAACGAATGGCGCCAGGGCGACATCGGCCGTGATCTGAAGCGGGTGCGCAACGTCAAGCCGCTGTGGTCGAAGTTCGGCACCGCCCTTGGCGTGGCGCTCGGCGGCTTCGACATGTGGACCAATACGCTGTTCGGCTTTTCGTTCTTCGGCACGCTGAAACACGGCAAGACCGATGCGCAGAGCCTGGAGCCTGCCTCGATGCACAAGCCGATCGCCTATCCGAAACCGGACGGCGTCCTGACCTTCGACCGTCTGTCCTCGGTGTTCCTGTCGAACACCAATCACGAGGAAGACCAGCCGGTGCATCTCAAGGTCAAGGACATGGGCCTGCAGAAGCGTTCCGAGCACGATATCTATGCCGGCCCGTCGACGCGCTACTGTCCGGCCGGCGTCTATGAGTGGGTGGAGAAGGACGGGCAGGATACCTTCGTCATCAACGCCCAGAACTGCGTGCACTGCAAGACCTGCGACATCAAGGACCCCAACCAGAACATCAACTGGGTGCCGCCGCAGGGCGGCGAGGGGCCGGTCTATCCGAATATGTGAGGCGGATTATCCCCGCCGCCGCCAATTTTCACGTGCTGACGCCTTCGTGATCGCTTATTGCGGGCCGTCGTTAGTCGTTCGTTAACCATAATTTCCTTAGCTTGCGACATCATGTTGACGCACTAAGGACACATTCATGACGATCTCCCGCCGGGGCTTTCTGATCGCTCTGCCGCTTTTTGTCGCCGGCTGCTCTTCGACCGGCCTGAACAGCCAGACCAATTACGCCGCACTTCCGGAAGAAAAATTTCCGCTGAAGCAGGTGCCGATCGACAAGATCAAGCCGGAGCTCCGCCGCCAGGAAGTGGCCTATGAAACCACACACGCTGCCGGCACAGTGGTGGTCGATACCCCGGCGCGCCGCGCCTACTATGTCCTCGGCGACGGCAGGGCAGTGCGTTACGGGGTGGGCGTCGGCCGCGAGGGGCTGGCCTTTGCCGGCGACGCCTATATCGGCCGCAAGGCCGAGTGGCCGAGCTGGACGCCGACCGAAAACATGCAGCGCCGCGAAGAGCGTTATCGCAAGCTTGCCGGCGGCATGCCGGGCGGCCCGAACAACCCGCTCGGTGCGCGGGCGATGTATCTCTATCGCGGCGGCGGCGACACGCATTTCCGCATTCACGGCACCAACCAGCCGCAATCGATCGGGCTTGCCATGTCGAGCGGCTGCATCCGCATGATGAACCACGACGTGATCGACCTCTATAGCCGCGTCGAGGTCGGCGCCAGGGTCGTCGTCATCCAGGCTTGACCAACATGTCTGCTGAAAAAGCCGCCGCAGCGATCGCTGTCGGCGGCTGTTGACGTGTTGGTTCCCGCTGATGGTCAATGGCGCGGCGCGGCAATACCCGTCGAAAGCGCCACCCCGATGCCGGTGATCACCGCGGCGCTGATTTCGGTGATGCCGATCGCTTCGCCGAGCAGGAATCCGCCGCCGAGGGTTGCGAGCACCGGTGTCAGCGCCGTGAAGGCGGCGGCCTGCGTTCCGCCGAGTGTTCTGACGGCGGTGCCATAAGCCAGCATGGCGACCAGGCCGGACAGAATGCCCTGGCTCAGCACCTGCAGGCCGATATCCGGGAGAGAAGCCTGCGGCAGTGAGATGCCGAAGACAAGGGCAAGCGCGCCCATGATCAGGAAGGACCAGACGGCGATCAGGGCGCTCGCCTGTACGGCGGTCAGGCCGGAGCGGCGGAAGGCATGTGTATAGCTTGCCCACAAAACGGCGCCGGCCGGCAGCAACACGAAGCTCGTCCAGGGCAGCGAGGCGTCCGCAAGGCTCTGCGTCAGCAGGATCAGTACTCCGGCGATGATCGCGGCGAGCCCGGCGATGCGCGTGCTGTCAGGTCTTTCGCGAAACAGCGCAATGCCGATCAGCGCCGCAGCGAGCGGCATCGAGCCGCCGAGCAGAATGCCTGAAGAGGCGGCGGGCGTCGAATGGATTGCCAGCGTGGTCAGCAGGAAGAAGACGGCGCCGGAACCGGCGACCATGATCGCCAGCAGGTGGAGCGGCAGGGCCTTCGGCAGCAGTCCCGTCTTCAGCCAGACGGGTGCAAGCACCAGCGCCGGAATTCCGAAGCGGATCAGTCCGATGTCGATCGAGCCGAGTGGCGTTGCGGCGCTGTGGCGGGTGACGAGAAACCATGTCGCCCAGATCAACACGGTCAGAGTGCCGCCGGCATAGCCCAACGCCTGCGACGGCGACTTGTCGTTCGTAAATGCAATGGTGGTCATCGTCCTGTCCTTTCTCTCGTCCGGAGCCTCTCCGGTTGAGAAAAGACTAGCGCTAGAGGGCAGGGCATGTCCTTGCTATCTCTGGCTCTAAAATCATGCTAGACGCAATCTTCTGCCAATCCGTGCCGACAGGGATCGCGAAAATGCCAAATCTCGATAAATTCGATATTGCCATCCTGAAGTGCCTGCAGGAGGATGCGCGCGCCACCAATGTCGAGATCGCCGAGAAGGTGAACCTTTCACCGTCGCCCTGCCTGCGCCGCATCCGCAATCTCGAACGCTCCGGCGTCATCCGCGGCTATACGGCCGATATCGATCGCAAGGAGGTCGGTCTCGGCTTGACCGTCTTCGTCGAATTCAAGGTCGTCCATCACAGCCGCGAAAATTCCGAGGCGCAGCAGAAGGCGCTGCTCGCCATCCCCGAGATCGTCTCCTGCTTCCTGATTTCGGGCACGGCCGATTTCCTCGCCGAAGTGGTGGTGGAGGATCTCGCCGCCTACGAACGGCTTCTGACGGAAACGCTGCTGACGCTGCCGAATGTCAGCGACATCCGCTCCAACTTCGCCATCCGCAGCATCAAGACGCATGGCCCGTTGAAGCTGCCCGAGGGGAAATAATTCTCCTCGGGCTTGCCGTTTTGGGCGCTACAGCAGCGTTCCGCTGAGGATGAGCAGCGCCACCGAGAAGTAGATGACGAGCCCGGTGACGTCGACCAGCGTGGCGACGAAGGGGGCCGAGGCGCTGGCCGGATCGAGCCGAAGTTTCTGCAGCACGAAGGGCAGCATCGAGCCGCAGATCGAGCCGAAGGTGACGATCCCGATCAAGGCGGCAAACACCGTGACGGCGACCATCTGCCAGTGCGGGCCGTAATCGTAGAGCCCGGCCGACTGCCAGAAGACGATGCGGACGAAGCCGACCAGGCCGAGGATCGCGCCGAGCACGATGCCGGTCGGCAGTTCGCGCAACAGCACCTTCCACCAGTCGGAAAGCTTCAGCTCGCCGAGCGCCAGGGCCCGGATGATCAGCGAGGTCGCCTGCGAACCGGAATTGCCGCCGGAGCTCATGATCAGCGGGATGAACAGCGTCAGCACCACGGCCTTTTCCAGCTCGCCTTCGAAATGCTGCATGGCGCTTGCCGTCAGCATTTCGCCGAGGAAGAGCGCGGCGAGCCAGCCGGCGCGCTTGCGGATCATGCCGGCGAAGCTGATCTTCATGTAGGGCTGGCCGAGCGCTTCCATGCCGCCGAACTTCTGCGCGGCTTCCGTCGTGTCCGATATCATCGTGTCGATCACGTCGTCGACGGTGACGATGCCGAGCACCTGCCCATGTTCGTCAATGACGGGCAGGGCGAGCAGGTCGTGCTTGCGGATCAGCCGGGCGACATCTTCCTGCTTCATCAGCGGATCGGCCGAAACCGGCGCACCCTTCTGCGCCACCGTGAGGATCGAAGCCTCCGGCTCGCCGGTGATGAGCCGGCGCAGCGTCACCACATGCATGAGCGCGTGGCTGATCTCGTCGAGCACGTAGATGGCATAGACGGTCTCGCGCGAGCGTTCGACCTGGCGCACATGGTCGAGCGTCTGGGCAACTGTCCAGCTGTCAGGCACGCTGACGAACTCAGTCGTCATGATGCCGCCGGCCGTACGTGGCGGATAGCCCATCAGGTGCTGGATCGCGATGCGCACCGGCTCGTCGAGGCTGGAGAACAGCCGGGCGCGAGTCTCGCCGTCGAGTTCGAGCAGCACGTCGGCGACGCGGTCGTTGGACATGCCGTGCAGCAGCCGTGCGGCGTCCTCCGCGCTGATCAGTGCAAGGATCTGTGCAGCGTTGCGAAGCTCCGGCCGGTCGAGAATGTTGACGGCATAGTCCAGCGGCATGCCGGACAGCACACGTCCGGCATCCTGGACGGCGAGCGCGTTCAACGCATCGACGCGTTCGGCGATCGTTGCGCCGCGGCTGTTGTTGATGAAGGCACGGGCGGCATGGCCTGCCCGAAGAGGGAAGCGATTGATATTCATGTGAGGCTCGCCTTTCCGTCGATCCGCCGTAGCGTCCGATCGGGCGAGCCGACAGGAGTCGGTCAGCGCACGAGGGCCGCGTACGGCAAAGGCAATCGACTGCTACTGTCACTTGGCATCGTGAAGATGGCTCCGTTGAAATCCGTGGCTGACAGGTGTCGGCCACGTGTTTGCTAGGTGGTCCCGAATGCGGAAAAAGTCAAGCGGGGTCAATGCTTAACGCCAGAATGTCGCACCCCGCGATGCGGCATTCCGGGCGGATGGTTTGCATGACCTTGCGGTTCCGAAAAAATACCTGCCATGCTGGCGATCTCAGAATCCTGCAAGCACCGCCTTGCCCTTCATCCTGCCGCTTTCGACCATGGCATGCGCCTTCTTGAGATTGGCAGCATTGATCGGCCCGACGATCTCCGAAAGCGTCGTGCGAATCTTTCCGGCGTCGACGAGCTCGGAAACCTTGTTCAGCAGCTTGTGCTGCTCGATCATGTCAGGCGTGCCGTAGAGCGGGCGGGTGAACATCAGTTCCCAATGAACGGAGATGGCTTTGCGCTTGAAGGGCACGATGTCGAGCGTCTTCGGGTCGTCGATCAGCGCGAAGCGGCCCTGCGGCGCAATCGCTTCGACGATGTCGCCGATATGGCTGTCGGTATTGGTGGTCGAGAAGATGAATCCCGGCGCGCCGATGCCGAGCGCTGCCACCTGTGGCGCGATCGGTTTGGAATGGTCGACGACGTGATGCGCACCGAGTCCCTTTACCCAATCCTGCGTTTCCGGCCGCGACGCGGTGGCGATCACGGTGAGATCGGTCAGCGCCCGGGCGATCTGGATGGCGATCGAGCCGACGCCGCCAGCGCCACCGACGATCAGGATGGAGCGTGCCGCTCCCGAAACTGCGTCCTGTACCTTCAGCCGGTCGAACAGGGCTTCGTAGGCTGTGATCGAGGTCAGCGGCAGGGCGGCCGCGGCCGCGAAATCGAGGCTCTTCGGTTTGGCGCCGACGATGCGCTCGTCGACGAGATGGAATTCGGCATTGCTGCCCGGACGGCTGATGACGCCGGAGTAGAATACTTCGTCGCCTGGCCGGAACAGCGTGACCTCTGCGCCAACGGCTTTGACGATACCGGCGGCGTCCCAGCCGAGCACCTTGAGCTCGTCAGCGGGTGGCGCCGAATGGGCGCGGACTTTCACATCGACGGGATTGACCGAAATGGCCTTTATTTCGACGAGCAGATCCTGACCCTTGGCCTCCGGCATCGGCAGTTCGACATCGATCAGCGAGGTCTCGGCGGAAATCGGTTGGGGCGTTTTATAAGCGACGGCGCGCATGGGAGACTCCTGTGTTAATTGCACGGAAGCTAGATGCGCACTATGTTCTGACAACGCAAGAATGCACAAATTCTGTACGTAGTACCCAAAAGGATACCGTAAAATGTCATTGCCGCGCGCCAAGCTCGTCAAGAACTTTCCCGGTTGCCCGGTCGAGGCGACGCTGACTTACCTCGATGGGAAGTGGAAGGGCGTGATCCTCTTTCATCTGATGGAAGGAACCCTGCGTTTCAACGAACTGCGCCGCAAACTGCCGGCCGTGACCCAGCGCATGCTGACCAAGCAACTGCGCGAACTGGAAGAGTCCGGTCTGGTGTCGCGCACCGTCTTTCCGGTGGTGCCGCCGCGCGTCGAATATGCAATGACGCCGCTCGGCATGACGCTGAAGCCGGTCATTCGAGCGCTCGCAGCATGGGGCGATGATTATGTCTTCTGCAGCCCGGAAGGCCGCGAGTTGCGCATGGCCTCAGACGGCCTGCGCGCTCCGGCTGCGGCGCTCGAGGTGGAACGAGGCTGCAAACACGAAGAGGCCGAGGAATGAGAGCGCTGCGCCGACATAACCGGTTGCCGCAAAACCGTAACCCCAGGCGATGACGAGGCCGCCGAGCCAGGCGCCGATCGCATTGGCGATGTTGAAGGCGGAATGGTTGGAAGCGGCGGCAAGCGTCTGCGCATCGGCGGCGACATCCATCAGCCGCGTCTGCAGCGCCGGGCCGGCGGCAAAACCGCAGCCGACGAGGAAGACGCAAAGGCCGAGCATATAGGGGTTGGCGGCGGTCAGCGAAAAGGTGGTCAGCACGACGATGTTATAGACCAACGACCCGCCGATCGTGCCGAGCAGCGACTTGTCGGCGAGCCACGAGCCGATGAAATTGCCTGCGTTCATGCCGACGCCGAAGAGAACAAGCATGATCGGGACCGCACTTTCCGGCAGCATCGCCACTTCAGTCGTCGTCGAGGCGATATAGCTGAACATCGCGAACATGCCGCCATAACCGACGGCGGCGATGCCGAGCGTCAGCCACACTTGCGGCCGGCGGAAGGCGCCGAGTTCGCGCAGGAACCCCGCTTCCTCGGAAACCTGGTCCTTCGGAACGTAGAACCAGATCAGCGCCACGGTGAGCAGGCCGAGCACGCCGACCGAGAAAAACGCCACCTGCCAGTCGAGCGACTGGCCAAAGAACGTCGTCAGCGGCGTGCCGAGGAGGGTAGCGACCGTCAGGCCGAGCATGACGCGGCCGACGGCACGGGCGCGGCGGTGCACCGGCACCATCGAGGCGGCCACAAGAGCCGCGACGCCGAAATAGGCGCCATGCGGCAGGCCGCTGATGAAACGCAGCAGGGTGAAGGTCTCGAAGGTCGGCGCCATGGCGCTTGATATATTGCCGGCGGCAAAGATCAGCATCAGGGTCAGGAGCAGCGTGCGGCGCGCCATCTTCGCGGCGAGCACGGCGATGACGGGCGCGCCGACGACTACGCCGAGCGCATAGGCGCTGATGACGTAGCCGGCCTGCGGTGTGGTGACCGAGAAAGTCTCGGCGACATTGGGCAGCAGCCCCATGATCGCAAACTCGCCGGTGCCGATGCCGAAGCCGCCGCAGGCGAGCGCCAGTTGCACCAGCGCCACTGTCGTTGCCGACGGCAGCTCTTCATCCCGGCTATCGACGGAAATATTGACGACAATCTCACTCACGAGAGCTCCTCGAGGCGGTTTCTGCTTGGAAATGGCCCTTGGCGCAGGCGCGGCCGCGAGCCGATCGTAAAATGGCGGGAGGTGGAGACCCATGTCCCCGATACTTCATCTATCCCTAACGTTCAGGCTGGCGTCGAGTGCATTTTTTGCAGTGCAGCGTCCTGCTATGTGCATACGTCTATTGCAAATTTTGCATTTCTGTCATTTCTGCGGGGAAGCGGTGGCGCTTGAAATCGCCATGATCGCAACCATCTGATGGACAAAGGCAGGATTATCTCCACGCCAGGGACTGGAGCCCTTATGAAGCTTGTAGGCTTTTTCAATCGCGACGGCGGTACCTTCAAGACCACCGACATGCTGGCCTACGAAAAGAGGGCAGAGGCGGCTTTCCGCGAAGCGGGGCACGATTTCGATGCTATCGTCTTCTCCGGAAAGGAAATCATTCCCGCCATGGAGCGAGCGGCCAAGCGCGACGATATCGACGGGATCGTTGCCGGCGGCGGCGATGGCACGATTTCGGCGGCGGCCTCGATCGCCTGGAAAAACGGCATTGCGCTCGGTGTCGTGCCTGCGGGCACGATGAACCTCTTTGCCCGCTCGTTGCGTGTGCCTCTCGACATCTGGCAGGCGCTCGATGTGCTCGCCACCGGCGAGATCGACAATGTCGATATCGCCAGCGCCAACGGCCGGCCCTTCATCCACCAGTTTTCCGCCGGCCTGCATGCCCGCATGGTGCGCTACCGCAACGCTTACAGCTATCGCTCGCGGCTCGGCAAGATCCGGGCGAGCACGAAGGCGGCCTTGGGCGTCGTGTTCAATCCGCCGGAATTCGAGGTCGATTTCGAGGCGGCCGGCATGAGGGAGCGTCGCAGGGTGTCGGCGATTTCAGTCTCCAACAACCCCTTCGGCGAGAATGCGCTGCTCTATGCCGATAATCTCACAAGCGGCGAACTCGGCTTCTACACGGCAAATCCGCTGAAGCCTCTGGGTGTCGCCCGTCTCGCCATCGACATGCTGCGCGGCAAGTTCCGCGAGAATGCCGACGTCATGGTGATGCACCCGGCCGAAGTGCACCTGCATTTCCCGAAACTGCGCTTCAAGGCCAATTGTGTCATGGACGGTGAGTTGCTGCCACTCGAACGCGATGTCTCGATCCGGCTGCATCCGGGCGAATTGAAGGTTCTCGTCAAGCAGGGTCTTGCGGCGCAGGTGCACGCCAGCGAACGCCGCGAGCCCGCCGCGTAAGTCGGCGCGCGTAGATTTCAGAGCCGCGGCAGGTAGGTGCGATAGTCGAAATCCGAGACGGTGCGCAGATGCGCCAGCGCTTCCTTGCGCTTGGTGTCGCCATAGAGCGCCTGATACCGGGCGCCGAAGATATCGGCGATGAAGGGCGAGGTGCGGAAGCTTTCGACGGCGCTCAGGAAATCATGCGTCAGCCGTGCCGTATTCGCCGGCATGTGCGACGGCGTCGTCTCTTCGCCGGGGTCGAGTTCGTCGTCGAGACCGGTGAGCATGCCGCCAAGGATCGCCGCGAGCAGCAGATAGGGATTGGCGTCGGCGCCGGCGACGCGATGTTCGATGCGTGCAGCCGGCCCGTCCTTGTCGGGTATGCGGATCGCCGTGCCGCGATGGCCGCTGCCCCAGGTCAGATCGACCGGTGCGAACGAGCCCGGCTGGAACCGCCGGTAGGAATTGGCGAAGGGCGCGAAGATCAGATGCGCCTCGCGCATGGTGTTAAGCAGGCCTGCCGTCACCGATTTGAGCCGCTTCGGCTCGCCGCCTTCGGCATCGAGGATGTTGCGGCCTTGGCTGTCGATGATGCTCGCATGCACATGCAGGCCGGAGCCGGCATGTTCGGAATAGGGCTTGGCCATGCAGGTCGATTTCAGCCCGTGCCGGCGCGCCGCCTGCTCGGCGATGCGCTTGAGATAGAGGCAATCGTCGGCGGCTGCCAGCGCATCGGGGCGGTGCAGCAGGTTGACCTCGAACTGGCCCGGGCCGAACTCCGCCGTCGTCGCATCCGCCGGCAGCCCCTGCGCCCTCGCATAGGCCCTCAGCGTTTTGAGATAATCGTCGAGCGCGTCGACGGCGCTCATGTCGTAAAGCTGGAAACCGTTCGGCTCGCCGCGATAGGTCAGGCTTTCGGGCGGGGCGGGGCGTCCGGTCTCGCGCCAGTCTCCCGCCATCACGTAGAATTCCAGCTCGGTCGCCACCACTGGCGTCAGGCCGCGCGAGGCATAGCGCTCCAGCACCGAGGCGAGGATGGCGCGCGGGTCCATGAAGCTCGGGCTGCCGTCGAATTCGTGCATGCTGGCGAGCACCTGCATCGAGCCTTCGGGCGCCCAGGGCATCGGCGCCAGGCTGCGCCGGTCGGCAACGAGCATGCCGTCGGGATCGCCGATCGTCAGCGACAGGCCGGTGATGCCGTCATTGTCGTCGCCCCAGATGTCGAGCGATTGCGTCGAGGTCGGCAGGCGGATGTCTCCGGACCAGATCTTGCTTTCGGCGCCGATCGGAAGCTGCTTGCCGCGCAGGTCGCCGTTCATGCCGACGATCAGGACCTCGAAACGCGGGTCGCCGCCTTCGGCCGTGCCGTCCATCCTGTCGCTCGCCATGACCTTGAAAATCCTCCGGGACAAGGCCAAGCTCCTAACCCATCGACATCAGCCTTTCAATCCGCGAGGGTCTTTACCACCATGCCCGTTACCTACCCGCCCTCGAACCTTGCGGCGATCGACGCCGCACACCACCTGCATCCCTTCGCCGACATGAAGAAGCTGAATGCCGAAGGCACGCGCATCATCCAGCGCGGCGAGGGCGTCCACATCTTCGACAATCACGGCAGGAAATATCTCGACGGCTTCGCCGGCCTCTGGTGCGTCAATATCGGCTATGGCCGCCGGGAGATCACTGACGCCGTCGCCAGGCAGATGAACGAGCTGCCCTATTACAACACCTTCTTCGGCACGACCTCGACGCCGACGACGCTGCTGGCTGAGAAGGTCGCCTCCCATGCCGGCGCCCGTTTCAACCATATCTTCTTCACCGGCTCCGGCTCGGAGGCCAACGACACCTGGTTCCGCATGGCCCGGGTCTACTGGAGCGCCGTCGGCAAGCCGTCGAAGAAGATCGTGATCTCGAGGAAGAACGGCTATCACGGCTCGACCGTCGCCGGCGCCAGCCTCGGCGGCATGAAATACATGCACGAACAGGGCGACCTGCCGATATCAGGCATCGTCCATATCGGCCAGCCCTACTGGTACGGTGAGGGCGGCGATCTCTCGCCCGCCGAATTCGGTCTCAAAGTCGCGCGCGAGCTCGAAGCGAAGATCGACGAGCTGGGCGAGGAGAATGTCGCAGCCTTCGTCGCCGAGCCGGTGCAGGGCGCTGCCGGCGTCATTATCCCTCCCGAGACCTACTGGCCGGAGATCGACCGGATCTGCAAGGCGCGCAATATTCTGCTGGTGACCGACGAGGTGATCTGCGGCTTCGGCCGGCTGGGCGCCTGGTTCGGCCATCAGCATTTCGGCGTCGAGCCCGATCTCGCGCCGATCGCCAAGGGGCTTTCCTCCGGTTACCTGCCGATCGGCGGCGTGCTCGTCAGCGACCGCATTGCCGATGTGCTGATCAACGAGGTCGGCGAGTTCAATCACGGCTTCACCTATTCCGGACATCCGGTCTGTGCGGCCGCCGCACTCGAAAACCTGCGCATCATCGAGGAGGAGAGACTGGTCGAACGCGTGCGCGACGATATCGGCCCCTATTTCGGCAAGGCCTGGGCAGCGCTCGCCGAACATGATCTCGTCGGAGAAGCCGTCAGCATCGGCCTGATGGGCGGCCTGCAGCTTGCCGCCGAGAAAAGCACTCGCACCCGTTATGTCAAGCCCGATCAGGTCGGTGCGCTGGTGCGCAACCACGCGCTGGCGAACGGCCTCGTGCTGCGCGCCACCGGCGACCGCATGCTGGCCTCGCCGCCGCTCGTCATCAGCCATGCGGAGGTGGATGAGATGGCAAGGATTACCAAGCTGGCGCTGGACGCGGCCTGGAAGGAACTGAAATCCTGATGCCGTTCAGCCCGGCTGGTTGACCCAGGCATAACCGAAACGGTAGCTGCCGCCGCCACGCCCATGGAAATAGGGCAAGTCGACCACTGAGGGCTCAGGTGCGGCTACGCCGAGATTGCCTACAGCATTGAACCATGGCTGGCGGCGGCGCTTCGCTTCGACCCACCGGTCGAAGATCCGTGGCCGCAGGCGCGCAACATCCTGCTTTGGCGATGGGGCGCTTGCGAGGAAGCGGCTATGCCGATGCCAGGTCACCGCAGCTGCTGTCGGATAATGGGCAGAGCCAAGGTGAGGAGCGCGGCGAAAACCATGACGACGCCATAGGGCACCTTCCGGCTCGCCCGGATTTCCTCCACGCGCATGAAAAAGGCGAGATGTGCGACGGGCAGCGGCACCGGCAGCCGCAGGACCAGGAGCGTCACGACGCCGAGGACGAGGAGCAAAAACGAAAACGGCAGCATTCCGTGCCATCCGATAAAAAGGCCGATCGGCAGGAAAAGCTTGGCGTCTCCTGCGCCAAACAGCCGGAACGCCCAGAGCATCACCCCCAGCATGAACATCAGCAGGCCGGCCCCGACGTCGCCGCCAATTCCGCTCGAAGCAAATAGCGCGGCGCCGACGTCCTGTGAGCCAAGTATCACGGCCACCGTGCGCAATGCATAAAGTACAACAAGCGCGAGCACTATCGTGTTGGGGATCTTCCATGTGCGGAAATCGGTCCAGGCGGCGTAGAGAAAAAGAAATACCGAAAGCGAACTAATGACATCGATTACTTGCAGCATGGTATTCAACCTTTTGGGCTACTATAGTCGGATCTTTAAGTTCCGTTCCAATAAATCCAGACGAGTGTGTCAGTTTTTGCGAATGACGGCCGGACTTTGGTCTTAACCATAAAGTATAGATGCCGAACGCTCACGTATAAAACAATTGACTAAATTAGTCTTAAGAGATTATTAATATTCCCAGTCGAAGGGGCGGTCTCGACGACAAGGTGGCCGGGGGAAGTTACGGCGCACAACTTATCTGGGAGGAAATTCTCGATGAAAGCCTTTGTAAATAGCGTACGCGCTTTCGCGCGGGAAGAAGACGGCGTCGCACTCACGGAATACCTCATTCTGCTCGCCTTGCTGGTTGGCGGCGTGATCGGGGCGGTGACATTGGCCGGCACCAATCTGTCTACCGTTTGGAACGGCTGGGCAGGCTGGTTTACGGCCAAGCTGGCTGTCCCAGCAGCCTGATATTGGCGTTCGAAGAGGCGAGGGGTTTTTGTTAACCCCTCCCTCCTAAATTAGCATCAATGAATGGATGCGTTCCGTCCAGTGTAGCGAGTAACCGCGATGCGTTCTTCAACGATTTTAAGTCTCGTTATTGCGTTTGTCCTCGCAGCAGCAGCAGTTTTCGGCATGCGCGAGTATCTCTCCGATCAGAAGGCCCGGCTGCTGGCGATGAACGGCATCAAGGCCGAGGAACGGACACTCGTTGTCGCCGCCAAGGCGATGCGCTTCGGCGATCGGATCCGATCCGAAAATCTCAGAGCCATTCCGTGGCCCTCGAATGAAACACCTACAGGCTCGTTCGTCAGCATCGAGACGGTCGTCGGCAGCGATGCCCAGCCCCGCTATGCCATGGCGGCGATCGACCCCGGCGAGCCGGTGCTATCCTCGAAAATCACTGGTACCGGCGAACGCGCCACGCTGTCGGCGGCGCTCGACCAGGGTATGAAGGCGGTTTCCATCCGCGTCAACGACGTGCTCGGCGTTGCCGGCTTCGTCAGGCCTTCCGATCGCGTCGACGTGCTTCTGACGCGGGTCGTGCGCGGGCCGGCCGGCAACGATCAGACCTTCGTCGACGTGTTGCTCCAAGGCGTCAAGGTGCTGGCGGTGGACCAGACGGCAGACGAGCGCAAGGACGAGCCATCCGTCGTTAAAACCGTGACCTTTGAGGTCACGACCGATGAGGCGCAGCGCCTTACCCTCGGCTCCAGTATCGGCACGCTCTCGCTGGCGCTTCGCAATATTGCCTCTTCCTCTGTCGAGCAAACCCGACCGATCACCGTCGCCGACCTGGGTGGCGGGGCGATGGCGACGGAGCTCGGCAATGATCTGGAAAAGAATAAGTTGCCAGAAGCTGAAAAACAAGTGCAGATTGTGGAGCCAAAGGTCGAGCCGGTGTTGCCGGTCGAGCCGAAGTGGGTGACAGTGGGGGTCTGGAACACGACGAAGCGCGAGGAGCATCGAGTCGGCCTGATCCAGTGATGTTTATGCGGCCTGCCGCGGCGCGGCCAGCCGAATGAGGGGGGCTAAAGCAGGCATGGCGAACGACAAGAGACGAATCGCAAGGACCAAAAGCCTTGCGGCACTTGGGGCAGTGTTTTCGGCCTGTGTGTGTTTGGGGCCCGGATTTGCCGGCTGCGCCAACGCACAGGAAAAGTCGGTCACCCTCGGCAAATCGGTCCAGCATGTGACGTTGCCTCCGAACGAGACGCTGACGCTCAATACCGGCCAGCCCTTCGGTGATCTCGTCATCGGTAGCGCCGATATGATCGACGTGGTGCCGCTTTCCGATCGATCGCTGTTCATTCGCGGCAAAAAGACCGGCGCCACCAATATCTCGGTCTATGGCGACGACAAATCGCTTCTCGGCGTCATCGACATCCGCGTTGCCAGCGATTTCACCGAAGTCGCCGCCGCCATTCGCTCTGCCGCACCCTCGGCCCGGGTCAGAGTGGTCAACTCCAACGATCGTATTCGCCTGACAGGCATCGTCCGCGACGGCATCGAATTGCAGCGGGTGATGGAAATCGCCCAGTCCTATTCTGAGCAGCCGGTGCTGAACCAGTTGCGCGTCAGCGACAGCCAGCAGGTGATGCTGGAGGTCCGTGTCATCGAAGCCTCGCGTCAGACGGGTCGTGATCTCGGGATCGGTTGGTCCGGGCATGGCAACAACGGCATCGGCAAGGCAACGACCAGCCAGGGTATCACCGTGGACGATAACGGCAACCTGGCCCGTAGCCTCCTTGATCCCAAGGGTGCGGCAACGGGTATGCTGCCCTTCGGCCAGTTGATCGCCAAGGTGCTGGAAATCTCCGGCGGCCGCATCGACGTGGTCATCAATGCGCTCGAGCAGAAGGGATTGGTGCGTCGCCTGGCTCAGCCGAACCTCATCGCCATGAGCGGCTCGACCGCCAGCTTCCATGCCGGCGGTGAAGTGCCGATCCTGAAGACGACGAACAACGGCACGACAGTCGCCACCGAGACGGACTATCGCCCCTTCGGTGTGCGGCTGACCTTCAAGCCGGTGGTGCTTGACGACGGCGTCATCAATCTGGAGATCGAGCCGGAGGTTTCCGAGCTTGATCCGTCGATCAACGTCAACGGCAATCCAGGTTTCATCTCGCGTGCTGCGAGCACCACGGTAGCGCTTCGCGACGGCCAGAGCTTTGCCATGGCGGGCCTGCTGCAGTCGATCAATGCCAAAGACATCCAGCAACTGCCGGGCCTCGGGAAGATACCGATCCTCGGCGCACTGTTCCGTTCGACGAGTTTCCAGAAGAAGGAATCCGACCTCGTCATCGTCGTCACCCCGCACATAGTGCGACCGGCTCGCCCGGGCGAGGACCTCTACAGTCCGCTCGACCAGACGCGTTCGTCCAACGACGTCGAGCTTTTTGCGCTCGGTGTCCTGGAAGTCGACAAGGACATGCTCCGACGCTTTCGCAATGGCGTAGGCGTGACTGGGCCCTATGGCCATCGTCTCGACCTGAATCAGGGAGTCCAAGCCGTTGCTACAAAACGCTAAACGCGTCCTTCTCGTCCTTGCAGCCGCCGGCCTCGCTTCCGGCTGTGCCGACTACATGAACCATCGCGATACGATCACCTTCGGGGCCGGCAACGCCATGGAAGCAAACAAGGCCATCCATACCGAGGACCCGTTCCCGCCGGAAGCTCAGCGAACCCGCATCGCAAGCGACGGCAAGGTAATCCGCAGGGCGGTCACTCAGTATCAGAACGGCGGGGTGGGCGTTATTCAGCCGTCGCCGGCCATGGAGGCCAACGGGGCGTCCAGTGGGGCCACCGTCAGCCAGTAGCTGTTCGAAAGGCATGAACGGCGGCAGCGCGCCGGAAGGGGAAATGCACGAAACAGGGTCGTCACGGCGATAGCGCCGCGATGGGGGTATGCCAATGCTGAGCAGGGTTATCAGACGGTTCTGGAACGATCATCGTGGCTATGTCATCGCCTTGACGCTCATCGCCATGCCGATGCTTCTCGGCTTTTCGCTGCTGATCATCGATGTCGGCCGCAGCAGCAACCTGCACACCGATCTCCAGAACGCGGTCGATGCGATGGCGCTGGCCGGAGCCCGCGAACTCGATGGCCGCGATGATGCCATTTCGAGGGCGCAGACGGCGATCGAGAAAATCGCCAATAGCGCGGCTTTTTCCGGGGGCGGGGCCGGCATGTCGCTTGGCTCGCATATTACCGTGGCCTATGACGCCGGCAACGATGCCGGGAGCACGGTCACCGTGCTTTTTCTGAAGAGCATCCCGGCCAATGACGATACGCCCATCCCGTCTTCGATGGAAACGACAACGGCCAGCGAAGCGTCCTACGCCTGGGTCATTGCCAAGCCGCAGGCGATGCAGACGATCTTTCCGATCCCGGTTGGCTTCACCCGCAGTACGATCAATATCGCTGCCGACGCCGTGGCGGTATACCACGCCAGCGCCTGCGACGTGACGCCGATCTTTATCTGCAATCCGTTCGAGCCGGCGGGCAACACGAGTGAAAGCGCCAGCGAAGTTGCAGCCGCGGCCCTGCACACCAATTTTGCGGCCGGCAATCTCTACGGGCGACAGATCGAGCTTCACAGCACCTCGGCGTCCAATCCCGGTCCCGGCAATTTCGGGTTCCTGCGGACCCCCTTGGGCAATGGTGCGTCCGTGCTGGCGGAGGCTCTCGCCACCGGCAACCCCGGTACCTGCTACACGCAGGACAGCCTCGATACGGAGACCGGCGCAAAGGCGGGGCCAGTCGAGGACGGCGTCAATACGCGCTTCGGTTTTTACTCCTCGTCGTTCAACAAGGCGAACGGCGACTATCGTTACCGACCCGCCCAAAACATACGCTCCGCTCAGTCGATCAGCGGCAAGGGAAAGAACGACTGCGATACTTATGATCCGGTCACGGTCGGAGCCGTTGTCGGCGATGCCACCAAGGCCTTGCCGCTCGGCTACGGAGCGTCCATGACCTCGCTTGCCGGCGGCAAGATCAGCAGCAGCAACAATTGGCAGTACATGACATATTGGAATGTCGCGCAGGGAACGGCCGCGCCCTCGGTGAGCACGGTCCTCGGCAGCCACTCCAGTTATCCGGCGCCGACCGGAACGCCAAGTCAACCCTCCGCTTACGATGTTTATCGTTACGAGCTGGCAAACCCGTCTCTCATCAGCCATGCCTCGGCCAATGGTGAGACCGGGACACCGGCAACCGGCGGCCAGTGCTATACCGGCCCGGACCTTTCGAACTATACGGCGGCCGAATACGGTGATCGCCGCGAGATCTTCTCAGCCATCGTCAATTGCGGCTATGAAGCCTCGGTCGGCCATTTGAACGGCCACAAGGCCACGCGCGCCGTGGCCTTCGCGCGCATGTTCCTGACCAAGCCGGCGATAAAGGATGGCGGCGAACGATACCTTTCCCTGGAGATGATCGACATCACCGGCAAGGGTGGTCGCGGTACGCTCGACGAATTCCTGCGGGAAGAAGCGGAGCTGGTCAGATGATGGCGCTCCGCAACTTTATCCGGCATCGGCTTTGCCTCGGCTTCTGGCGGCGGGAGGAAGGCGCGGTGCTTGCCGAAGCGCTACTCGCCATTCCCTTTGTGACGCTCTTTGCGGCGGGGATACTGGAGTTTGGCAGCATCTTCTGGGAGCGGATGCAGATCGACGCAGGCTTGCGCGATGCGGGGCGTTACCTTTCGCGATGCCGGCCGGTGTCGGGAACCTATGTGCCGACATGCAATCAGGCGACTGCGAAGACGATCGCCTTTTACGGAACGCAAACACCTGCGGCAGGCGCCATACCCCGTGTCCCCGGCTGGAAGGATGCTGCCGACATCACCATCACTGCACCCGATGCAGACGGGAACATCACCATTTCCACTGCTCATCTCTACGAGACCTCGCCGGTGTTCGGCTTTCTCGGAATCGACGCCATCACGATCACTTCCTTCCATGAAGAGAGGTACATCGGATGGTGACCTCTAGGGCGATCAAGACCTTCTGGCAGGATAGCAGCGGCGCCAGCCTTGTCGAAGCATTGCTGACTTTTCCGATCGTTATGCTGGTATTCGCCGCCTTCATCGAGTTCGGCTATGCCATGTCGCAGTGGAACCAGACCGTCAAGGCACTGCAATATGGTGCCCGTCTGGCGGCCGTATCCGATCCGGTGACGACGAATTTCAATGCCGTTTTCCCGATTGAAGCTGCCGATCCACTCAACAACGGCAAAGCGGCGCCGAACGATGCCACGATATCCTCGACCTGCGGGCCGGCTCTGGCGAACTGCACGGCGGCATTGAACCGGATCGTCCTGGGAAGCGACGGCGTTTGCAACGCGGGAACTGATCCTCACCCCGGCATTTGCGACCTCAATTGGCGCATCACGCCGGATAAGCTGATGGTCACCTACCAGCGATCGGGGCTCGGCTATTGGGGCCGGCCGGACGGGCCCGTGCTGACGATGCGGCTGGAGGTGCGCGATATCACCTTCGATCTGCCGATCCTCGGCGGGCTGCTGGGACTGAACGACATCACCGTCCCGGCCCACCCGGTGACGATCACGACGGAAGATCTAAAGACGTGCTCAACCTGCTGACTCCTTAAATTATGCGTAGGAAAGCGAAATGACAGCTCACATGAACATTGCCGCATCCACCAAGATCCTGGTTCTGTCCGACGACGCGGCTGCTGCGAGCTTCATGCTCGATACGTTCGGGTCGCTTTCGCGTTACGATGTCCGCCATCTCTCGCTGAAGGCGCTCGGAGAAAAGGGCCGCTTCGATCCGGCGCAATTCGACCTGATCGTTCTCGACGTCGACAACGGGACATTGCTGCACCAGCCGGAGCTTTTCGCGTTTCGCACCAGCTATCGGGACATTCCGCTCGTCGTCGTTTCCGAAGACCTGGCGGACGACATGCTGCGGCTGCTCTTCCGCCTAAACGGCAATGACTGGCTGAAGAAGCCGCTCGATCGCCGCGCACTGATCGACATGATTTCGACCCACGCGCCGGGCACCGGGGCCAGCGACAGCCGGGTGCATGCCGTGGTCTCGGCCGTCGGTGGGGCGGGCGCCAGCATGATTGCTTCGTCGCTTGCGCATGTGCTGGCCCAGCCGACCAAGAATTCCACGCCGCGGATCGACTTGTTCGACACGGATTTTTGCTCCGGGGCGCTTGGCTATTATCTCAACCTTGTCAACGACTACGACTTGAAGCCGGTCATCGCCAATCCTTCCCGGGTCGATCTGGAATTCATCGATCTGGTCCGAAAGCGTCATTCGGGCGGCTTTTCACTGCTGTCCTTCAAGCAGCCATCAGTCCTTCTGGCGCCAAAGGGCCGTGAACTCGTGCTGCGTATGCTCGACGTGGCCGCCTTCGAGAGCGACCACACGATCATCGACGTTCCCTATTACGACACGCCGTGGAAATACGAGGTGCTCACGTCGGTCAACAGCATCTGCATCGTCACTGAAATGACGGTCCCTGCGCTTTCTCAAGCCAAGGATTTGTTTGCCAATCTGGTACGGCTGCGCGGTAGTTCGGATCAGATATTCATCGTCATCAACAAATACCGCAGCAAGCTTTTCGGCCTCGGCCTGCGCCGACAACAAACGGAGAAGATCTTCAAGGAGATCCCGACGCATGTCATTGCGGATGACTGGGATACTCTGAGCGAGGCAGTCAACCGCGGCGTGCTGCCATTTCAAGTGAATTCCCGGGCGCGCTTCTGCGGCGCGGTCGGTAAGCTTGGAGCACTGGTGCGATGAAGGCGATCGTCGGCCTTGCAGTTTTGGCAATTCTGGCCGCTGTCGGCGACGCCGCGGCAGGCGGGCTTGTGCCGCGAAGCCTTGGGCCGACGACAAGCGCCGTGGTGACGATCGAAAAAAGCTACGCGGCTGGGACGATCGTCATCGTCAGCGGCAATCGTACGCTGGATCTCGTCATCTCCGAAGGACGCGCGATCCGTTACAAAATCGGAGTCGGACGAGACGGATTTCGCTGGAGCGGTACCGTCAAGGTTGGACGCAAGGCAGAGTGGCCTGACTGGCGCCCGCCTGCCGAGATGAAGGCGCGCGCGGCCGGACTTCCGGACCTTGTGCCGGCTGGGCCGCTCAATCCATTGGGTGCCCGCGGGATCTATCTCTACAAGCGCGGGACCGACACGCTCTATCGCATTCATGGAACGAACGAGCAGTCGACGGTCGGCGGTTTCGCGTCATCGGGCTGTTTTCGCATGAGCAATGCCGACGTCATCGATCTCTATGCGAGGGTGAAAGTCGGTTCCACGGTCATTGTAAAATAAGAGTTCGGGGATGGGAAACATGGCGAACGGTATCATCGGGCGTTTCTATAAGCAGCGGGAGCCGGAAAGCCGCGAAGATCTGGAGGCGGCCGAACTGTCTTTGGTCGGCGCCGTTGAGAACATGCCTGCCCAACCGGCCTCCAACAGCGCCACTGCGAGCGGCGAAGAGGCTTCGCTGGGGCCGGACATGGTTTCCGAGCGGGTCAATCTGCACCGCTACCTGCTCGATCGCATCAACCTCGGGATCCTCGACACGCTCGACAACGAGGAGATCGCGACCGAGATCCGGCCGTTGGTCAAGGACTATATCCGGAACAACAACTTTCCGCTGAATGCCAAGGAAATCAATGATCTGATCCGCGATATCACCGACGAGATGCTGGGGCTGGGACCGATCGAGCCGCTGCTGGCCGATGATACAATCGCAGATATTCTCATCAACGGCTACAACAGCGTCTATGTCGAGCGGAGCGGCAAGCTGGAAGGCACCGCCGTGCGTTTCAAAGACGAGGACCACCTGCTTCGGGTGATCAACAAGATCGTCTCGGCGGTCGGCCGCCGTGTCGACGAGTCAACGCCGATGGTTGACGCCCGCCTCAAGGATGGCTCGCGTGTCAACGTCGCCATCCGGCCGATCTCTGTCGATGGACCGCTCGTTTCCATTCGCAAATTCACGCGCAAGCCGCTGACAATGGAGCGCCTGGTGCAATATGGCGCCATGGCCGATGCGATGCGCGTCCTGCTCAGCGCCGCGGTCAAGGGCAAGGTGTCCATGGTCATTTCAGGCGGCACCGGTTCTGGCAAGACCACCTTGCTGAACGCGCTCTCGTCGCAGATTTCTCCAAAGGAGCGCCTGATCACCATCGAGGATGCGGCCGAGCTTCAACTGCAGCAGCCACATGTCGGGCGTCTGGAAACCCGGCCGCCGACGCTCGACGGGCGCAACGAGATCCGGCAACGCGAGCTTTTGAAAAACGCCCTGCGCATGCGTCCCGACCGCATCATCGTCGGCGAAGTACGCGGCGACGAGGCGTTCGACATGCTGCAGGCGATGAATACCGGTCACGAGGGGTCGATGACGACCATTCACGCCAACACGCCGCGCGACGCCGTCGGTCGGCTTGAGCAGATGGTCGGCATGGCAGGGATGCCGATGTCGCAGTTGAGCATTCGCTCGCAGATCTCGTCCGCCATCACCATGATCGTGCAGGTCCAGCGCCTGAGCGACGGCAGCCGCAAGATCGTCTCGATTTCCGAGATCACCGGCATGGAGGGCGAAGTCGTGCAGATGCAGGAGATCATGAAATTCAAGAAGATCGGCACCGACGAAGGCGGACGGATCCATGGAGAATTCCGCGCCACCGGCATCCGGCCGCGGTTCGTCGAGGAATTTGCCGAACTCGGGATCGAGATCCCTTTGACGATTTTTGATCCCGGCAAACCGCTGCAGACAGGACCTGTTCAATGACCCTGACGCTCCTTTATGCCGCCGTTTTCACCGCCGCCCTTGTTGCTGTCGAAGCGATCATGCGCAGCTACTTCAAGAGCTCCGAACGACACCGGGCCGTGAACCATCGGCTGAGCTTGCTCGAGGTCAGCGATGATCATCGCAAGACCTATAGCGATATGCTGAAGGAGCGCGGTGCCGGCGGCGGTTGGCGGCAAACCCCCATCACGCAGCGGCTGCTGCAGTTCTACGCCCAGTCCGGAATCAAGTTCGATGCCAGGCGATTTGCTCTCTTCGCGATCGCGGGCGCCCTTTTGACGTGGTTGGCCGTGGGATTCCTCGTGCCGAACCCTCTGTTTCGGATCCCCGTCTTCCTCCTGATCTGCCTCCTCATCCCTGTACTCGTCGTCTGGCGAACCCGGGCGCGCCGCATGCGGAAATTCGAACTGAAGCTTCCTGAAGCGCTCGATGTCGCCAATCGCAGCTTGGCCGCCGGCCACCCGCTGCCGGCGGCGATTTCTTTGGTGGCACGCGAGATGCCTGATCCGATCGGCACCGAGTTCGGCCTCCTCTCGGATGAGCTCACCTACGGCGTGACGTTGGACGATGCCCTTGTCAACTTGGCGAACCGGGTCGGCGTCGAGGATCTGAACCTGCTTGCGATATCGCTGAGCGTGCAGGCCGGAACCGGTGGAAACCTCGTGGAGATCCTGCAGAACCTTTCGAAGACGCTGCGTGACCGGATGATGCTGAAGGCAAAGGTCAAGGCGATTTCGTCGGAAGGACGCATCACGGCGATCTTCATGTCGGCCTATCCGTTTCTGCTCTACGCGATGATCAAGGCGTTGTCGCCGACCTACTTCGATCCCCTCTGGGATAGCGGCCACGGAACCATGGTGGTGAGCGTGCTGCTGGCCGTCATGGCGGTCGGGAATGTCATTCTCTACAAGATGGTCAACTTCGAGTACTGAGTCATGTCGAGTGAGTATGGAATTTACCTCATCGTCTTCTTTGCAGTGCTGATCTTTTCCGCAGCAGCATCGGAATTGTTTTTTCGACAGCGCGAGGTCTCGGTCCGGGTGTCGAAGAGCTCGGTGGCATCAGGCGACGAGTTCCACCTTGGCGATACGACGATTGCCGATCTCGGCGAGGCGGAAAACCGTCTGATCCGTCGCTATTTCGAGATTACGCGACGTGACACCAATGTGAACTCCACCCAGAACCGGCTGATCCGGGCGGGGTATTTCGCTGCCGGCGCCGTGACCACCTTCCAGGTGGTTCGCGCGGTGGTCTGTATCAGCATGCTCGTCGCAGCGGTCTGGGCCCTAAACCGGTTCGCGCCTGATATGTCGCAGATAGTGATGCTCATCCTTGGCATGTTTGCTGCGGGCGCGACCTTTATTCTGGTCAACATCTATATTGACCGGCGTGGTGCCGCCAAAGAGAGGGAGTACCGCCGCCTCTTTCCCGATTTCATGGATATGCTGATCGTCTGCCTTGATGCGGGGATGAGCATCGAGGCGGCGGCGAACCGCGTTGCCCGGGAATTCGTTGCCAAGCAGCAGGACTTCGGCCTGCATCTCTCGATCATGATGCTGGAAGTGCGAGGCGGCCGGCGATTGCGTGAGGCGCTCGCCAATCTTGCCGTCCGCCTGAGGATCGACGAGGCCAGGGCCCTTTCCGTTCTGTTCCGCCAATCGGAGGAACTCGGGACTAGCGTAACGCAGACGTTGCGGGTCTACTGCAAGGAAATGCGCGACCTCCGTGTTGTTCGCGCGGAGGAAAAGGCAAACGCCCTGCCGGTCAAAATGCTGCTGCCGCTCGGCGCATTCCTTTTTCCGGTAAGCCTGGTCATCGTTCTTGTACCCGTTGTTATGCGTGTCGTCAGTCTTCTCATCGGCATGAAACCCGGCGGTTGAGCCAAGCGAGGTCGTATGCAGTATTCGCTCGAACAGAATCGTAACGAGGCCATCATTACCCTCGATCCGCGTATGCCCATGGCACCGGCAAGCATAGAACAAGCCGGACTGGATCCGTCGTTCCTGCTTCGGCTGGCGGCAAAATGCGCGGCCGAGCAGGATACGACCACGGTATCTCATCTGGCTGACCGCATGAAATTGCCGAAAGTGATCGTCAATATCCTGATCAAGGAGCTCGTGAAACTCGCATACCTTGAAGCTCGCGGCTTGGCTGGTGAGGATGTGCGATCCGATATTCGATATGCTCTTTCCATGAAGGGGCTCGAATATGCCCACGCGGCGTCGCGTCAAAGCCAATATGTCGGGCCGGCGCCGGTGTCGCTCGACGCGTTCTGCCGGCAAGTCGGTTTGCAGTCCATCCATTACGAGCGCGTGACCCCGGAGCGGCTGAACGACAGCCTTGACGGGCTGGTGCTCTCAGACGCCCTGGTCGAAAAGCTCGGCCCGGCCATCAACTCCGGTCGCTCTATCCTGCTTTACGGCCCCCCCGGCAACGGAAAGACGAGCATCGCCGAGCGGACGTCGCAACTGTTTCGCCAAACGATCTGGGTGCCCTATGCCATCGAGGTCGGCGGCCATGTCATCAGTTTCTATGACGAAGCGGTGCATCACCCCGTATCGCAGGCTGACACGGAATCTCATCCGAAAGCGGATCAACGATGGATCGAATGCCGCCGTCCGGTGATCAAGACGGGCGGGGAATTGACCCTCGATCAGCTCGATCTCACCTTCAACGAAGGACCGAATGTCTATGAAGCGCCCATACACTTAAAGGCGTCCGGAGGTGTTTTCATCATCGACGACTTCGGACGCCAACAAGTGGCGCCGCAGGCGCTCATCAATCGCTGGATTGTGCCGCTCGAGCGCGGATATGACTTCCTGACGCTGCACACCGGCAAGAAGTTCAGGGTTCCCTTTGACGAGCTGGTGGTATTTTCGACGAATATCGCACCGAAGGACCTTTCCGACGAGGCGGGCTTGCGGCGACTCAAGTACAAGATCTTTGTGAACACGCCGTCGCGCGACGAATATATCAGAATTTTCAAATCCTATGCCAGCAGCACCGGATTGGCTGTCTGTGATCCAGACCTGAACCTGTTCTACGATCGCAAGTACAAGGGCGATGTGCTGGCGTCTTGCTATCATCCGAAATATCTTCTGGATTTCGTCGGTTCTTACTGCGAGTTCAACGGCATAGCAGGAAACGCGTCGCTCGATATGCTCGAACGGGCGTGGGAAGGTGTCTTTACGTCGGAATGATTGCGCACTTGCCGCCGATCGCGGCCAGGTAGATTTGATGACTTACGGGGGAGTAAACGAATGACCAGCATTCCGAGTATCGAGGTCGAAGCAGAACGCCCAAAACCAGGCAATTTGCGAACAGTAGAGCAGAGGGGCTCAAAAAGCCCGCTGCTCATCGGTTTGCTCCTGATGCTCCTGCCGGTGAATGCCGGCGTTCTCATCTATACCGCCAAAAACTCGGCGGATGTTCGCGAGAGCCGCGAGACCATCGCCGCGCTGAAAAGGTCCATCGACGGCCT
Source organism: Rhizobium sp. IY2 (assembly GCF_047532935.1). Lineage (NCBI taxonomy): Bacteria > Pseudomonadati > Pseudomonadota > Alphaproteobacteria > Hyphomicrobiales > Rhizobiaceae > Rhizobium > Rhizobium sp. IY2. The sequence continues at coordinate 52,650 of NZ_JBLKNU010000003.1, forward strand.
GAAAGGACAGATGGAAAAGCAGTCGCGCAAGATCGACGACAATGCCAAGGCCGACGACGTCGCGCTGATCCGCCAGGGGATGGATGAGCTGCAAAAAGCCGTGGTCAACGAACGGCACAACGACACAGACGGTCTTCGCATGGGTTCCGCTTTGGTCCTGAGCGCGCCCGGCAAGGAACCGGCACAATTTTTCGCACCCCGTGCTGCGCCGGCGGAGACTCTGATGCCGGATAGCAGTCTTGCGTCGATCGCAGCCGGGGGCATTGCCGTCAGCGACCTGCCGCGTTACGAACGAACACTCTCGCCGGAAGGCCAGCTCATCCTTCGCAAGGCACGGTAGATAAAGGCTTCACCTGCAAAGCACGTGGCATCAAACGTGCTTCATGTGACGTGCTTCAGATCTTTGCTTTTACATGATCTCCCTGCCGCAAACCGCCGCACAGTTTTGCGCGACAGTTTTAAGGCAATCGCCGGACGCTGCCAGGGGCGCCGCGCCGATGCTCGCAACGCGGCAAGGGGCGCTCTCATCTCTACACAGATTGCCGATCGCCGAAGGGCCGATCACCGCTGAGCGTAATTGACGCTGTTCTTCATCAACTCGAGATTACGGGCTGTGACTTCGTTTCCGGGATCAAGCTCATAGGCTTTCAGGAAATACCCTCTGGCAGTGCGCAAATCGCCGCGTAAAAGGTGAGAATATCCAATATTGTTGTAGTAGACCGGGGTGTTGCCGATCATGCGCGAGAGTTGCTGGTAGGCGCGGTCGGAGGTGTCGAAGCGGGCAACCATATCGGCGGAGGCTGCCAAGCCTAGCCAAGCGGCCGGATCCTGCGGAAAAACGTCAACTGCTCGCTTGTAAATGGCGTAAGATTTTCCGTAGTTCTTTTCCTGAAACTGCAGTTTGCCGTTGGTTATCAACTCGTCGTTCTTATAGAAGGCGACGGCTGAGTCATCCTCGAGGGTCTTTGCACTATCGCCATAAGCAGCCAGACCATCGCTGGATGACTGGCAACCAGCTAAAATCGCTCCGGTCGCTATCAAAAGCGCAATGCATTTCGTTCCAGCTCTGATCTGCAACATTGGCAATTTGATCCCCATCAGACATTCTTACCTAAGACTCGGATGTGTTCACCTGAGATCATCGTGAAAAAAAGCTAACAACTCAAGAATTTAAGCATATACTCACAAAAAAGCGAGAGAGGCGGTCTTCGCCGGAATGCGACGGTGTGATAAAAATGCCTACTATCCAAGGTAGGCATCATCTGCCTCGTGACTCCTGAGTAGAAATCAATCGACGTCGCCTATCCTGCTCGTCAGGTCAACGGATGGAACGCCGCATGTGGATCGCGATTTTCACGCTGATGCGACTTGGGCCATCGCTGGCTTACGCGATAGCATCGATCTTCGTACTCAGCATACCGCTCCTGGAAAGCCACCCCTCAAGTGCCTCCGCCTGGTGGCTTTACATGACAATACTTCCGGTCATGCGCGAGCCCATCTATCTGCTTTTGGCGGTACCCGGCATTGGAATTTGGAGCGCCACGGTCCTGTTGATGCTTGCATCGATTTTCGGGGTCAGAGTGGCCATGCAGCCACAAAGGCACCCCCGTTCAGGCTTCATCCATGCCCATATCGCGCTGATCGCGACCGGTCTGCCTATGGGGCGGGGAGCCGTTGCGCAAGCCGGCCTTTCCGAGTTTGCATTGCCTCAATTTCAACGAGGCGACTGGTCGTTCCTGCCGCTATCCCAACCGCTTGGGACCTTCCTTTTCATATCCGTGTTTTTGGCTTGCATTTGCTGCCATTTGACAGTCATCAAGCGTGCAATATCGGCGCGATAGAAAAGGGTCAAAATCCTGATTTCGTTCAGCCCGGCTGGTTGACCCAGGCATAACCGAAACGATAGCGGTCGTCGCCGCGCTGATAGAAATAGGGCTTGTCGATCACCAATGCCTCAGGCGTGGATGCGCCGAGATTGGTCTGTAGCCATTGCGCCATATCAGGCGGCAGTGCTTCGCTTCCGTCCTTGGGGAGGAGCCACACCAGGAGAAGCGGTCGCCGGCCGGAGAGATCCGGGCTGAAACCGGGATAATCCACCGAGAGGACCGGCACGCCGGGAATATCCTGCCTGAGATTGCCGGCGAGCAGACTGTCGCCGGCAAGGATCGCCGCCGGTTCGGCCTGTTTGCGCAAGGTTTCCAGCATCGGGGCATAAGGCCTGTTCAGCCGCTCGTAATGGCCGGTGAAACGTGCGGCCGCGACGCTGCCGTAAAGGGCCGCCGGTACGCCGATCATGATGATGGCGACGACAGCCATGAAACGCCGGAATGCCTTGGCGGTCGTGACACCTGCGGCCTCGATCTTCAGGCAGACATAGAGCGGCAAGATGAAGAGCATCGGCACCAGCCAGCGATCCTTGATGCCGGCAGCACCCCCGAAGACGATCAGAAGTAGAATGCCGATGAGGAAGACCAGCATCATCCGCTCGAGCAACTGCGTCCATTGCGAGCCGGAGCCGAGCGCCGGACGAAGGCTTTTGCCGAAGATGATCGCGAATATCGCCACGGTCAATCCGGCAAAGCTGATGACGGCGAGGGCGAGCGAGCTGACGCCCATCGCCACCTGCGCGGGATAGCTCGCATGGCCGCTGGCGGTCATCTTCTCCAGGGTGCGTGCTGTGGCGAAATCGAGATTGTCCTTCAGCCAGAAGAGATGTGGCAGGATGATGATGAGCGCCACCACCGCCGTCAGTACCAGCCGCCTATCGAAGATCCGCGGCCGCAGACGCGCATCCGCCAGTGCGGCGATGAGGGCTGCCGCCGGCAGGATCGCAAAATTATATTTGGCAAGCAGGCCGAAACCGATGCCGACGCCTGCTATCAGATAGGAGGCAAGACTAGGCTGTTTCAGGCTGCGGATGAAGCCGTAGAAGAAGATGCTCGCCGAGAAGAACACGGCAACCGTATGCGTCAGGTCGCGCTGCATCTCGAAAACCATCTGCGGGATGGTGAGCAGGCCGAGCGTGGCGATCGCCACCAGCGCCTTGTCGCGCAGGATAAGCCGCGCTGTCAGGCCGTAGAGCAGGTAGGAGATGAACAGCAGAAGATTCTTGACCACCGAAAGGGCGGCAAGCGAGACGCCTGTCAATTGGAAGACGGTGTATTGCAGCCAATTGTAGAAGGGCGGCTGCGGGCCGTAGCCGGCGGCAAGCCATTGCGACCGGAAGACCTGTTCGGCCTCGTCGAGATCGAGCGAATGCGAGGTTGCGAGCCGTACGCCGACCTGAAGCATGAAATAGGCGGCCAGCAGGGCGAAAATCCAACTGATGTCGCGACGATTGGTTTCGGTCATCCTATCTGGTCTCCGGCCGAACCCAGCCATAACCGAGCGCGAAATTGTCGCCCGGTCGGCCGAAATAATAGGGAAGCGACAGCGAGCCGATCTCCTGCGGTGCGATGCCCGCCGCCATCAGCGCCGATGAAAACCGCTCCGGCATGACGGCATCCGCAGCCGTCGCCGTCTTCTTGCCGCGCCAGACGATCAGCACCGGCCCCTTGGCCTCGGCATAGGCCGGAATGCCCGGTGCCGGAAAATCCGGGATCACCACCGGGACGTCGGGAAGCTGCAGCCGCATGTTGCCGCCGATATAGGGATCGGAAGCGATCACCAGCGCCGGTTCAGCCTGTCGCGTCATATCGCGCGAAAAACCCGCCATCGGCACATTCGGCCTGCTGTAGATGCCGATCAGCCCGGCGCCGACGACACGGAAACCGAGCGCGATCAGCACGCAGGCCATCAGCACCGGCAGCACCGGCCGGAAGCGGCGCAGCCCGGCGGAAAGGTCGAGGTCGGCAGCCTGCATCTTCGCCAGGAAATAGAGCGGCAGCACCAGCAGGAACGGGTCGAGCCAGCGTTCGCGCACGGTGGTTGAGCCGGTGAACAGCACGATCAAAGCGATGCCGGCAAGACTTGCGAGCATCATCCGCTCCATCATCCCGGTCCAGCGGTTTCCGGCCGAAAGCGCCCGGACGAAATCCCGGCGGAAGGTGACGGCGAAGATTGCGACCGGCAGCGCCGCAAAGGCGATGATGGCGACGAGAAAGGCGAGAAGGCCTTTGCCGATCCGTACAATGCCGGCCGGTTCGCTGCCGGCGGCCATCTTGACCAGAGTGTCGGAGGAGGCGAATGCCAGATTGCCCTGCAGCCAGATCGCGTGCGGCAGGACGATGACGAGCGCAACGGCGACTGCGGCCAGCATGCGCCAGTCGAGCGCCCTGCGCCGCCATTCGGCATCGGGCAGGATGGCGATCAAGGCGGCGACGGGCATCAGCGCGAAATTATACTTCGAGATCAGTCCGATGCCGGTCGCCAGCCCGAGCACGAGATAGCTGCCGATATCGGGTCGGTCGAGCGTGCGGAAGAAGCCGTAGAGAAACAGCGAACTGGCAAAGAGCAGCGCCGTCGTGTGGGTGAGATCCTGCTGGGCCATGTAGGAGACCTGGGGCAGGGTGATCAGCGCCAGCATGGCGACGGCGGCAAGCGCCTGGTCCTTCAGCACGCGCCGCCCGGCAAGGCCATAGAAGAGATAGGATAGGAACAGGAGGATGTTCTTCGGGACAATAAGCGCGCCGATCGACATGCCCGTCACCGAAACGACGGCATATTGCATCCAGTTGTAGAAGGGCGGCTGCGGGCCGTAGCCGGCCAGCAGATATTGCGAGAAGAAGGATTGCTCGGCCTCGTCGAGCTCCAGCGAATGCGGAAGCACGATGCGAAGCACGATGTTGAGCACGAAATAGGCTGCAAGCAGCAGGCCCGCGGTCTTGATCGTCCTCGTTGCGCGCTCCAGCATCGGGCTGCCGGCTTAGGCTTGGCTGTGATCGTCGAAGATCTGTCGCACGATGTAGTTCGGAGAGGCGTCGTCGCGATAATAGGTGCGCGCGATCATCTCAGCCAGAATGCCGGTGGTGATCATCTGCACCGACGACAGCAGCAGCACGACGCCGACCATCAGCATCGGTCGCGTTCCGATATCGTTGCCCAGGATGAACTTGTCGAAGCCGAGATAGAGCAGGATCAGCATGGCGACCGCGCCGAGGCCAAGACCCAGAGAACCGAAGAAATGCCCGGGCCGTGCCTTGTAGCGCATGAAGAACATCACCGACAGCAGGTCGAGGATGACGCGGAAGGTGCGCGAAATGCCGTATTTCGAAACACCGTGCTCGCGGGCATGATGGGTGACGGCCATCTCGCCGATGCGCGAGCTCGGGACGACACCGGCGACCCAGGCCGGGATGAAGCGGTGCATTTCGCCCATCAGCTTCACCTGCTTGATGATCGAGGCACGGTAGATCTTCAGGCTGCAGCCGTAATCGTGCAACTTGACGCCGGTGATACGGCCGATCAGGTAATTGGCGCACCACGACGGGATCTTGCGCAAGAACAGACCGTCCTTACGGTTCTTGCGCCAGCCGACCAAAAGGTCGAGTTCGCGCCGTTCCAGTTCGGCGACCATCGAAGGAATGTCCTTCGGATCGTTCTGGAGGTCGCCGTCCATCGTCGCGATCAGCCGGCCTCGCGCGGTGTCGATACCGGCCTGCATGGCGGCGGTCTGGCCGAAGTTGCGCTGCAGCTCGACGATTCTGAGCGCCAGCCCCTCGCGTCCGACAAACTTGCGGGCGTTGACGAGCGTCGCATCGGTGCTGCCGTCATCGACGAGGATCAGCTCCCAGCGATGCGGGTAGCCGGCCATCGCGACCGCGACACGCTCAACAAGCGGACCGACGCTTTCCTCTTCGTTGAAAATGGGCACGACCAGCGACAGTTCGAGCGATTGTACCGGATCATTCGTGTCGCGAATGGGCTCTACCGTTGTCTGCAACTTTCATCTCCAAAAGGCCGGGCGGCCGAGTATTCTTTACTGCTGCCGCCGCGCTTGCGGAAGGCTACTACATGAAGTGTCCGCCGGTTGCCAGCGGCAATGGCGGTTTCCCAGCAATCGGCTGCGCTGCCGGGGCGCTATTTCGCGCCTCCCTCCACCCAGGAGTAACCGATGGAGAAGCTACGTTTGCCGTCACCGAAGAGATAGGGCAGCGTCAGCGTGTTCAACTCTTGCAGATGAATGCCCGATTTGACGAGATCGCGGGCGAAACCGGGGGCAATTGTCGGGTCGTCTGCGGTCTCGCCGCGCCAGATTACCAGCACCGGCCCCTTCGCCGTCGCATATTCGGGAACCCCGGCACCCGGGAAGAACGGTATCACGACGGGAACATCGGGAAAGGCCAGCCTCAGATTGCCGGCCACGAACTTCGTCCCCGCCACGATCAGAACCGGCTTGCGGGTCGCGGTCAATTCAGCGACGTAACCGGAGAAGGGCACGTTCGTTCTCGTGTAAGTGCCGATGTATTGAATGCCGACGATCCGGAAAAGAAGGATCGACAGGATGACGACCATGAAGACCGGCACCACGGGCCGGAAGCGGGCGAGGCCGGCAGAAAGATCGAGATCGGCGGTTTCCAGTTTCAGGAACAGATAAAGCGGCAGGACGAGCAGGCACGGGTCGAGCCAGCGCTCGTGGATATCACTGGCGCCGGCAAAGAGGACCACGCCGACGAAGGCGACCAGGCTGATGACCATCATCCGCTCGATCACCCGGATCATCGGGCTGGACGAGGAGAGCGCGCGAAACAAATCGCGCCGGAAGGCGGCCGCGAGGAGAACGATCGGCAATGCGACGAAGCCGAGGACGGCGATGACGAGAGACAGCAACCCCTGTCCGATGCGCGGCAGGCCGGCGGGGGCCAGGTCTTCGGCGGTCATCCGCTCCAGTGTCGGCGCAGAGGCGCTGGCGAGATTGTCAGGCAGCCAGAGCGCATGCGGCAGCACGATCAGAATGGCGAGGACGACCGCCGGCAGCAAACGCCAGTCGATCAGACGGCCGCGCCATTTCCGGTCCGGCAGCACGGCGATCAGGGCGGCAGCCGGCAGGATGGCGAAATTATATTTCGAGATCAGCCCGATGCCGGTGGCGATGCCGATGATCAGGTAGCTCCCGATCGTCGGCTGGCGCAGTGTGCGGAAAAAGCCGAAGAGGAAAAGCGAGGTTGCAAACAGCAGCGCGACGGTATGCGTCAATTCGCGCTGCGCCATCAAACCCACTTGCGGCAGAGTGATCAGGCTCAGCATGGCGACGGCTGCGAGCGAGCGGCCCTTTAGCACCTCGCGGGCTGCAAGCCCGTAGAACAGATAGCAGCCGAAGAGAATGATGTTCTTCGGCACCGACAGCACCCACATCGATATGCCGGTCACCGAAACGATGGCATATTGTATCCAGTTATAGAAAGGCGGCTGCGGGCCATAGCCGGCAAGCAGGTATTGTGAGTAGAAGGATTGCTCCGCCTCGTCGAGATCGAGCGTATGAGGCAAGGCGATGCGCAGCGCGATGTTCAGCAGGAAATAGACTGCCAGAAACATGCTGGCGCTCGTAATGCTTCTGGTAATCCGCTCCAACATCGATCTCCACGTCAAGCCGGCAAGGCGTATCATATACCGGTCAGCGCCCGGATCGTCGGCGGGAAGGCGCCTTCGCCTCCATCGCCATCAACTCCGCCGTTGTGCGCAACCTGCATTTCTCTTAAAAGGCCTGGCGACGGGACCGGTCCCATGCCGACCCAAGCGAGGAATGCCTACTACATGAAGAGCTCGATCGTTGAAAGCCGGCAATCCTGGTTTATGCGCAATCGCATGACCATTCTGACGGTCGTCATCGTCGCAGCCTATGCGCTCTTCATCCAATGGTTCTGGGGGTGGCCCGTCATCATCAGGCAATGGGCCGATGTCGGCGCAGGTCCGGTGATCGGCGCGCTCGTGCTTTTGACGAGCACCTATTTCCTGCGCACCTGGCGCATCTATGATTATTTTCCAAAGGAAACGGCCGGCCGGTTCGCCGTCCTCTTCCGCGTCACGCAGATCCACAACCTCTTGAACATCATGCTGCCCTTCCGCACCGGCGAGACCAGCTTTCCGCTGCTGATGCGCACCGAATTCGGCATTCCGCTGACGCGCGGAACCTCGGCGCTCTTCGTCATGCGGCTGCTCGACCTGCACGCGCTTCTGGCCGCCGCTGGCATCGGCTTTGCCGTCGCCGCCGCCAATGCGGCTGTTGCCTGGTCGCTCTGGACCGCCTTTCTGCTGTTGCCGGTCGCAGCCTTTGCCGCCCGCAAGCCGCTGCTGCGCCTCGCCGCCCGGCTGCTGCCCAATAAGGCGCAGAAATTCGTCGCCGAGATCGAAAACGGTTTGCCGCTCGATGCCGTGACCTTTGCGCGCGCCTGGGCGATGACCATCGTCAACTGGCTGGTGAAGGTGATGGTGCTTGCCTGGGCTCTCGGCCTGATGGGCGTGTCGCCGATGGCGGCAAGCTTCGGTGGCGCGCTCGGCGGCGAGCTCTCCTCCGTGTTGCCGATGCATGCGCCGGGCGGCGTCGGCACCTATCCGGCCGGCATCACCGCCGGCGCCATCGCTCTCGGTGCCTCGAGCGAGCGGATGGCTCTGGCCGCGCTGGCGCAGGCGAGCATCAATGCCCACCTGCTGATCATCGTCTCGGCGCTCACCGGCACGGCGATCTCACTGCCGCTCGGACGCCGCGGCAAGCTCTGAAATCCGTTTTCTCAGAAACGCCTGCTCCGGCTCCTGCCGGCAGAGCGACAGCGCCGTTTCATAGGCGGCGATCGCCTCTTGTCTCCGGCCGAGACGGCGCAGGAAATCGGCGCGCGCCGAATGGGCGAGGTGATAGGCCTGCAGCTCCCGGCGGGCCAGAATGGCATCGATCAGTTCCAGCCCCTTTGCCGGCCCGTCCGCCATCGCGATCGCCACGGCGCGGTTGAGCTCGACGATCGGGGAGGGCTGGGCTGCCAGAAGCAGATCGTAATAAAAGGCGATCCGCCGCCAGTCGGTGTCTTCGGCAGCGGGCGCCCTGGCATGCTCGGCGGCGATCGCCGCCTGCAGCGTATAGGTGCCGATCTCTCCCGCCCGCATCGCCTCGGTGAGCAGCGCCAGGCCTTCCCTAATCTTCGCATGATCCCAGAGCGAACGGTCCTGATCGGCAAGCAGCACCAGCGATCCCTCTTCGCCGCGGCGGGCGGCGCGGCGGGAGTCCTGCAGCAGCATCAAAGCCAGCAGGCCGGAGACGTCGGGATGCGGCAGCAGCGCCAGAAGCAGCCGCGCCAGACGTATCGCCTCTGCGGTCAGGTCGGCGCGGACCACGTCTTCGCCCGAAGAGGCGGAATAGCCCTCGTTGAAGACGAGGTAGATGACGTGCAGCACCCGGTCGAGCCGCGGCGGCAGCGCTTCGCGGCCCGGCACCTCGTAGGGGATCTTCGCCGCCCGGATCTTGCCCTTGGCGCGCACGATCCGCTGCGCCACCGTCGGCGCCGGAATGAGGAAGGCATGGGCGATCTCTTCGGTGGTCAGTCCGCAGATTTCTCTGAGTGCCATCGCCATCTGCGCATCGGCCGGAATTAGCGGATGGCAGCAGGTGAAGATCAGCCGCAGCATATCGTCCTCGATCGGTTCCATGTCGCCGATCTCCGTTGCGTCGGGGGAGTAGAGGCCGTCTTCGATGTGATGCTGCGAAGCATCGAAACGCGCCCGCCGCCGGATCGTGTCGATCGCCTTGAAGCGTCCCGTCGAAACGAGCCAGGCGAAGGGATTGCCGGGAATGCCGTCCGTCGGCCATGTCCGGGCGGCCGCAGCGAAGGCGTCGTGCAGCGCTTCCTCCGCCCGGTCGAAATCGCCGAGCAGGCGGATCAGCGTCGCCAGCACCCGGCGCGACTGCGTTCGATAGATCTCCTCGATCACGCGTTCCAACGGGCCACCTCAGTCCGGCAGGGTCAGCATTCGCACGGGCCTCAGTTCGACCGCGCCGAAACGTGCCGACGGGATCCGCCCGGCAATCTCCCTGGCTTTCACCATGTCAGGCGCCTCGATGACGTAGAAGCCGGCCAGATGCTCCTTGGTTTCGACATAGGGGCCGTCGGTAGCTGACAGGCTGTTGTTTCGAACACGCAGCACGGTCGCCTTATCAGGCATCTCAAGCGCATCGGCATGGATCATGATGCCGTCGCGGCGCAGCTCCTCGTCGAAGGCGAAATGCGCTTTGACGAGTTCATCGGTTTCCGCCGCGGTCAGCCTGCCGTCGGTGTCGGCACTGTTATAAATCAGGCAGATGTAGCGCATGGCTATTTCCCATCCTGGATGGAGTAAGTCGGGCGCACTTCGATTGAGCAATATTTGAGGATCGGAAAACTCGACACGATCGTCTTCGCCTCCTCGATGTTCTCGGCTTCGATCAGCACAAAACCGCCGAGGTGCTCTTTGATTTCGGCAAATGGGCCATCGGTCGCAAAGGCCTCGCCATTGCGCAGGCGGACCGTGATCGCCGTTGACGGTTCATGCAAGGCGAGCGCCACCTGCAGATGACCGCTCTCGCGCCAGCGATTGTCGCTGGTGATGCACTCCTGTGTGAGCGCATCCCATTCGGTCTGAGGGACCAGCTTGCTTTTTTCCGTGTCGAACCAGATCTGGCATAGAAATTTCATCGGTCTCTCCTCATTTAGCTCCGAATTCGTGGATTGGCCGCACTTCGATCGCACCGAGCCTGGCGAGCGGAATGCCGGCGGCGATGCGGATCGCCTCGTTGAGATCCTTTGCCTCGATCAGGATAAAGCCGCCGAGCGCCTCCTTCGTCTCGGCGAAGGGACCGTCCGTCACCGACATCTCGCCGCCCCGCACCCGCACGGTCACCGCCGATGTCGGCGGCTGCAGCGCCTGCGCGACAATCATATGCCCGCTTTCGGCAAGGTCCTTGTCATAGGCCAGGGAATTGGTGTCGAGTTCGGCCTTCTCCTCTTTCGTCATGGCGTCGAGCACACCGCCATCGAACCAGACCTGACAGAGATATTTCATCGCAGGCAGCCTCCTTGTGAGTATTCAATAACCCTGGACGACCGAGCTCCACGCAATTCGACAGCGGCGGAAAAAATCTTTGTTCCGGCCGGCTGTCGAAATCGCAAGGCAGCGCTCGACAAGGCTTCATCGAAACCTGTCGAGGAGAACGACAATGAGCATTCTTGAAATCGCCCTGGCAAGCCAGATCTGGGCACGCCGCCGCGAGAAGCGTCAATTGGGGCTGGACGATGCCGACGCGCTGAAGGCTCTTCTGCGCATCGCTTTCGTCATCGCCGCCTTCACCCTGCTGATTTCAGGGCTGAACCTTGCCGCGGGCAGGCCGCAGATGCTAGCGGACGGCTCGGCGTCTGTTGTGACAGGCAGGTGACGGCCTATTGGAAGGCCGTTTCGAAGAAGCTGCGCAGCTTACGTGAATGCAGCGCTTCCTTCGGCATGGCGGCCAGCTTCTGGACGGCGCGGATGCCGATCTGCAGATGCTGGTTGACCTGCGTCCGGTAGAAGGCCGTCGCCATGCCTGGCAGCTTCAATTCGCCGTGCAGCGGCTTGTCGGAGACGCAGAGCAGCGTGCCATAGGGCACGCGGAAGCGGAAGCCGTTGGCGGCGATCGTCGCCGATTCCATATCGAGCGCGATGGCGCGCGCCTGGGAGAGCCGCTTCACCGGCCCGCGCTGGTCACGCAGTTCCCAGTTGCGGTTATCGATCGTGCCGACCGTGCCGGTGCGCATAATGCGCTTCAGCTCGAAACCTTCATAGCCGGTGATTTCGGCAACGGCCGCTTCCAGCGCCACCTGGACTTCGGCCAGCGCCGGGATCGGCACCCAGACCGGCAGGTCGTCGTCGAGAACATGGTCCTCGCGCATATAGGCATGGGCGAGAACATAATCGCCGAGCCGCTGGCTGTTGCGAAGACCGGCGCAGTGGCCGAGCATCAGCCAGGCATGCGGGCGCAGCACGGCGACGTGGTCAGTGATCGTCTTGGCGTTGGAGGGGCCGACGCCGATATTGATCATGGTAATCCCGGCATGGCCCTTCTTCTTCAGATGGTAGGCCGGCATCTGCGGCAGGCGGGTAAGCGCCGCATCCGTTTCCGGCGCGTTCGAGCCGGGCAGGGTGACGACATTGCCGGGCTCGACGAAGGCGGTATAGCCATCGCCGCCGCCCTCGGCCATCAGCTTGCGCGCCCAGCCGCAGAATTCGTCGATATAGAACTGGTAGTTCGTAAACAGCACGAAATTCTGGAAATGCTCGGCATGCGTCGCCGTATAATGCGACAGCCGGGCGAGCGAATAGTCGATGCGTTGCGCGGTAAACGGCGCAAGCGGCGAGGGCTCTCCCGGCGGCGGGATATATTCGCCGTTGGCGATCTCGTCGTCGGTGGTGTTGAGATCGGGCGTGTCGAAGATATCGCGCATCGGAACGTCGATGAAGGCGTTGGTCGATGCTTCCACATGCGCACCCTCGCCGAAGGCGAAGTGCAAGGGGATCGGCGTCGTCGATTCCGAGACGATGACAGGAACATTGTGGCTCTTCATCAGCAACGCCAGCTGCTCCTTCAGGTAATGCTTGAAGAGCTTCGGCCGGGTGACTGTCGTCGTATAGATGCCGGGCGCCGTGACATGACCATAGGAAAGCCGCGAATCGACATGGCCGAAGCTTGTCGTCTCGATGCTGACCTGCGGATAAAAAGCGCGGTAGCGCGAGGAAATCGGTGCGCCCTGTGCGAGTTCGCTGAAGTTCTGGATCAGAAACGCCGTATTGCGCTCGTAAAGCGCCGTCAGCGCCTCGACCGCCTTGGCGGGATCATCGAAACTCTCAGGCTGGAAAGGGGGTGGAGAGGATGTGTCGAGGGGCGACAAAGGGGAGATTCGTTTGTTCATGACGCATTATAGAGAGTTGTTTTTGACAAGCAAACGACGCGCCGGCGGATTCCGATTTTTTATCCTCTTCCGCGTCTGGTGCGGATGCCTGTCGCCCAAAACTGCGCAGCGGTATTGGGACAACGACATGCGTAAATCAAAGATTTAAAGCGCGTCGTACGATGCGCATTGGTCAGCGCACCGCAGGCGCGCAGAAGGTGCCGTTTCTCTCCAGGCAGGTATAGCTCGCCCCGAAATGCGACTGGGCACCGCCACCGCCTTCGTGCACCACGACCGCCGAAAATGTGACCGCGAAGATCGCCGCAAACAGCGTGATGATGCTAAAGCGTCTTGCCAGAATATAGAGGTCCATTGCCTTGCCCCCGATCGCAACTCTATCGTGACAAGAGTTTTGCCATGCCGCGGCTGAACGAGTGCTGAGATGCCGGTTCATCCACCGTTCAGCTTGCCGGGCAGGCTCGGGAGGGGTGCGGAGAGGATTTATAAGGGTTCGTCGGGCGGATCGCCCCCTTCGGCCATCGCCGGACGGCTTACCAAATGGGGCGGTAAAGAGCATAGAAGCATGCCGGTGTGCCGGCATGCTTCTATAATTGGGATGAGTTGTCTATGGTTCAGAGCCGCGTCCAGGTCTGCGACTTGCAAAGGATCTTCATCACGCAGCCCTGCATCCTCAGCGAATTGCCGGAAATCTTGCCCGAACCGCTATAGGTCTTTTCGGCCGCCGGGTCGGTGATCTCGCCGGCATAGCTGCCGCCGGTTCCCGCAAGCGTGCCGATCTTCCGGCCGGCATATTTGCCGGTCTTCAGCGTCACGCAATAACTGCCGCCGCAGGATGCGATCACCGCCGTATCGCCGGCGGCCGTCTTCCAGCTGCCGACGATCGGCTCCTCGGCATGCGCGATACCCGCGATCATTGCAATAGTGCCGGCGAGAACGAAGCTGCGGATCATCTTTTCCTCCATGATGTCCCTTGATCGGCCGCGAAAATAACTAACGCGAACGTAAAGGTAAATAAGCCCGATCGTTGTTCTGCGGATCGAGTGAAAAACCGGAGAAAAAAGCCATGCGGCGAGCTTGCAAAGATATCGCCTGCTGATTTCATGATGAACGATCCCTTTATTTTCAAATCTGAATCTTTCGTAAAATTGGCGCGAAAATCCTTAATTCGCAAGGAATCTGATGTTTAACAAAAACCCAAATTTACCAAGCATTTGCACTTTGTTTGTCTAGAATTAATCATGCATTTTAGGCGTTTTTTGAAGGCCGTTCGGCATAGTGAAGCCATCAAACGAGCGGGGCAAACCCGCCGGACCGGAAGGGCCGCCAAGCCGCGATAGACGGCAAGGCCCGGAGGTAAAACAGGGTAAGTCATAAACAGGCTAACAGGGATAAAACCGATGGCACGCTTTGAAATGCACAATGCTGAAACGGCCACCATGGGTGGCGACAACAACGCCGATGTCTTCTGCGAAATGGGTCTGATGTATGCGACCGGCCGCGGCTGTGAAGTCGATCTCGTCGCCGCCCACAAATGGCTGAACATCGCTGCCATCAAGGGCAACGATCGCGCCGCCGAGCTTCGTGCCGACGTGGCCGCCGCCATGGACAAGATGCAGCTCGTGGCAGCGCTGCGCGCCGCCCGCGAGTGGATGACGGTTCACTGACACCCACCTGCCGGCAATTCGGTAGGAACGATATAACAACCTCGGAAAGAGGGAGCTGGCGGGGCGCTTTGGACGGGGCCGACGCCGGGAGAAGGGAACCGCGACCGGATCCTCCACCGGCCGCGGTTCTTGCCCTTATCGGCCGATCTTTTTCAGCACCTGCGGCAGCGCGTTTTCGAGGAGCGCCATATCCGCCTCCGGCCCGACGCTGATGCGAATGCAGCGATTGAGCGGCGCCACGCCAGGCATGCGGATGAAGACGCCATGCTCCATCAGCCCGTCGACGATCGCGCGGGCATAAACGCCGTCGCGTCCGGCGTCGATCGCCACGAAATTGGTCGCCGAGGGCAGGGGCTCGAGACCGTTCGCCCGGGCGATAGCGCCGATCCGCTCCCGCGCCGCATGGATTTTCCCGACCACCTCGACGAGATAGGCCTGGTCCTTGAGGGCGGCCAGCGCTGCTGCCGTCGCCAGCCGGTTCATGCCGAAATGATTGCGGATTTTGTCGAAGGCCTGCGCCGTGCCTGGCGTCGAGATCACATAGCCGATGCGTGCGCCGGCAAGTCCGTAGGCCTTGGAGAAGGTGCGGGTGCGAACGACGTTCGGCAGCTCGATCAGCGAGGAGATCGACGGCAGCGACCCTGCCGGCCCCGTCTCGCTATAGGCCTCGTCGAGCACCATCAGCGTCGTCTCGGGCAGCGCCCGGGCGAAAGCGACGATGCTCTTGGCATCCCACCAGCTTCCCATCGGATTGTCGGGATTGGCAAAATAGACGAGCGGCGCATTCTCCCGCTTCACGGCATCGAGCAGGCCGTCGAGGTCCTCGCGGTCGTTGGCGTAGGGAACGGTCACCAGCCGGCCGCCGAAACCGGCGACGTGGAAATTGAAGGTCGGATAGGCGCCGAGCGAGGTGACGACGGGCGCGCCCGGTTCGATCACCAGCCGGACGATCTGGCCGAGCAATTCGTCGATGCCGCTGCCGATGGCGATGTTGGCGGCCGAGACGCCGAGATGGGCGGCAAGCGCTTCCCTGAGCGCGAAATTCTCCGGATCATTGTATTTCCAGATATTGCCGGCCTCTTCGCGCATCGCGGCAAACACGGAAGCGGCTGGGCCGAAGCCGTTCTCATTGGCGCCGATGCGTGCCGAAACGGCAAGTCCGCGCTGGCGTTCGATCGCCTCGGGGCCGACAAAGGGAACTGTGGAGGGCAGGGCGCTGGCAAGGGGGGTGAAGCGCGAAAAGGCGGACATGCGAAAGCGGGTTCCCGAGCATATTGACAATTGACGAAACAATAGGCCCGGGCACGGCCAACGCAAGCAAGATTATTTCTGCAACAAGCCTGTTATGGGACGGTTCACGCCCTGAAGATCGGCGCACGTCGGGCGGCGATCGCTTCCATGTTGCCGACGAGGAAATCGGTGCGCACGACGCGGCGCAGAACCTCGGGGTCCATGATGTTGATGAACCGGACGCCGATGCGTTCCTTGTGGCGATAGACCTCGGCGCAGCCGATGCGATAGGCGAGGCCGAGAATGTTGAGATAATAATGCTTCGGCAGGCCGGCCGTGGTCGAGACGATGAAGGTGGCGCCGCCTTGGGATATATCGATGATCTCGGCGCTTCGCATCGAGACGCCCGTCAGGCACGGCCGGACGGCGACGATGCGGGCTGGCCGTTTGACGATGAATTCTTCCCAGCGCTGGTCGTAGACGGCGGACTTGACCGTGGCAAGGTGTGTAGCGCGGAGCATAGTCATTCACATTCTCCGTCAGTCAGGACGCATTGGGGTTAATTTCAATCAAGCTGACCTTGATCTCATTCAGGCTGGCTTGATCGAGCAACTGGTCTTGATCCCAACCAACGTCACATGAATGTTTTGCACATTCGTCAAATATAAAATTACAATTTTAACGAGTTCAAACTTTGTTCCCAAGCGGGACGCCTTCATGTTCATTATCGGGACGCGGTTTTCCGGTTTCAGCCCAGAAATCTGACGGCAAGATATCCGCCGGCGGCGGTCAGCGCCGTCAGAGCCGTGCCCCAGGCCATGTCGACCAGGCTCATGACGACTGGCCAGTTGCGAAGCGTGGCAAGATTGGTGATGTCATAGGTGCCATAGGCCGCCAGTCCCAGAATGGCACCGTGGAGAAATGCGGTGACGATCGAGCCTGTCGACAGCGCCGGCAGCACGGCGAGCACGACCACTGCCGCGGCAAAGAGCAGGTAGAACAGGGCGGCGATCGCAAGATTGGGCGAGGGCAGCATCAGCGCGCCCAGCTGGTCGCGATAAAAATTGCGAGCGATGAGGCCGAGCCAGATTCCGTCGCAGGCGAGAAGGGTGAGAACGGCGCCGGCATAGGCGAGCAGTGATGTCTTCATCGTCAGTCTCCCGAACTTGGCCCTTTTTACGCAGCAAAGGCCGGCCGGATCGCTGCCCGTTCGATTTCGGTGCAATTTTCCCGAACTCTTTCAATAGCCAGGCGTTCTGCCTTGATCGATGAAGCATGGCGCGCTTCGAATGACGACAGTGAGGAATTGAAGATGACTGATGTCAAAGTCCCTTGGAAATCATGGGTCGTGGTCTGCAATGGAGCCAAGGCTCTGATCATGCAGAATGCCGGCGATGCCCAACTGATGAACCTGAAGGTGCTGGAAACCCTGACGCAGCCGAGCGCGCCCGATCGCGAGATTGGCGCCGATAAGCCCGGCCGCAGCCATGCCGCCAACGGCTTCAGCGGCAGCGCCGTCGAGGAGACCAACTGGCAGGATCAGGCCGAAGCCCAGTTTCTGAAACAACTGGCCGAAAGGCTGGACGAATTGGCGCAGGAAAAGGATGCCCGCCGCATCATCCTCGTTGCGCCGCCGAAGGCGCTCGGCGCGTTGCGGCCGGCCCTCAGCGCCGATACGCAGGCAGCGATCTCCGCGGAATTGGCGAAGGACTATACCAATATGCCGGTCGACGAGATCGAGCGGCATCTCGCGGCCTGAGTCCGTTCGCAGTAACTTGAGGAAACGCGGGTCGAGAGGCCCGCGTTTTCGCGTTATACCAACGGCATCCGCCCAGCAAACAGCTCTTCACGATCGGCAAAGAGCGCCGCCAGGCGGTCGATGACGATCCTGACCTCCGGCCGTTGCCGCTCGTCATCATGCGCAACAATCCACATCTCATACGTCAGCTCGTCGATCACAGGCCCGGCGCGGACGAGCCTGCGCTCCTGATCGCCGATAAAACAGGGAAGCACGCCACGGCCGGCACCGCCGCGGATCAGGTGAAACAGCATATGCGGCGTGTTCGTCCAGCTGGTGATCCAGTAATCCGGCTGTTCGAAAGTCCATTTGTCGGCCGGCGTGATGGCGGTATCGGTGCCGAGCGAGATCCAGTTGCAATTGGCCTCGTCATAATCTGCCGCCTGATAGGCCGCATGTGCCACCTTGACCGAACGGCGGATCGCGACGTTGCCGCTCTCCGGCCGGCTGTGGCCAACGGCGATATGCGCTTGCCGATAGGTGAAATCGACACTCGCATCTGAGGTTTTGTAGCACATGCGGAAGCTGTCCTTCGGCGTCCAGACGCTGGCCAGATGATCGGCGATGAAGCGCAAGGTCCAGCTGTCGGCGGCCGTCGAGACGATCGGTAGTGTCAGCACCTCACCGCGCCAGTCCGAGATCGCACGCGCGGCATCCTGCATCAGCCGGACGCGATCGAGCAGTTCCTGCCCATCCTTGGCGAGCAGATAACCGGTGGGGCCGCGGCTGAACAGCGAGCGGCCCGTCACCCGTTCGAGCGCCAGCATGCGCCGGCCGATGGTCGGGGCGCTGAGCCCGGTGCGCTGAGCCGCCGCCGAAAGCCCGCCGCCGGTCGCGACATGGAAGAAAAGCTGCAGGTCGTCCCAGCTGGCATCTTTCATGGATGAAAACCCCCTTTCCCCCACGCCTCTACATCGGATGGGCGCGAAGGCTTAGCTCAAGTGCACGAGCCAATAGATGGAGGACGAAGCAATGGATCTCAACTGGGTTACTCTCTTTAAGGAAGTCGAAACCCGCAATCGCCGGATCCGCCGCGATCGCTTTGCCGATCCGCTTGATAGGCCGGAATGGCGCGGATTTCTCTGGGTCGTTCCGATCATCGCGCGTCTCGCTGCGCGGCGGGGCGCCGAAACAAAGGCGATGCGCCGCGATGCTTCGCGGATCGCCAAAGGCCTCAGCTTTCGAAACTCAGCCGCAGCACGTGGTGCAGGAATTCCGGATTGAGCAGCATGTTGAAGCTGATCGTCACCAATTCGCCTTCGCGCTTGACGACGGTCGAGCCGATCTCGTCATGGATGCCGAGGATTTCGAGGAAGAAATGGCTCGGCATTTCCAGGTTGGGGCTGACTTCGAGCAGGGCGCCGGCGAGCGTGATCGTGCGGATCAGGCAGCGCACCTGCGTTCCGGTGCTGAGATGATGGCCGACGAAGATGATGTTGCCCGGCCTGTCGAGATTGAATTCCCTGTAAGCACGTTCCGGCTTGGAGTGTTCTGTGTCGAGGTGCATCTGAAAGGCCCTTTTAGCCTCCGCTGGTATAGGACAGGATATTAGCTTAGGAATGCTGACGCTTGCTGAAGAACATCGTTAGAATTGAATGCGTCCGCGAAATCTGCGGGAAAATCGCACCGATTTCGGGCAGGTTTGCTCCAAATTTGCTCATTTCCCAGCGCATATGCGCCATTCTTGACATGCCTGCGTCCTTGCCGCATACAAGGGTCGGTTCGAGGCACCGGCCGCTCGCGGATGAAAATCCATGGTGAAGCCCTCGCGATCATGGTCACGGCCCCTTGTGCATGCTGACTGGCGGCAATGCGAGCTCCCATCCGCAGTCGAAGAGCATGCCTTGTGAAGGCTCACTCCATGACGACCTATCCTGCCATTGAAGAATTGAAGGCTCAGGCCAAGCGTCTGCGCCAGGCGATGAACGATCGCGGCACTCCGCTGACCCACAGTGCGGCGCTGGAAATGATCGCCCGCCAGCACGGCGTGCGCGACTGGAACACGCTCGCAGCCCTTGCGGCAAAGCCTAATGCCGCTCCAAAGGCGCCGCTTTTCGTCGGCGCGCATATTCGCGGCCGTTATCTCAACCAGCCGTTCACCGGCGAGGTTCTGGCGCTTTCGGCCCTGCCGGGCGGCGATCTCCACAGGATCACCATCCATTTCGACGAGCCGGTGGATGTCGTCACCTTCGAGAGCTTCTCGGCCTTTCGCAGGCGCGTGAACGCGCAGATCGATGCCGACGGCGTGTCGCCGAGAAAGACCTCGAACGGTCTGCCGCATCTGGTGCTCGACCTGTAAGTTGCTTCTCTCTTTCTTTTGAGGCGGCCCGAATCCGCATGGTTACAAGCCGGGCTCGGGACTCGCCGATATGACACGGATTTCTCCATGACCGATCTTTCCCAAGGCAATGCCTTCCTCACCGGCTGGCTGCCGGGCGTCTTCATCAAGACGGCGGCGCCGATCGTCGCGATCACCACCGTCAACGGCCTGTTCACCGTCGTCGACGCCTATTTCCTCGGTGCCTATGTCGGCCCCGACGCGCTCTCTGCCGTCAGCCTGATTTTCCCGGGGCTGATGCTGCTGATCGCCCTGCAATCGCTCGTCTCGAACGGCATGGCAAGCATCCTCGCCCGCCGGCTGGGTGCCGGCAATCGCGATGGTGCGCGTCGGGTCTTTGCCGGCGCGCATGCGCTGGCGCTCGCCGTTACCCTTATCCTCAATCTGGTCTACTGGACGGTGGGCCGGCAGATCATCGGTGTCGGTGCTGCCGGCAATTCCGCCGTAACCGATGGCGCAACGCTGTTCATGGGCGCGATGATCGCCTGTGCGCCGGTCAGCTTCTTTCTGTCACTGCATCTCGACGGATTGCGCTGCGAAGGCAAGATCGGCTTCATGACGCTGGTGACGCTGTCGGCCTCGCTGCTCAACATCTTCGCCAACTGGCTGTTCATGGCGGTGATGCATTGGGGCGTGCTCGGTTCGGCAGCCGGCTCTATCGCCTCGCAATTCGTCTGTCTTGCAGCCGTGCTCGCCTACCGCTGGCGTCGGCCCACGGCACTCAGGCCGTCCTCTGGAGCAGCACTTGCCGAATGGCGTGGCATCGTCGCCTTCGGCGCGCCGATGAGCCTCGGCTTCATCGGCATATCGCTGGCCTCGGCCGCCATTCTGATCAATGTCTCGCTCTGGAGCGTCGCAGATCATGTCGCCACGATTGCCGCCTACGGCATCATCACCCGGATCATGACCTTCACCTATCTGCCGCTGCTTGGCCTCAGCATCGCCCTGCAGACGATCGCCGGCAACAATCACGGTGCCGGCCTCGGGCTTCGCGTCGGCCGCAGCCTGCAGATCGCCATGCTCGCAGCACTCGTCTATTGCACTTTGGTGGAGGTTACCGTCGAGTTGCTGGCTGGCCGCCTTGGCGCCGTCTTCGTCGCCGATCCCGCCATAACAGCCGAGGTCAGGCGAATTCTGCCCTGGACGATCGCCGCCTATTTTCTCTTTGGGCAGATGCTGATCCTGTCGTCCTATTTCCAATCGATCGGCGATGCGCCGCGCGCCGCGATCTTCGGCCTGTCGCGGCCCTATCTGCTGACCCTGCCGCTCACCTTCCTGCTTCCCTTCATCTTCGGCGAGCAGGGAATCTGGATGGTGCCGGTCTTTGCCGAGGCAGGCATGGTCATCCTTGCCGTCCTGGTGCTGTCGCAGAACGCCAAACGCCGCGGCTGGCGCTATGGGCTTCTGCCCGCCTGATACGGCAAAGCCGTGCCGCCTCGTGAATTGACCCTCGAAGGTTAACATCAACCCTCGAGGTCAGTTCACTGGCGGCTCTATCTGATACCGTCATTCATTGGCGCTCGAAGCGGCCGATGTCGCAGCTTCCGCCTCGTTCAACGCCTCGGCGCATTCCTGGCAGCAGACCTCGACAGTCTTGCCCCCGAGCTTGACGGTGATGGTTTCCGGACCGAGTTCGCAGTCGCAGGCAGCGCATGTGGTCTTCTTCATCTGGTGATCCTCCGGTTATCGTCCCCAGATCGGGACAGGCTCATAAGATCATCGAAGACCGCATCGCCGCTGTCGAAATCTTTAGCGATTTACGGAGGCTTTTACCTCAGCCGTAGTTGCGCCGAGCGCTGGAATTCGGCCGGAGTCTGCCCGAAGGACTGCTTGAAGGACGCGCTGAAATGGCTGTGGCTGGAAAAGCCGAGATCGAGACCGAGCGCCGTCAGATCCTCATACTGGCCGAGCAGATCGAGCGCCCGGGCAAGCCGCAGCCGCAACTGGTAGCGATAAAGCGGTGTGGCCTCGACCTGCTGGAAGACCTGGGTGAGATAAACCGGCGACACGCCGACTTCCGAGGCGATTTCCGCAAGCGTCCAGCGTCGTGCGAGATCGGAGGAGAGCACCAGCTTGGCCCGGTCGACAAGTTTCTGCCGGCCGGCGCTGGCGCCCGCTGCGTGCGATGTGCGCTCGCCGAGCGAGCGGCGCACCAGCGTCAGCGCCAGTATCTCCGCCTCCAGCGTTTCGGCGACGTTGCGGCGCAGACCATGACGCAGGAGCGCGACCAGCGCCTGCGCCCGCGGATCGATCCGCCGGCGCTGACGGCGGAAGGAAAACGCCTGGCCGGGCTGCACCTGATCCTTCGGCGTGAGTTCTTCGAGCATGGATTCGTCGATCGCCAGATCGATGCAAGCATCGCCGCCCTCGATGGGGTGGCTGATCCGATATCCCTGGCCGGCATTGAAGAACACGACCTGATTGGCTTCGGCCACCGTGTCGTTGCGGCCGACATGCCGCATGAATACGCCGCGATAGGGATAGACGAGGCTCGTCCTGTGGGCGCATTCCTCGTCGCTCTTGTGGCGGCATTCGCCATTGCAGACGATGTCACGAATGGTGACCGTCTTCGTTTTCAGGAGCGGTGCTGTTGAAAACTGCGACATGGCATGTTCCGGGTCAGGCAGGTCGCCGGTGAGGCGACCTGCCGGCACAATATCACGCTCAAGTTTCAGTAGCGACTGTAGACATGGACGTCGCTTTCGGTCTGCCCCCTGGAAAGGCCGATATCCTTCAGCTGCTCGTCGGACAGCTCCATCAGCGCATTGCAGTTGCGCCGTTCGTTCATCTTGCGCGCCAGCCAGTGTGCTGCGGTGATGATGGCAAGGAACAAGCCGGGCCGCATATTGCGGGCCGAGATTGTGGAATTCGAACTATGCATGGTGATCCTCCATCCGTGTTTGGATGGAGGCAGTGAACCATCAGCGGCGATTTCGCGCTGTCAGATTATTTAGCGATCTGAATCAGCCTTCACGCCTTCAGTAACCACTCATGCTCGGCGGCATTGTGGAATTTCCAGATCCGCTTCGGCCCGGCCATGACGTTGAGGTAATAGAGATCGTAGCCGTGGGTAGCCGCGCAGGGATGATAGCCCTTCGGTACCAGCGTCACGTCGCCGTCCTCGATCGCCATCGCCTCGTCGAGCGAGCGGTCGTCGGTATAGACGCGCTGGAAACCGAAGCCCTGCGGCGGGTTGAGGCGGTGGTAATAGGTCTCTTCCAGGAAGCTCTCGTTCGGCAGGTCGTCCTGGTCGTGCTTGTGCGGCGGATAGGAGGAGGTATGGCCGCCCGGCGTGATCACCTCGACGACGAGCAGCGAATGCGCCGAGCTGTCGTCTTCCGGCATGATATTGTTGACGTAGCGCACATTCGTACCCTTGCCGCGCGTCGCCTGCGGATGCGTGCCGGGCGGGATGGCCTTTGCCTCATAGGTGCCGCCGCCGGGCGCCGAGCAGACGGCAAGCTCCAGATCGGTCTCGGCCGTCACCGACCATGTCGATTCCATCGGGATGTAGAGCGCATGCGGCGCGCCTTCGAACGGGCTCATACGGCCGCCGAGCGTGCCGAAATCCTTGGTGCCGGCCGATGCCTTGCCCTTGCCGGTCACCCAGACGAGGCAGACTTCGCGATCGCCCGTCTCTCCCGAAACAGTCTCGCCCGGCTTCAGCCGATGCAGATCGAAGCCGACATAGGTCCAGCCGGCATTTTCCGGAGTGACATGGGTGACGCGGCCATGCGCGCCGGACGGTTTCACCTTGAGGTTTGGCATTGGTATTTCTCCTCGTAAATTGACGGATGCGGCCCCCTCATCCGGCTGCCGCCACCTTCTCCGCGAGGGGAGAAGGGATATGCCGCACCTACCTTGTTCGCCCTTCTCCCCTGGGGGAGAAGGTGCCCGAAGGGCGGATGAGGGCGCTTCTTGCCCTGACGATGCTATTCAGCCGCCCCTGGCGGAGAGGGCTTTCTTTTCGGTTATCCCTTCGGAAAGCCTTCCGTTTCCACGGTGTAACCCGCGGCGGTCATGACGCGCATCAATTCGGCATGGCCGATCTCGGCCATTTTCTGCGGCGGCGCCTTGCGCGGATCCTGTTCGGCCTCGACGACGAACCAGCCTTCATAGCCGTGATCGGCCAGCCGCTGGACGATGGCGCCGAAATCGAGCGAACCGTCGCCGGGCACCGTGAAGGCGCCGAGCGCCACCGCATCGAGGAAGGACTGCCGGCTGCGGTCCAGCCCATCGACCACGGGCTTGCGGATGTCCTTGACGTGAACATGGTTGATGCGGGCGTGGTGATTGTCGATGGCGCGCAGCACGTCGCCGCCGGCAAAGGCGAGATGCCCGGCATCGAGCAGCAGCGGAATGCCTTCACCCGAAGAGCGCATGAAGGCGTCGAGTTCCGGCTCGGTTTCGACCACGGCCGCCATGTGGTGATGATAGGAAAGCGGCATGCCCTGCTCGGCGCACCATTCCCCGAATTCCGTGACGCGCCGCGCATAGGCCTTCATCTCGTCATCGGAGAGGCGCGGCTTGGTGGCGAGCGGCTTGGAGCGATCGCCCTGGATGGAGCGGCCGACTTCGCCATAAACGATGCAAGGCGCATTGACCGCCTTGAACAGCGCAATCATCGGCGCGATGCGGTCCTTGTTGGCGGCAAGCTCCTCATTGACAAGCGTGCCGGAAAACCAGCCGCCGCATAGCGTCACGTCGGCGGCGCGCAGAATCGGGAGCATTTCTTCCGGATTGCTGGGGAAACGGCGGCCTTGTTCCATGCCGGTGAAACCGGCGCTGCGCGATTGCCGCAGGCATTCCTCGAGGGACACATCGTCGCTGAGCTCAGGAAGATCGTCGTTCCACCACGCGATGGGCGACATGCCGAGTTTGGCCTTCATCAACATTCTCCTTAAAAGTATTGCGGAAGAGCCGGGACGCTCTTCCGAAAAAATGACAGCAGTCGATCAGCCGATGCGCTGGGCGGCGCGTGCTTCGACATAGCCCTTGCGCGCTTCGTTGACCTGTTCGCGAGGACTGACCTCAGGCACCACGACATCCCACCAATGGCCGCCGGCTTCCGTGGTAATGAGCGGATCGGTGTCGATGAGGAAGACCGAGGTGCGGTCGTTCGTCTTCGAATCGATGATCGCCTGCTCGAGTTCCGCGATGGAACCGACCTTGACGGCGATGGCGCCCATGCTTTCGGCATGCGCGCGGAAATCGATCTCCGGCATCACCTCGTGATAGGAGTCCTTCAGCAGATTGTTGAAGTTGGCGCCGCCGGTGCCCATCTGCAATCGGTTGATGCAGCCATAACCGCGATTGTCGAGCACGACGATGTTGAGCTTGAGGCCGAGCATGACCGACGTGGCGATCTCGGAATTCATCATCATGTAGGAGCCGTCGCCGACCATGACGACGACATCCCGTTCGGGATGCGCCATCTTGGCGCCGAGACCGCCGGCAATCTCATAGCCCATGCAGGAGAAGCCGTATTCCATATGATAGCTGCCAGGCGCGGTCGCCGGCCAGAGCTTGTGCAATTCGCCGGGAAGGCCGCCTGCAGCGCAAAGAACCGTCGTATTCTCGCCGCCGATCGTGCGTGCCACCGCGCCGATCACCTGCGCATCGGAGGGCAGGGCGGCATTGCTCGTGGCCATCGCCCTGGCCGCAGCCTCTATCCAGACCTTCTTCTCCGCGGCCGCCTTCTCCACGAGTGCTGCCGGCGCCTTCCAGCCGGAAAGCCCTGCCGAAAGCGCCTTCAGCCCTTCGCGGGCATCGGCCACCAGCGGATGGCTATCGTGCTTCACCGCGTCATAGGCGGCGATATTGAGGCCGACCATCTTGAGGCTGTCGTTCTTGAACAGCGCCCAGGAGCCGGTGGTGAAATCCTGGCAGCGGGTGCCAACGGCGATGACGAGGTCCGTCTCTTCCGCGATCGCATTTGCTGCCGAGGTGCCGGTGACGCCGACCGAGCCGAGCGCCAGCGGATGGGTCTCGTTGATCGATGACTTGCCGGCCTGGGTGACGACGACGGGAAGGCCGTGGGCTTCGGCAAAAGCGGCAAGCTCCTGCGTCGCCTGCGAATAAAGCACGCCGCCGCCGGCAACGATCACCGGCTTCCGCGACGCCTTGATCAGCGCAATGGCATTTGCCAGCTCGTCCGCATCCGGCTGCGGCCGGCGGGTTGTCCAGACCTTTTCATCGAACAGGCTTTCCGGATAATCATAGGCTTCCGCCTGAACGTCCTGGCAGAGCGACAATGTCACCGGGCCGCAATCCAGGGGGTCGGTCAGGACCTGCATGGCGCGCTTCAGCGCCGTGATGATCTGCTCGGGCCGGGTGATGCGGTCGAAATAGCGCGAAACTGGACGGAACGCATCATTGGCCGAAACCGTGCCATCGCCGAAATCCTCGATCTGCTGCAGCACCGGATCCGGCGCACGGTTGGCAAAGACGTCGCCCGGCAGGAAGAGAACGGGAATACGATTGACATGCGCGACGCCCGCGGCCGTCACCATGTTCAGTGCGCCGGGGCCGATCGAGGTCGTGCAGGCCATGAAGCGCGTGCGGAAATTCGCCTTGGCATAGGCGATCGCGGCATGCGCCATGCCCTGTTCGTTGTGGGCGCGATAGGTCGTCAATTCGCCGCGCACCTGATAGAGCGCCTCGCCGATGCCGGCGACGTTGCCGTGACCGAAGATCGCCCAGACGCCGCCGAAGATCTGCACCTTCTTGCCGTCGACGATCGTCATCTGCTTCTTGAGGAAATGCGCGACGGCCTGCGCCATCGTCAACCGTATCGTCTTGCCCATCGGGTCCTCCCGCAATCTTTCTTTCACGTTTTTTCCTTCCCCAACCCCTCCCCACAAGGGGAGGGGTTAACCTGGCGGGCTCTCACCATTCTCGCCGCAGGATCTCGTCCAAAAGAACGTTCGCTCATGGCGTGAGGCGAGCCTCAAGTTAAGTCCCTCCCCCTTGCGGGGAGGGGTTGGGGAGGGTCTTAATTCTCAGTGACGCCCACGCGTCTTCAGCCACGCTTCGGTCAGTTGCCGGAAGCGGCCGGCCATGTCGGCGATCGCCTCCTCGTCGTTTATTTCGCCCGAAAGCCAGGCGCGCGCCGGATCGGCAAAGATCGTCCGGCCAACGGCGAAGCCCTTGACGGAGGGAGCCGCCAGCGTCGCCTCGAAGCAGGAGATCAGCTCGTCGGCGGGCGCCTCGAGGCCCAAGAGCACGATACCGCGGCACCATGGATCATTATTGGCGATCACCGCATCGATTTTCTTCCAGGCTTGGCTCGATGCCTGCGGCTCGAGTTTCCACCAGTCCGGCTTGATGCCGAGCGCATAAAGCTCTTCCAGCGCGGTCGCGATCGTATCGTCGGTGAGCGGCCCGTTCTTGCCGGCGATGATCTCCACCAGCAACTCGCGGCCGACCTTGCGGGCGGCCTCGAACAGCGTGCGCAGTTTCTCCTGCTGCTCCGTCTTCAGGTCAGCCGGATCATCGGGATGATAGAAGCACAGGCACTTGATGCAATGACCGAGCGGCCATTCCACAAGCTGCGAGCCGATATCCTGGCTGAATTCGAAGCGCAGCGGCTTCGAGCCCGGCAATTCCACCGGTCGGCCGATCCAGGAGAAATTCTTCGTTGCCGCGTCGAAGAAGGCGTCGCGGCCGAAACGTTCGTCGATCAGCATGCCGTAGCCGTCGCGGCCGTTCGACACCCGCGCCGCCGCCGCGACCGCCAGCCGCTTGAAGGCGCCGATCTTCTCATGGCCGACGCCGAGCTCATCGGCGACGCTGACGAGCTGCGAGCGGTGGTCGATCGCCAGCGCCATCAGAAGCGGGACTTCGCCGCGCCGGGTCGAGGCCCAGTGGATATGGTTGATCGCCTCGTCCTTGCGCAGTGCCCGGTGTTTGCTGCCGTTCGTCAGGAAGAAGTCGAGTTCCGCCCAGGTCGGATATTCCGGCGAGCAGAGCAGGCGGGAAACGGCGAAGGCGCCGCAGGCATTGGCCCAGGTGGCGCACGTCTTCAGCGGCTCGTCGCGCAGGAAGCCGCGCAGGAAGCCGGACATGAAGGCATCGCCGGCACCGAGCACGTTGAAGACTTCGATCGGGAAACCCTGGCCGACGATGCCGGCCTCGAGATCGTCGGCAATCGGCCCGTCATAGACGATGCAGCCCATCGCGCCGCGCTTCAGTACGATCGTTGCCGGCGACAGGCGGCGAATCTCCTTCAGCGCACCGAGCACGTCGTCGGCGCCGGAAGCGATCAGGATTTCCTCTTCTGTCCCGACGATGAGGTCGCAGTCTGGCAGCGTCTCCTTCATCTTCGAGGAGACCCGGTCGGATTTCACGTAGCGCTCGAAGCCTTCCGCATGGCCGGCAAGTCCCCAGAGATTCGGCCGGTAATCGATGTCGAAGATTACCTTGCGGCCGTTCGCCTTGGCGATACGGATCGCCTTGCGCTGCGCGGCCTCGGTATTCGGCCGCGAGAAATGCGTGCCGGAAACGAGAACGGCGCGCGACGATCTGATGAAATTTTCGTCGATATCGCCTTCATCGAGCGCCATATCGGCGCAGTCCGATCGATAGAAGATCATCGGCGAGACGCCCTCGGCCTCGACCGCAAGCAGCACCAGCGCCGTCAGCCGCTCCTTGTCGGTGATGATACCGTCTGTGGCGACACCTTCGCGCGCCGACTGCTCGCGGATGAAGCGTCCCATCTGCTCGTCGCCGACGCGGGTGATGAGGCCGGATTTGAGGCCGAGCCGCGCCGTGCCGATAGCGATATTGGCCGGGCAGCCACCGACGGACTTGGCGAAGGAGGCGATATCCTCCAGCCGTGAACCGATCTGCTGACCGTAAAGATCGACCGAGGAACGGCCGATGGTGATCACATCAAGCGCCGGCTCCGGCTGCGAACCCGGATTCGATTGTACCATGATGTCCTCCCGCTAGATTTTGCGCGGCTTCCAGTGCCTGCGAATTTTCAATAATGAAACATTGGTTCCGATATTTTGTCAATTCGGAATGTTTATTCCATTTTGCCTTTTACAGGTTTTGACTGCTGCCGCTTGCGCCGCCGCTCGGCAATTGCAACCGGCAGTGCCATGGTGAGCGCCATCGAAGCCGAAAGCGAGCGGAAGCCGGCGAAATCGGCCTCCGCCACCTCGAACCAGTGCGTGGCACAGGCGGCAAGCGGCGAGAAAGCCGAATCGGTGATCGCGATAACGGGCACGCCGCGGTCGGCAAGTTCCTGGCTCTGGCTGAGGCTGTCGGCCGCATAGGGCGAGAAGCTCGCCGCGATCGCCGCATCCTTGGGTGTTGCAAACTGCACCATCTCCGGATCGACGCCGTTCGGCGAGGCGACGATCTGGTGGCGGATGTTGAGCTTGGAAAAAGCGTAGGTCATGTGCGCCGTCAGCGGGTAGGAGCGCCGTTTGGCGATCAGATAGATCGTCTCGGCGCCGGCAAGGATATTCACCGCTTTCGTGAAAGTATCGCTCTGCACTGTCGCCGCCAACCGGTTGACCGACTGGTTGGCCGCGGCAATGAAGCCGGAAAGCAGATTGGCGTCCTCATCGTCGCCGCTCGATTGCTCCAGCGTGACGAGCCGCTCTTCGTAACTCAGCGTCCG
Organism: Rhizobium sp. IY2; assembly: GCF_047532935.1. Lineage (NCBI taxonomy): Bacteria > Pseudomonadati > Pseudomonadota > Alphaproteobacteria > Hyphomicrobiales > Rhizobiaceae > Rhizobium > Rhizobium sp. IY2. The sequence goes on from NZ_JBLKNU010000003.1 coordinate 82,153, forward strand.
GTCGCGCAATCTTTCGCGAAAGATGCTCTGCAGGTCGGAAAAGCCTCCATACCCCAGATGATGCGCCAGGCGCACCAGCGTCGAGGGCTGGACGTCCGAGGCGGCCGCGATGCTCGCCGTCGTGCCGAAGGCGATTTCGTCGGGATTGCCGAGCGCGAAGGCTGCGACCTGCGCCAGCCGCTTCGGCATGTTCGCCTTGCGCTCGATGATGGTGCTGCGCAGGCTTTCAAAATCGCGCGGCACACGCGCGTGCCTCTTGGGATCGTTATCCATGCTTGCGGCTCACGAGATGAAACAAATATTCCATATTGTCGAACATAGACGATTTCAAACGACACGCCTAATTGTTTTTAATCGCCTGTAATTGAAGGCTTTTGGACAGTTGTGCGGGGAAGGGCGCGAGAAATGCCATGCGTAGGTCTCTTGTCAAAATGATCCAAATATTCCAAAAATCCGCGCGCAGCTCTGGAGGAGACGGAAATGAAGCCACTCGGCATCGGTTTGATCGGCACCGGTTATATGGGCAAATGCCATGCGCTGGCGTGGAATGCGGTGAAGACTGTGTTCGGCGATGTCGAGCGTCCGCGTCTCGTGCATCTGGCCGAAGCCAATGCCGGGCTTGCTGAGGCCCGTGCCGGTGAATTCGGCTTCGAGAAGGCGACGGCGGACTGGCGGGCGCTGATCGCCGACCCCGAGGTCGACGTCGTCTCCGTCACGACGCCCAATCAGTTCCACCCCGAGATGGCGATTGCAGCCCTCGAAGCCGGCAAGCATGTCTGGTGCGAAAAGCCGATGGCGCCGGTCTATGCCGATGCCGAGCGCATGCTGGAAACCGCAAAGCGGTCCGGCAAGGTCGCCGCCCTTGGTTACAATTACATCCAGAATCCCGTCATGCGGCATATCAGGACGCTGATTGGGGAGGGCGCCATCGGTACGGTCAACCACATCCGCGTCGAGATGGACGAGGACTTCATGGCCGATCCCGATGTCTTCTTTTATTGGAAGAGCGAGCTTTCCGCCGGCTACGGCGCCCTCGACGATTTCGCCGTGCATCCGCTATCGCTGCTTTGGTATCTCTTCGGCCATGTCGAGGCCGTCATAACGGATATGGTGAAACCCTATGCCGATCGCCCTTTGACCGAAGGTGGTCGCCGTGCCGTCGAAAACCACGATGGCGCCAACGTGCTGATGCGGCTTGGCGGCGGCATCTCCGCCGTGTTGATGGCGAATCGCGCCGCCTGGGGCCGCAAGGGCCGCATCGCCCTGCAGATTTTCGGCTCGAAAGGCTCGATCGTCTACGACCAGGAGCGCATGAACGAATTCGAACTCTATCAGGCCGAGGGCCGCGGCTCCGAACAGGGCTTCCGCAAGATACTGGCGGCGCCCGCCCATCGGCCCTATGATCGCTTCATCCCGGCGCCCGGCCATGGCCTCGGCTTCAACGATCTGAAGATCATCGAATGCCGCGAGCTGATCCGGGCAATTTCAGGCGAGCCGTCGTCGATCGTGACATTCGAAGACGGTCTCAGGATAGAGAAGTCGGTGCATGCCATGGCACAGTCCTTCCATGAGCGCCGCTGGATCGAGATCGGCTGAATGTAAGAGGCCGCTTTCCGTTGACGGCGTATCAGGCCGCTGCATAATCCTTAAATCGGAATCGATTTGAAGAGTATGCGGCAAATTGAAAGTGCTACAGCGTCCTTTGCGCGTCTGAAAAACGTGCGGCGTTGGAGGGGATAGCCTCGGCGCGAGTGTCGGGCGCAGCTTCAGGAGTGAGATCGTGACGGATAGACTGGTGATCATCGGCGCGGGACAGGCCGGTTTCGCATTGGCGGCCAAGCTGCGTGCGTTGAAGGACGCGCGCCCGATCACCCTTATCGGCGCGGAGGACGTGGCGCCCTATCAGCGCCCGCCGCTTTCGAAGAAATACCTGCTCGGCGAAATGGCATTCGACCGTCTGCTGTTCCGCGCCGAGCACTGGTATGCCGACAACGATGTCGACCTTCGCGTTTCGACCTGGGCCGAGCAGATCAAGCCTGACACCAAGCAGGTTCTCCTGCAGGACGGCTCCGTTCTCGATTACGGCACGCTGGCGCTGGCCACCGGCTCGACGCCGCGCCGGCTGCCGGCCGCAATCGGCGGTGATCTCGAAGGCGTCTATGTCGCCCGCGACAAGCGCGATGCCGATCTGCTCGCCGAAGAGATGCGTCCCGGTCGCCGCGTCCTCATCATCGGCGGCGGTTATATCGGTCTCGAGGCGGCAGCCGTCGCCCGCCATCGCGGCCTTGAGGTGACCGTCATCGAGATGGCCGACCGTATCCTGCAGCGCGTCGCGGCGAAGGAGACCGCCGACATCATGCGCGGGATCCATGAAAGCCATGACGTGATGATTCGGGAAAAGACGGGGCTCAAGCATCTGATCGGCACGGATGGCCGCGTCACCGGCGCCGCACTTTCCGACGGTTCGGTCATCGATATCGACTTCGCCGTCGTCGGCATCGGCGTTGCGCCGAACGACCAGCTCGCCAAGGAAGCCGGACTCGAAGTCGCCAACGGCATTGTCGTCGACGAATTCGCCCGCACCTCCGATCCGTCGATCTTTGCCGCCGGTGATTGCGCGGCCCTTCCCTGGCAGGGCGGCCGCATCAGGCTCGAATCGGTGCAGAACGCCGTCGACCAGGCCGAAGCGGCGGCTGCCGTCATCGCCGGCGGCAGCGAGCCTTATGAGCCGAAGCCATGGTTCTGGTCCGATCAGTATGACGTCAAGCTGCAGATCGCCGGCTTCAATCTCGGCTATGATGAGACGCTGCTGCGCCCCGGCGCCCGCGAAGGCGCCCACTCCGTCTGGTACTTCAGGGATGGCCTGCTGATTGCCGTCGATGCGATAAACGACGCGAAAGCCTATGTGACCGGAAAGAAACTGCTGGAATCCGGGATCAATCCCGACAGATCGATTCTCGCCGACCCCTCTGCCGACCTCAAGAGGCTGCTCGGCTAAATCAGCACCTGTTGGCGCCGGCGGTAACGCCGTCCTGGATTCGCTGATCCTGCCGGAGGCCGGGCGGCAAGGCTCGGCGTCTTTCGCCAAGACAACGAAGCGCGATTAATTTCTTCTGATCACGGCAGGAAATGCCGTTCTGTTTGCGCAGCCAGCCGAAAGGCTGCCTGCTGTATTTCTTCTGGTGAAAATTCAAAAAACTCTTGCATTCACAGGCCGGTCACCATAGTTAGGCCGCACCGGAGAGGTGGCCGAGTGGTCGAAGGCGCTCCCCTGCTAAGGGAGTATACGTCAAAAGCGTATCGTGGGTTCGAATCCCATCTTCTCCGCCATTCCGATTTTCCAAGAGTCTGCCGCTTCTTAGTTCCTGCCAGGAATCATATTCGCTTCGTCGATTACAGCGCCGCGCGTCTTTTCAGGCGGACAATGGACGCTGAAGCGACTTTGAGTCGCTGCGTAATTCCTTAAATCGGTTGCCGGTTTTATTGAATGATGCAGCGGGGCTTTGCGGCCACGCGACGGGAAGGTCTCTCCGCCTCGAGCGAGAGAATCGCTTTGCGGGAATCACTTCCCGCGCCCTGCATCGGCAGGTGACGAAAGCGGATTGGTGCACCTCCGGTTACGCTTCCCAGCGCTACGGTATCCCAGAAAGAACCGGATTTTGTCAAAAAAGTGTCGCGAATGTGTCACAAAGCGCATGTCCAATTCTTTGTCGATCAGAGCTAAGCAGCCGCAAAATCAGGGTTTTCTTAACAAAGCATAAAGGAAATCGGGGCTGGTTGCCCGACTTGTGTCCTTTCAGCAACAGAATGTCGGGAAGGCTCCCGCAAACCCCCCATCCGAGTAAGTTGGTGATTGCGTGACGGCTTCCGTCTTGTATTTTCAGCGTCGGAAGCAAGGGCGACTGATCGTCCACTTCTTGAAACACGGGGATGGGGCAGGGAACGCTGCTCAGCGAAAGATCCCAAACCCGATCGAAACTTTGAATTGGAGGTCATTTATGAACATCAAGAGCCTTCTTCTCGGCTCCGCTGCTGCTCTCGCAGTAGTTTCCGGTGCTCAGGCTGCTGACGCTATCGTTGCTGCCGAGCCGGAACCGGTTGAATACGTCCGCGTTTGCGACGCTTACGGCACCGGCTATTTCTACATCCCGGGCACCGAAACCTGCCTCAAGATCAACGGCTACATCCGTTTCCAGGTTAACGTCGGCGAAGATGTCGGCGGCGACTCTGACTGGGATGCCTTCAGCCGCGGTCAGGTTCAGTTCACGGCCAAGAGCGACACCGAATACGGTCCGCTGACCGGCGTCATCGTCATGCAGTTCAATGCTGACAATGCCTCCTCTCAGGGTGCCAAGCTCGACTCCGCTTACCTCGACATCGCCGGCTTCCGCGCTGGTCTGTTCTACAGCTGGTGGGACGATGGCCTCTCTGGCGAAACCGACGATATCGGCTCTCCGGTCACCCTGCATAACTCCATCCGTTATCAGTACGAAACCTCTGACTTCTACGCTGGCATCAGCGTCGATGAACTCGAAGACGGCTTCTACAAGACGGACGAAGAAGCCAACAACGTTGGTGTTGCAGTCGGTCTCGGCGGCAAGGCTGGCGCGTTCAGCTACCAGATCACTGCCGGCTACGACGTCGACAACGAAGAAGGTGCTGTCCGTGCAATGGGTACGGTTGACATCGGTCCCGGCACGCTCGGCCTCGCTGCCGTATACGCTACCGGCCCGAGCTCCTACTACACCAAGGCTGAATGGGCTGTTGCTGCCGAATACGCAATCAAGGCAACCGACAAGCTCAAGATCACCCCTGGCGTCCAGTACTACAGCGACTACTACGTTTCTGGCGACGACTTCGGCAACGGCGATGCCTGGAAGGCCGGTCTGACGGTTGATTACCAGATCGTCGACAACTTCTACGCCAAGGCTTCGGTTCAGTACCTCGATCCGGAAGATGCTGACGACTCCACGACGGGCTACTTCCGCCTGCAGCGTGCGTTCTAATCTGACCAGATTAGGCAATACGGAAAGCCCGGCTCTTGAGCCGGGCTTTCTGCTTTTGGTCACTGTCTCGATAGATGGAGATCAAAGCGCTTATCGGCAATTGGCGAGAAAAGCCTGAATCATTGCGGGGATTCTGCCGAGATGGAGGAGCGGTGCATGCCCTTGCTTCGCCGCGGTGTGCAGAACCAGTCCGGAATGGCGGCGTGCCATTTCGTCGGCCGTCTGCTTTGAGAGCAGCGACGTATTCTCGCCGCGGATCAACATGAGCGGCAACCGGCTCAGGCTTTCGAATTGCTCCCACAGATCGGGTAGCGGCTGGCTGAAATCGACCGATTTGAGTGCCTCTGCGATCGCCGGATCGAAATCGGCGACCGGCCTTCCGCCGACGTCGCGATAAAGCGCAAGCGCCATCTCGCGCCAGTCTTCCCCCGCAAGTGCGGTAAACGACGCCCCATGATTTTCCTTCAATATATCGGCCGCCTCGCTCCACTCCGCCGGCTGCCTGCCGTTGTTGAGGTAATCTCGGATTCGTGCCAGCCCCTCAGCTTCGATCACAGGCCCGATATCGTTGAGGATGACGGCTTCGAGGAGAGCCGGACGCGTCGCTGCGATCAGATGCAGGATCAGCCCGCCGCGCGATGTGCCGATGAAGATCGCCCGCTCGAAGCCGAGCGCCGCGCAGGCGGCTATGACGTCGCCGGCTTCGACGGCGAGATTGTAGTTCGCCTTATTCTCGTCCCATGCCGAGTTTCCCCGGCCGCGCGAATCGAGTGCGATGACCCTGCGCGGCGATGTTCTGTCGCGGGAGAGAAGCAGCGCCAGCCGATGAAAATCCCGCGTATTGCGGGTCAGCCCGGGCAGGCAGATTACCGGCAGCCGTCCGCCTGTTAGGGCCTCGTCGGGCCGGTAGTCGCGGGCATAAAGCCTCAGCCCGTCGGAAGATGTGTAAAACCGTTCCTGGAAATCGCCTGCGTAAGTATCCGGCATCGCATCCCCTCGAGATCTGTTGATCCCGAAGATGTAGCCTGCTTTGCGAGCCGCACCAAACGGCTTCAGGAGGCGCTGCGTCCGCCGATCAGGTCGCGTTCGATATCGGTCGGCTGGCCAAGGCGGGCCTTGTAGACTTCGTAATTCTCCATCACCCGCTGCACATAGTTGCGCGTTTCGGGGAAGGGGATGCGCTCGATCCAGTCGACGATCTCGTCGATCGGCCTGCCGCGCGGATCGCCGTAGCGGCCGATCCATTCCGGCACCCGCTTCGGCCCGGCATTGTAGGCAATGAAGGTGAGGATATAGGAGCCGCCAAAGGCGTCTATCTGCTCGCCGAGATAATGCGCGCCGAGCGTCGCGTTGTAGCCGGCATCGGCCGTCAGTTTGTCTTTGGAATAGGTAATATTGTGGCGCTTGGCCACCGCCTGGGCTGTTCCCGGCAGAAGCTGCAGCAGGCCGCGCGCATTCGCCGCCGAAACGGCGGCCGGGTTGAAGGCGCTTTCCTGCCGGGCGATGGCATAGGCGAGTGCCTTGCCGGAGCCTGATATATTGGCGTTCGCTGGGATCACGCCGACCGGAAAGGCCAGCGCTGCGACATCGATGCCGCGCCCGTAAGCGATCTTGCCGATCTGCAACGAGAGATGATGATCGCCGGATTGCTCGGCCTTTGCTGCAAGGACGGCCAATTCACCGGGGCTCTGCAGCTGATCGGCGAGCGCGAGATAGAGAATATCGGCCCGCCATCCATGGCCTGCGGCTTCCAGCCGGGCGATCGCCTGCACGGCTTCGCGCGCCTGGAAGCGTTGCCGGTCGGCCGTGCTCGGTGAGGGATAGGCGACGTTCAGCGTCTTTCGCCCCAGCCGTTCGGCCGCGAGCTGACCGTAGAAGGTGCCGGGAAAACTCGCGGCTTTCGTATAGAATTCACTGGATTGGCCGGGGCCGCCGGCCTCCGCTGCCCGGCCCAGCCAATACCAGGCGCGTGAAACCGAGATCGGCCCGTTTGATGTCTGGAGGATCTTGCGGAAGTGTCTTTCCGCCGTTGTCGGGTCCTGCAGGCCGCGAAGCGCGTACCATCCGGCATGGAACTCGGCCTCGACGATATCCGTCGGGCTTGTTGCGGCGTAGTTTGCGACGATGCGATAGGCGGGCTTGAATTGCCCCTGGTCGACGAGGCCGCGGCTGATGATCCGCTGCTCGTTCCACCACTCGCCGGAATTGACGAGTTCGCTGCGCTCGGGCGGCATCTGCTCCAGCAGCGCCGCCGCTTCGGCATATTTGTCCTGCTTGCGCAGATATTCGATCCGGGCAAACAGCAGGCCGGCATCGCCGCGCCATCTCGCATCGACGGCGTTAAGCAGGGCGCCGGCATTGCCGGCCTTGGCGTCGACGGCAGCCCAGGCCTTGTAGAGCGACTGCGCCTGGCCCATGTCGCCGAAGCGCTTGGCCTGCGCCACCCGGCCGCGATACATCAGATAGTCCATCCGCGCCTTATGGTCGGCAGGCGTCAGCAGCGCGGAAAACTCGATGAGGATCTTGTCTTCCGTCGCCTTGTCGAGAGCCTCTCCGCGCCAGACCTTGCGGATATATTTTGCTGCCTGCGCCTGCTTGCCTGTCGCAACCAGCGCCCGGCCGAGGATGACGGCGCCCTGCATCGTCTCAGGCGCAGTATCGCCGAAGGCGGCGAGCACGGCGGAAGGGGCGGGATTTTCGTCATAGAGCGCGCGCTCGGAATAGGCGCGCAGCCGCGAAAGACCCGGCCAGCCCTTGAGCTCCTGCGCGGCGCTGGCGATTTCATAGGAGGGAACGCCCTTCAATCCAGAAACGGCGATCGCCCAGGTGAGGATATGGCGGTCAAGCGTATCGTCGCGCATGCTGTCGCGGATCGAAAGCGCCAGCTGCGGGTCCTTGTCGGAAAGCGCGTCGAGGCCGGTTTTCAGGTCGCTGTTGACAGGCGCCACTGCCGGATTGCGCGGGATGGCGCCTGTTGTGATCGCTTCCGGTATGGATGTCTCGGGGATGAAGCCGAGCGGCTTGACATCAGGCATGGCAGCGCTCTCGCCGGGAAGCGGCGACGCAACGCTGCCCCACGCGGCGGCAATGAAGCCGAAGGCGGACAGAATCAGGACAGCTTTCTTCATCCGGGATCTCGCACCGAAAACACGCCCTGCCATTAGGCTAGAGGCATCTTAACGAAACCTTACCGTACCAGGTAAAATTCATTCACATCTGCTATCGGAATTTGCCCTAAACCGAACTCTCCGCGCTTGTCGCGATGATTTCGGCGCTCTATGGTGCGCAACTCTTATTCATGGAATGCGGCCGAAGCAAGGATTTGGTCGTGAGGAGCTTTGCATGTTCAATGGGTCCATTCCCGCCCTCGTCACCCCCTTCACCGACGCCGGACTGATCGACGAAGATAGTTTCGCCGCTCATGTCGACTGGCAGATCAAGGAAGGCAGCGCCGGTCTCGTTCCGGTCGGCACGACGGGCGAATCCCCGACGCTGTCGCATGCCGAACACAAGCGGGTCGTGGAACTCTGCATCGAGGTTGCTGCAAAACGCGTCCCCGTCATGGCCGGCGCCGGCTCGAACAATACGCGTGAGGCGATCGAGCTTGCCCAGCATGCCGAAAAGGTCGGTGCGAACGCCGTTCTGGTCGTCACTCCCTATTACAACAAGCCGACGCAGAAGGGTTTGATCGCGCATTTTTCGGCGATCGCCGAGGCCGTCGATCTGCCGATCTATATCTATAACATCCCCGGCCGCTCGGTGGTCGACATGACGCCGGAAACGATGGGGGCGCTCGCCAAGGCGCACAGCAATATCGTCGGCGTCAAGGATGCAACGGGTAAGATCGAGCGCGTCTCCGAACAGCGCATCACCTGCGGCACGGATTTCCGGCAGTTGTCCGGCGAGGATGCGACGGCGCTCGGCTTCAACGCCCATGGCGGTGTCGGCTGTATTTCGGTAACGGCCAATGTCGCCCCGCGGCTCTGCGCCGAGTTCCAGGCGGCGACGCTCGCAGGCGATTATGCCCGCGCCCTGGAATATCAGGATCGGCTGATGCCGCTGCACAAGGCGATCTTCCTCGAGCCGGGTCTTTGCGGCGCCAAATACGGGCTCTCCAGGCTTGGCCGCATGAGCCGCAACGTCCGCTCGCCGCTGCTTTCGACGCTGGAGCCGGCCACGGAAACGGCAATCGACGCCGCGCTGCGCCATGCCGGCCTGCTGAACTGAAAAGACCGGCCATCTTCACAAGGCCGGGTCGCTCCCTTACATAAAGGGCAAGCCCTCACATAGAGGTCGGGAATGAGGGCGCGGCTTTTCGCGCTCTAAATGAATGGAATGTCGTCATGGCCCCCAAAGGCAGCCAGCGCGTGGTGAACAAGGTCGTGGCCGAAAACCGCAAGGCCCGCTTCAACTACGAGATCATCGATACCTACGAGGCCGGCCTCGTGCTGATGGGCACGGAGGTCAAATCGCTGCGCGAGGGCAAGGCCAATATCGCCGAATCCTATGCCTCGGATGAGGGGGGCGAGATCTGGCTGATCAATTCCTATCTGCCGGAATATCTGCAGGCCAACCGCTTCAATCACGAACCGCGCCGACGCCGCAAGCTGCTGCTGTCGGGCCGTGAGATTCATCGCCTGCGTTCTGCCGTCAACCGTGAAGGCATGACGCTGATCCCGCTGAAGATCTATTTCAACGATCGCGGTCGGGCGAAGATGGAACTGGCGCTCGCCAAGGGTAAAAAATTGCATGACAAGCGCGAGTCGGAGAAAGAACGCGATTGGAACCGGCAGAAGAGCCGCCTGCTGAAGGACAATGGCTGATCTAAGATCGGCCGCTGTCGTTCAGCACGCATGCCAAAGCATGGCGATGCGGGAACGCGGCTGCCGTGCCGCGGAGCTTCGCAGCTCCGCTTCGAGATGGTGGAGAGATCACTCCTCGAAATCGCTGGCCGGGACGACTTCGACCGGACGTGGCGCCCGCTCGGAAGGATCACGACCGATTTCAGCCTTCAAAGACAAGAGATCGATGAAATGATCGGCCTGCCGACGCAGGTCGTCGGCGATCATCGGCGGCTGCGTCGCCATGGTTGAGATCACCGAGACCTTGCGGCCTCTGCGCTGCAGCGCCTCGACCAGATTGGTGAAATCGCCGTCGCCGGAGAAGATGACAAGATGATCGACCGTCTCGGACTGTTCCATGGCGTCGATCGCAAGCTCGATGTCCATGTTGCCCTTGATCTTCCGGCGACCCATGGAATCTGTGAATTCCTTGGCGGGCTTGGTCACGACTTTGTAGCCGTTGTAGTCGAGCCAGTCGATCAGCGGCCGGATCGATGAATATTCCTGATCCTCGATCAGAGCGGTATAATAATAAGCGCGCAGCAGATAACCGCGTTTCTGGAATGCTTTCAACAGCTTGCGGTAATCTATGTCGAAGCCGAGGCTCTTGGATGCAGCGTAGAGGTTGGCGCCGTCAATGAAGAGTGCAATTTTTTCGCGTGGGTCAAACATCGCTTACCAATCCAATGAGAGCAATCGAAATCCGCAGGTGACAAACTTCAATAAAAACAATATCTTGCGTTTCTATTTCGCTTTGATCCTTACTTTATGAATTATTCATATATGAAAGATTTAGGGCACGATTCGGCATATTCCAAGCAACCTTCGGTGGAATTATGACATTCTCCATGGAAATTTAGCTCAGTCGCGGATAAAGACGAGGGGCGCCGGAATGAAAAACTTGTATTTGCCCGGTTTTAATTGTATCGGGCGTGCTAATCCCGAAATGACGACCGCAAAGGACAGGCAATGGCCCGTGTCACAGTTGAAGATTGCATCGACAAGGTGGAGAACCGCTTCGAGCTGGTTCTGCTCGCCAGCCACCGCGCCCGGCTGATTTCCCAGGGTGCCTCGATCACCATCGATCGCGACAATGACAAGAATCCTGTCGTGGCCCTGCGCGAAATCGCCGACGAGACGCTTTCGCCCGATGACCTCAAGGAAGATCTGATCCATTCGCTGCAGAAGCATGTCGAAGTCGACGAGCCCGAGCCCGATCCGGCAAGCATGATCGCCGCCGGCGGCGTCGCCGCAGCCGACAGCGAGGAGCAGGACGACCTGCCGGAGACGATCACTTTCGACCAGATGTCGGAAGAAGAGCTGCTTGCCGGCATCGAAGGCCTGGTGCCGCCGGAAAAGAGCGACGACTACTAAGCGCATAGGCCGGATCCCGGTCACATCGGTCAGATGTGATACCGAAACAGCTTCATGCGATGCAAAAGAGCGATGATTACCAATCGTCAATCTTGCGCCTTTATTGCTTAGGCATATTATTGCCCATGTGTGCGCCAATCGTTGATTGGCGCGCTTTTATTTTTATCGGAGTGGCTTTGGAATGATGCGGCAGTACGAGCTCGTGGAGCGGGTTCAGCAATACAAGCCCGATGCCAATGAAGCACTGCTGAACAAAGCCTATGTCTACGCCATGCAGAAGCATGGCCAGCAAAAGCGCGCGAGCGGCGATCCCTATATTTCTCATCCGCTCGAAGTCGCCGCCATCCTCACCGACATGCACCTCGATGAATCGACGATCGCGGTTGCCCTTCTGCACGACACGATCGAGGATACGACGGCGACGCGCGCCGAGATCGACGAACTGTTCGGCGAGGATATCGGCCGCCTGGTCGAGGGGCTGACGAAGATCAAGAAGCTCGATCTCGTCACCAAGAAGGCCAAGCAGGCGGAAAACCTGCGTAAGCTGCTGCTCGCCATATCCGATGATGTGCGTGTGCTGCTCGTCAAGCTTGCCGATCGCCTGCACAATATGCGCACCCTCGATCACATGTCGGCCGACAAGCGCGCCCGCATCTCCGAGGAGACGATGGAAATCTATGCGCCGCTGGCCGGCCGCATGGGCATGCAGGACATGCGTGAGGAACTCGAGGAACTCTCCTTCCGGCATATGAACCCGGAAGCCTACGAGACCGTCACCAAAAGGCTGGAAGAGCTTTCGAAGCGCAACGAGGGCATCGTCAAGAAGATCGAGGCCGAACTGCGCGACCTGCTGGTCGCAAGCGGGTTGACGAGCGCCTATGTCAAGGGCCGACAGAAGAAGCCCTATTCGGTCTTTCGCAAGATGCAGTCGAAGTCTCTTTCCTTCGAGCAGCTTTCCGATGTCTACGGCTTCCGCCTGATCGTCGAGGACATCCCGTCCTGCTATCGGGCGCTCGGCATCGTCCACACGCGCTGGCGCGTCGTGCCCGGCCGCTTCAAGGACTATATTTCGACGCCAAAGCAGAATGATTACCGGTCGCTGCACACCACCATCGTCGGTCCGTCCAGCCAGCGCATCGAACTGCAGATCCGCACCAAGCGCATGCACGAAATCGCCGAATTCGGCATCGCCGCCCACGCGCTTTACAAGGACGGCGCCACCAATGCCGACGGCGACATCCTTTCGCGCGAATCCAACGCCTATTCCTGGCTGCGCCATACGATCGAGGCGCTCGCCGAGGGCGACAGCCCGGAAGAATTCCTCGAACACACCAAGCTTGAGCTCTTCCAGGACCAGGTCTTCTGCTTCACGCCGAAGGGCAAGCTGATTGCCCTGCCGCGTGGCGCCACCCCGATCGATTTCGCCTATGCGGTGCACACCAATATCGGCGACACCACGGTGGGCGCCAAGATCAACGGCCGTATCATGCCGCTGGTGACGCGGCTTGCCAATGGCGACGAGGTCGAGATCATCCGCTCCGGCGTGCAGGTTCCGCCCGCCGCCTGGGAAGAGATCGTCGTGACCGGCAAGGCGCGCGCCGCCATCCGCCGCGCCACCCGCATGGCGATCCGCAAGCAATATGCCGGCCTCGGTCACCGCATTCTCGAGCGTACCTTCGACAGGGCCGGCAAGATCTTCTCGCGCGAGGCGATGAAGCCGGCGCTACACCGTCTCGGCCAGAAGGATGTCGAGGATGCGATTGCCGCCGTCGGCCGTGGCGAGATGTCCTCGCTCGATGTGCTTCGCGCCGTCTATCCCGATCATCAGGACGAGCGCGTCACCGTGAAACCATCAGGCGACGACGGCTGGTTCAACGTGCGCAGTGCGGCCGGCATGATCTTCAAGATCCCCGGCAAGACCAAGGCCGGGCCCGACGGCGGCCATTCGGAAGTCGACACGCATGCCGATATCGGTCCGATCCGCGGTCTGTCCGGCAATGTCGACGTCAAGTTCGCGCCGACTGGTGCTGTGCCTGGCGATCGCATCGTCGGCATCATGGACCAGGGCAACGGCATCACCATCTATCCGATCCAGTCGCCGAGCCTGCAGCGCTTCGACGATCAGCCCGACCGCTGGATCGACGTCCGCTGGGATCTCGACGAAGCCAACAAGTCGCGTTTCATGGCGCGCATCATGGTCAATGGGTTGAATGAGCCCGGCACGCTCGCCAAGGTCGCCCAGACGGTCGCAGGCCTCGACGTCAATATTCGCCTTCTGAACACGGTGCGGGTGGCGGCCGATTTCACCGAAATGATGCTCGAGGTCGAGGTCTGGGACTTGCGCCAGCTCAATCAGCTGCTCGCCCAGATGAAGGAACTGGATTGCATCGCCACCGTTCGGCGGCTTTACGAGTAAGCTTTTGTTAAGCCTGTCAGTGGGCTGGGCGAGAGATTGCATATTTTATGATCGTTTTGTGCGCAATGTGGAGCACCAAAAAGGCAAGCAATGCATTAGGCACATGGCTGTCTCCATGTTGCGGCTGTAGTAATTAACCTGCGCCGGGCCTATCTTCTGATCATCGAAACGCAAACAGAAGATGAGACAAGATAATGTTTGACCCTATCAGGAAAATCGCTCGTGCCTTCCGCGCTCAGACCACGCAGGAACGTGAAATGGCATATCTCAATGGCTCGCTCGATCGTATCGATCTCGAGTTTCGTCAGCGCCAGGTCGACCGCGGTCTATTCCGCAATCGCTAATACTGAGCTTTATACTTGAGGCGAGTGAGGGACGTTTTGCATAACGGACGCCCCTCGGCTGAAGAAGTTCCTCTCCGCTGAGAGAGCTGAGCTGTTTTTCGGGCGGTATCATTTGCCGCTCTTGTCATGGTCATGTGCGCTGCACTAAATACCGGCCATGTTGTTTCGCCGTCGCAAGCCTGCGGGATTCAAGGAAAAGATGCGAGAGCTTTTATGGCCCCGCAAAGGTTTCCTTCGCCCGATCCGTTACCTGACAATGCGCATCCTGCGCCTGAGCGCCTCGCCGCACGCGGTTGCGGCTGGCGTCGCCGCGGGTGTCTTCGTCTCGTGGACGCCGTTCATCGGCGTGCATTTCGTCATGGCCTTCGTCATCACCTATTTCCTCTCCGGCAGCATGGTGGCCGCCGCCCTCGGCTGCGCGGCCTTCGGCAATCCGCTGACCTATCCCTTCATCTGGGGCATCACCTGGGAGATCGGACATCTGCTGCTCAGCCGCGAGGATCATCTGGCCGGTCAGACGGTGGATCTGGCCGCGCTTTTCCATAAGCTGAATTTCACCGAGCTGTGGAAGCCGGTGCTGGAACCGATGCTGGTAGGCGCCATTCCGCCGGCGATCGTCACCTCCGTTGCGCTCTATGCGCTGACGTTCTACACCGTGAAGGGTTTTCAGACGCGTCGCCACATACGGCTGATCGAGCGGGCGCGCCTGCGCCTTGCCAGCCCGGCCGGCGACATGCCGAGCGTTTGAACCCGATCGAGAATTCTCAAGCGACGGAAGGTTCCGGCATGATCATCGGCATTGGCAGCGATCTGATCGACATTCGCCGCATCGAGAAATCCATCGAGCGCTTCGGCGAGCGCTTCACCCAACGCTGCTTCACCGAGGTCGAACGCGCGCGTTCCGACCGTCGGGCAAATCGCGCCGAATCCTATGCCAAGCGTTTCGCCGCCAAGGAGGCCTGTTCCAAAGCACTCGGCACCGGTATCGCCCAGGGCGTTTTCTGGAAGGACATGGGCGTCGTCAACCTGCCGAGCGGCAAACCGACCATGGTTTTGTCAGGCGCCGCCGCCCTGATCCTCGAATCGCTGCTGCCCGCAGGCCACAAGCCCGCCATTCATTTGACAATAACCGATGATTATCCCTTGGCGCAGGCCTTCGTCATTATCGAGGCGTTGCCGGAGAACCTTTGATCCGGAGTGTTATCGCGACCCCCGTAAGCCTGTAGTCGCGACCTCTCGTCGCTTTTGACGTTGTCGCCATTGCCGCAATCGGCCGAAGCCGCTAGAGAGAACGACAGAAAGAATTGCGCCTCCGCGGCGTCTTGAAGGAATAAGACTGCGTGTCCGAAAAAGTCGAAGCCAAGCCGAACGCCCTCTGGGAAAATATCAAAGTCATCATCCAGGCGCTGATTTTGGCGATGGTGATCCGAACGGTGCTGTTCCAGCCCTTTACCATTCCGTCCGGTTCGATGATGCCGACGCTGCTCGTCGGCGATTATATCTTCGTCAACAAGTTCGCCTACGGCTATTCGAAATATTCGCTGCCGTTCTCCCCCGACATCTTCAGCGGCCGCCTGTTCGGCGCCGATCCGAAGCGTGGCGACATCGTCGTCTTCCGCTTCCCGCCAAACCCCGAGGTTGATTACATCAAGCGCTGCATCGGCCTGCCGGGCGATCACATCCAGGTGACCGACGGCGTGCTCTACGTCAACGGTAAGCCGGTTCCGAAGGTGGCGGACGGGACCTTCACGTCGGATTACAAGCTCGATCCGGGCGCCGATGTGCCGGTGTTCCGCGAAACGCTCGACAGCGGCAAGACCTACGACACGCTCGATCAGTCTCCGGTGTCGCGGGGTGACAACACCCGTGAATTCATCGTGCCGGAAGGCCATTATTTCATGATGGGCGACAACCGCGACAACTCGCTCGACAGCCGGTTCGACGTCGGCTTCGTGCCTGCCGAAAATCTTGTCGGCCGTGCCAGCGTCATCTTCTTCTCGCTCGGCAACGACACCTCCTTCCGAGAAATCTGGAAGTGGCCGACGAACATGCGTTGGGACCGCCTCTTCAAGGTTGTTGAATGAGCAAGGCGCAGACGCTTTCTGCGGCGGACCGCGCAAAGCTTGAAGGCCTGATCGGTCACGACTTCGCCGAAAAGGAACGCCTCGATCGGGCGCTGACCCATGCCAGCGCCCGCACGGAAAAGGGCGGCAATTACGAACGGCTGGAATTCCTCGGCGACAGGGTCCTCGGGCTCTGCATCGCTGAGCTTCTGTTCCGCACCTTCGGCACGGCAGGCGAAGGCGAGCTCTCGGTTCGCCTCAACCAGCTCGTCAGCGCCGAAACCTGCGCAGCGGTCGCCGACGAACTCAATCTTCACCTCTATATCCGCACCGGCGCCGATGTGAAGAAATTGACCGGCAAGCGCATGATGAACGTGCGCGCCGATGTCGTTGAAAGCCTGATCGCCGCGATCTATCTCGACGGCGGCCTTGAGGTCGCCCGTCGGTTCATACTGCGCTATTGGCAGGGCAGGGCGGCGCGGGCCGATGGCGCCAAGCGCGACGCCAAGACCGAGCTGCAGGAATGGTCGCACGCGAAATTCGGCGTCACTCCGATCTACCGGGTTGATGAACGCAGCGGACCGGATCATGATCCGCGTTTCAAGGTGACGGTGGAAGTTGCTGGCATTAAGCCCGAAACCGGCGTAGAGCGGTCGAAGCGTGCCGCCGAACAGGTTGCGGCGACGAAGATGCTTGAGCGCGAAGGCATTTGGCAGCAATCGCCTGCCGGAAACTGACGGGACAATGACACAAGAAGAAGATATCGCGGCCGAAGCTGCCGCAGAAACCAGTGGTCCGACGCATTCGGGCTTCGTCGCGCTGATCGGGCCGACCAATGCCGGCAAGTCGACGTTGGTAAACCGCCTCGTCGGCGCCAAGGTCTCGATCGTCAGCCATAAGGTGCAGACGACGCGGGCGATCGTGCGCGGCATCGCCATCCACGACAATGCCCAGATCGTCTTCATGGACACGCCTGGTATCTTCAAGCCGCGTCGCCGGCTTGACCGCGCCATGGTGACCTCGGCCTGGGGCGGTGCCAAGGATGCCGATCTGATCGTGCTCTTGATCGACAGCGAGCGCGGTCTGCGCGGCGATGCCGAAGCCATCCTCGAAGGCCTCAAGGAGGTCCGGCAGCCGAAGATCCTGTTGCTCAACAAGATCGACCGCGTCAATCGCGAGGATCTCCTGGCGCTGGCCGCTGCCGCCAACGAGAAGATCGCCTTCGAGCGCACCTTCATGATATCGGCCGAAAACGGCTCCGGTTGCGACGACGTCATGGACTATCTGGCGAAGACCCTCCCGGAGGGGCCGTGGTACTATCCGGAAGACCAGATCTCCGATTTGCCGATGCGTCAGCTCGCCGCCGAGATCACCCGCGAAAAACTGTTTCTGCGCCTCCATCAGGAGCTTCCCTATGCCTCGCACGTCGAAACGGAGAAGTGGGAAGAGCGCAAGGACGGCTCGGTGCGGATCGAGCAGGTGATCTATCTCGAGCGCGACAGCCAGAAGAAGATCGCCCTCGGCAAGGGTGGTGAAACCATCAAGGCGATCTCGACTGCCTCCCGCAAGGAACTGTCGGAAATCCTCGAACAGCCGGTCCATCTCTTCCTGTTCGTCAAGGTTCGTGAGAATTGGGGCGATGATCCCGAGCGGTTCCGCGAAATGGGCCTCGATTTCCCGAAATAAAGCATGGCAAAGATTTCATCGGGCACGCGCCAGCCCTTTGTTTTCGCATAAAAAATCTGCCTCGCTCGTGGAACAAATCCGTGGCCTGCGCATTCTTTGATGAGCGGCGCGCCAACGTTGGCGCGCCGGTTTTGCGACGGCAAGGGCAAATATGGCGACGTCGAGACCCATCCATTCTTTCAAGACCCCTTGCGAGCAATGTCCTTTGCGCCCCTTGCCGCATTTCAGGGAGTTCAGCCGCGACGAGTTGGAATTCGTCTCGCGTTTCAAGAGGGGCGAGCTTGCCGTCGATGCCGGCTCCACCATCCTCGTCGAGGGCGCACACAGCGCTCATCTCTTCACGGTGCTTTCCGGCTGGGGCTTCCGCTACAAGATGCTGGAGGACGGGCGCCGCCAGATTCTGAATTATATCATGCCGGGCGACCTGATCGGCCTGCAGGGAACGATCGCCGGCGAGATGCAGCACTCCGTCGAAGCGCTTTCGCCCGTTTCCCTGTGTGTCTTCGAGCGTGACCGGTTGATGACGCTCTACAACAAACATGCCTCGCTCGCCTTCGACATCACCTGGATCGCCGCGCGCGAGGAACGCATCCTGGATGAGCATCTCCTGAGCATCGGCCGCCGCACGGCGCTGGAAAGAGCCGCCTACCTGATCGCTTTCCTGTTCGAGCGCGGCCGGAAGCTCAATATCTTCAACGGCCGCAAATTCATCCCCATCACCCAGCAGCACATTGCCGACACGCTTGGTCTTTCCATCGTCCACACCAACAAGACTCTGAAAAAGCTCGCCGAACGTGGGTTGATTCGCTGGCAGGAGCGCGGCTGCGAGGTGCTGAACGGCGAAGAGTTGATGGCGATCGCCGGTTGGGAAGGGCTCGGAGAGGGCAAACGCCCGTTCATCTAAATTCCATTCTCCGCGTCCCGGGCATGCTCTATCGCTTTGTTTTGGCGTTATTGCGATCGATTTCGATCGCTTGCTACCATCCACATTTGATGGGCAAACTCTCGCATTTCTGTGAGATCGGTCCGCCTGCGACGACAAAACTGCCGGTAGCCGTCTTGGCTTCGCGCAAATCACAGTCATCCGTCTGAGGACACGATTATTTGTCGACAGACCCCTGGCCAACCAGCTTGGTTATGTCTTTTTTAAATGCAGATTAGCATCAGGGAAAATAAGGTCGGGCATCATCTTTCCTCCGATTTTGATTCTTATCGACCGGGCAGAAAAATGGTTTATTCAGACAAGGTGGCGGAATTCACCGATAGCGTGCCATGCGGGGCACCGGAGGGCAATGATGTTGGCGAAACGGCCGGGGCGCTGCGACAGGCGCTCGACGAGGGGCATCGAATCATGAGCGCAATCCGTGTTCTGGTTCTTGAGGACAGTCTGATCATCGCGATGGAGGCGGAGGATATTCTGCGCCTGGCCGGCGTCGAGAGCATCGATATCGTCGGCAGCGTCGAGCAGGCGAGGGCTGCCATCGCGGCGGAGACATATGATTTCGCCCTTCTCGACGTCAATCTCGGTGACGGCATGAGCTTCGGATTTGCCCGCCATCTTTTCGATATCGGCATCCCCTTCGGCTTCGTCAGTGGCTATTCCGATACGGGCGATTTCCCACCCGACCTGCAGCACATCCCGCTTTTGGTCAAGCCTTTCGACGAAACGGCGATGCGTGACTTCCTGCTGAGGCTTTTCCCGGCTGTCGCCTGACGCGGTCCATGACAGAAACCGGTCCTTGGATTAGGATGGATTCGTCATCCGCAAGGACTCTTTCGATGCAGTGGCAAGACCATGCGATCATTCTGGGCGTCAAGCGCCACGGTGAGACGAGCGTCATCGCCGAGGTGATGACGCGTGATCGCGGCCGCCATCTCGGCCTGGTGCGTTCCGGCCGCTCGCGCGCCATGCAGCCTGTGCTGCAGGCGGGCAATGCCGTCGAAGTCACCTGGCGCGCTCGGCTTGACGAGCATCTCGGAGATTTCCGCGTCGAGCCGGTGACGCTGCGCGCCGCCCGCCTGATGGAAACGGCGACCGCCGTCTACGGCGTCCAGGCCATGGGCGCGCTGCTGCGGCTGCTGCCGGAGCGTGACCCGCATCCGCATCTCTTCGATGCGCTTGAAGTAATCCTCGATCACCTGCACAACCCGGCCGATGCCGGCGAACTCTTCGTGCGTTTCGAGCTTGCGGTGCTGAATGATCTCGGCTTTGGACTCGATCTTGCCGAATGCGCCGCAACCGGCGCCCGTTCCGATCTTGTCTATGTCTCGCCGAAATCCGGGCGTGCCGTCAGCCGCACGGCCGGTGCCCCCTGGGCGGACAAGATGCTGCTCCTGCCGCCGTTCCTCAGTGCCGAAGGCAATCATGCGGCCGACTTCGATAGTCTCGCAGCAGCATTCCGGCTGACGGGGTTCTTTCTGCATCGCCACGTCTATGAGCCGCGTGGCATCGAGGCGGCGGCGGCCCGCGACGGTTTCGTTCAGGCCGCGCTCAAGGCGCTCAATCCAGCCTTGCGGACGCTTTCCCCTCCGAATGGTATTTCCGCCTGACCTCGTTTTTTACGGGTGCAAAACATCCTCCGGATTTGGCGGTTTACCTGCCGAAGAGTGCTTCCTATGTCTTCACAGGATTGCCAATCAAGGAGGACCTCATGCTGACCAAGACCGCATCACCGACGACGATCACGCTCTGGAACGGCCGCGAAATTCCGCGCCTCGGCATGGGATGCTGGGCGATCGGCGGTCCCTTCTTCGCCGGCGACACGCCACTCGGCTGGGGCGATGTCGACGACGATGAATCCGTCGAAGCGATCCATCGCGCCATCGAACTCGGCATCCGCTTCTTCGACACGGCGTCGAATTACGGCGCCGGCCACTCGGAGGACATGCTCGGCCGGGCGATCGGCAATCGCGACGATATCGTCATCGCCACCAAATTCGGCTTTGCCACCGATCCGGAAACCAAGCAGGCAACCGGTGCCTTTGCCGATGAGGCCTTCATTCGCCGTTCGGTCGAGACCTCGTTGTGCCGCCTGAAGCGCGACCGCCTCGATCTGCTGCAGTTCCACATCAATGATTTTCCGCTGGAACAGTCGGATGCCGTCTTCGATACGCTGGAGGCGCTGCGGGCCGAAGGCAAGATCGATGCGTTCGGCTGGAGCACCGATTCTCCCGATCGCGCCGCCCGTCATGCCGGCCGCCGGGGCTATGTCTCGATCCAGCATACGATGAACGTCTTCGAGCCGGTGCCGGAGATGATTGCGGTGATCGAGGGGAAGGGGTTGATCTCCATCAATCGCGGCCCGCTGGCCATGGGTCTCCTCACTGGCAAGTTCACCGCCGACAAGGCGGTGGGCGCGAAGGATGTCCGCGGTGCCGCCCTCGACTGGATGGTCTATTTCAAGGACGGGCGCATCGCCCCCGAATTCGCCGCAAGGCTCGATGCCGTCCGTGATCTCCTGACCTCAGGTGGCCGCACGCTGACGCAGGGCGCGCTTGCCTGGCTTTGGGCACGCTCGCCGCGCACGCTCCCCATTCCGGGTTTCCGCACCGTCGCCCAGGTGGAGGAAAATGCCGGCGCACTGGAAAAGGGACCGCTGCCGGCCGATGTCATGGCGGGAATCGATGCCGCGCTTGATCGCGTGTGAAAAGGCTAGAGCCTTTCCGGGTTAGATTGCAGCATTCTGCCGGAGCAGGTTTTCGTCAGGGCAGAGGCGATTGGCGAAGGGCGTACCTCCTGGTACGTTCGAGCCGATCGCCTTTGATCCTGGCGGAAAGATGCCCGGCCCTTCGGGTTGGCTGAAACGGGCCGTCTGATCGACCGGCCGGCTTGGCCGTAGAGCTGGGCTACGACGCGCGCCGGCCGGTCGACCATCCGACTCCGTTTGAGCCAACAGAATGTTTCAATCTAACCCGGAAAGGCTCTAGGCTGCGGCGCGACGTTTGAGCGCCCAGCCTTCCGGTCTCTCTTCAACGATGCTGACGGCGTCGCCGACCGTAATCCTGCCGCTGCCGCGCGGCGTGACGTTCCAGCCGAACAGTGGGCCGGGCACGCGCCGGTCGGCCGACATGCGGATGCGGCCCATGGCCGGCATCGGGTTTGGCCCCTCGCGTGAACCGGTCAGCTGGTCTTGCGTCGTCATGATGCAGCGGGAGCAGGGTTTGACGAGATCGAAGCGGATGCCGGCGATCTCGATTGCCGCCCAGCGGTCCTCTGGCCAGGCCTCGTCCGTATCGATGACGATGTTCGGACGGAAGCGTTCCATGCCGACACTGCCTTCGCCATGGGCGGCGAGATCGGCATTCAATGCCTTCAACGAGCCGGTTGTCGTCACAAGGATCTGATAGCCGTCGGTGAAGGTGACGGGCGTGCCTTCGCCAGCCCATTCGGCATTCGCCGTTCGCCGCGCCTGGCCATCGAAGAAGACCAGCCGCACCTCGCGGCCGAGCCACTCGGAAAGCTGCCGGTTGCTCTCCGGATCGGCGACGGCGGCACTGACGGCAGATTTCCACACGGTCACATCCATGCGATTTTCAGGCTGAGGCGGCTGAACCGATATGTCAGGCTTTCCCTGCATCAGCAGCCGAAAGGCGTTCGCTTCCGGTCGCACCTCGATACGTGCGAGGTCTGGCAGCTCGCGCTGGGTGATGAAGTGCCCCTGCGCATCGGTGATCATCGCCCGTCGGTCGCCGGGAAGCCCGTAGGCGTCGATGTCGGCGGCCGGCAGCGCAATGCCGCGGGCGCTCTTGAGCGGGTAGATGAAGAGGTCGCTGACACGCATGTTGTGCTCCTGTAGAGATGCCCGGCCCACCGGCCGCACTGGTTCGCCATGCGAAGCAACAGGTGCGTCCGGCGATTTTAAAGTCTTGCAGATTTGCCAGGCAAATCTGCGGGAGGGTTGGCTGAAACGGGCCGTCTGATCGACCGGCCGGCTTGGCCGTAGAACTGGGCTACGACGCGCGCCGGCCGGTCGACCATCCGACTCCGTTTGAGCCAACAGAATGCTGCAATCTAACCCGGAAAGACTCTAGATTTCATCCATGAAGGCCGAGAGGAAGTCGCGCAAGCTCTTGTCGCGCGCGGCCGCCAGCCTGCGGCCGGTCTCGGTCTGGAACCCTTCTGCCAGTTTGAACAGCTTCGTCTGGAAATGGTCAATGGCATAACGCTTGTCATCGAGCGGACGGTCCGCTGCCACCGGATCGAACGGATCGTAGAGCCCGGATCCTAGTCGCCCGGCGATATAGAAGCAGCGTGCGGCGCCGATCATGCCGATCGCGTCCAGCCGGTCGGCATCTTGCAGGATCTTCGCCTCCAGCGTCTGCGGCGCCAACCCGGCCGAGAAGCTGTGCGCGGTGATTGCATGGGCCGCGGCGTCAATATCCGCTTCGCTCCAGCCGAGTTCCGCCAGGATTGCCGATGCCTTCTCCGCCGCCAAAGCCGATGCTTTTGCCCGCAACGGCGAATTCTTCTCGACGGCGACACAGTCGTGCAGCAGCACGGAAGCGGCAAGAACCCGCCCGTCGCCGCCTTCGCCCGCATGGATGCGCATGGCATTCCTGAAGACGCGCAGGATATGCGCAAGGTCGTGCGAGCCGTCGTCGCCGTCGGTCGCATGCGCAATCAGCGCCGCCGCGAGCGTTTCGTGTGGGGAGAAGGCTTCGGCCTCGAACATTGCGCCACCTGTCATAAGGAAAATCGTTTCCGCCAACAGGGCATCGGGGCGGAAGTGATGCCGGCGGGTAAAGTATGCGACAACGAAGACACCGGGAATCGTAGCCGATTGTGTAGCGGCTTGCCGTGCGAGTCGCAATCGACGGCACTGCCCGTCTGAGAAGACGAGAGCGCCGCAACGCCCTGAATTGGGATCTCAGTGCTTGGCTTGAGGACGATGCGCCACGGCGCCGTTATTTGGCGGCAGGGAGAGAAGATGGGCCACGTCACCTGCAGGTCTTGGCGGGCTGATATGATAGCCCTGGATCTCGTCGCATTCCTCGCGTTCGAGCAGCGCCAACTGCGCTGCGGTCTCGACACCTTCGACCGTGACGCGCATGCCGAGCGCATCGCCGAGCAGGATGATCGCGTGCATGATCGCATGCGCTTCCTTGTTGTCGACGATGTCGTTGACGAAGGATTTGTCGATCTTGATCTTATCGAAGGGGAAGCTCGAGAGATAACTCAGTGAGGAATAGCCGGTGCCGAAATCGTCCATCGAGATGCGGATGCCGCGCTCCTTCAGCGCATGCAGGATCGGCAGCACCTCGCCCAGATTTTCCATCAGCACGCTCTCGGTGATTTCGAGCTCTAGCCGCGACGGCGACAGCGATGCAGCGCCAAGCGCCTCGCTGACATCCTGCGTCAGGTCGCTGCTGCTGAACTGGATCGCCGAGACATTGACGGCGACCTTGATGCCCTCCGGCCATTGCGCCGCATCGCTGCAGGCCTGGCGCAAAACCCATCGGCCGATATCGACGACGAGGCCGACCTCTTCGGCAAGCGGAATGAAATCCATCGGCGGAACGCGGCCTCGGACGGGGTGGTTCCAGCGGATCAGAGCTTCGAAGCCGCAGACGCGCCGCTGCGAGAGATCATAGAGCGGCTGGTAGTGCAGCTCGAATTCCTCGTTCTCAACGGCGGCTTTGAGGTCTGCCTCAAGCGCGTGGCGCAGCTGCATCTGCGCTTCCATCTCGCCGGTAAAGAAGCGCTCGCGCTTGCGCCCATCTGCCTTGGCATGTGACAGCGCCACGCCGGCGTTCCTCAACAGGATGTCGGTTTCCTCCCCATCATCAGGGGCGACTGCGATGCCCATGGAGACGCTGAGTTCCACCTGTTTTTCGCCGTGGAAGAACGGTGCGGAAAGCTCTTGGCGGATCTGCTCTGCAAGCGCCGTCACGTTCCACGGCTGCTGCTTGCCCGTCTGCAGGATGGCAAATTCGTCCGAACCGAGGCGCGCCAGGGTGTTCTCCGAACCGGCCGAGATTCGGATACGCGCGGCGACCTGCTGCAGGATCGTGTCGCCGGCCGAAACGCCCATCGTGTTGTTGATCGATTTGAACCCGTCGAGATTGAGGTGGACGAGGGCTATCTGCTCATCCGGCTTGCGCTCGGTGAGCGTCGCATCGACCTGCTCGCGGAAATGGATGCGGTTCGGAAGGCCGGTCAGCGGGTCGTGGTGGGCGAGATAGGTGATGCGCTCGGCCGCCCTTCGATCCTCGGTAATATCGGCATGTATGGCGATGTTGCTGCCGTCGGCAAGAATGGTCACCATGCTCTGAATGATGCGGCCATCGTCCATCACCCATTCGCGCCGGCGGATGCTGCCGGTTCTTGCGGTTGCGGAGGAATGTCGCCCGCTCCGCCGGCCGGGCTTGGCCCCGGCGCTCTCTGTACCGCGCATTTTGGCCGTGAGATCGGCGATTGCCGCGCCGGCAGTGACATCTTCCTGCGTCAGGCCGAAGAGTTGACGGAAGCGGATGTTGGAAAGCGTCAGCCGCTGGTCGGCGTCGAAGACGCTGAGACCGAGCGGCAGATTGTTGAGAATGATTTCGAAGAGCTTTGTCTGTCCGTCGAATGCCTGGCTGAGGGCGGAAATATTGCCTCGCAGCGCATGGTTTTCCCTGAGCAGCGTCTCCGCGCTTCTTTCGATTTCGTCATAATCGCTTTCATGGACGCGATAGGTCGCGATCACAAGTTCCATCAGTCGCTGCGCATCGATCGATCCATCGGCGGCGACGGCCTGGCTACATTGCTGCCAGAAGAGCGCTTCAGCTTTCATGCCGATACATCTTGCGAGACGGCTGCGACGGCATGGTCGTCTTCATTGATGAACGTACCTCATTGCGTTGGGAAACCTCTAAAATTGATTTTTTATAAGCTGAACGCCTGGGTGGTGCCTTGTGACGCCCATTTTGTACGGGCCGGATTAATATTCGGTTGCAGTGCAGCAGCGGCGTTGACGCGATAGACGTTTGTTTTTTATGTGAAAAATCGCTGAAATACGGAGAAAATCGGCCCGTTGACGCTGGCGGAAGCCTGTACCGAGGCGTTCCGTTAACGTTTGTCAATCATCGTTAATGAGAAGTTAACAACTTATTGACGCACTGCGCAAATCAGTTTAACCACCGAGTCAACAGTGATTTTCCACCTTCGTATTGCGTACAAACACCACCGGCAAAAGGCGGTGAATGGAGGTTTGTATGACCAGCACCACATCCGTTTCAGACACCTCATATGCATATCTGGCGACGCTTTCGCGGCTCGATGCCAATGGCGATGGCGTACTCAGCCGCGGCGAACGTGCCGCCGACAAGAAGCCCGGCATCATCAAGGAGCTCCTCGAAGAGGACAAGGCCAGCGAGACGCAGCCGAAGTTTTCCGGCAGCCTGATTGCGCTGATGATGGACACGCGTGACAGTGGCACGGCAAGCAGCATCGCCGTTTCCTATCCGTTGCAGCAGACCGCGCCGACAACGGGCGATCAGCCCGAGGATCTCTACCGCAAGACCTACGGCCAGTTCGATTTCGACGCCGTCGCCTGAACGGCATCCCGATCCAGGTGATCTGCAAGCCGGCCGTTTGGCCGGCTTTTCTCGTTCCGTCTTCTTCGTTCGATCTTCCTCGGTCAGGAACACCTTCCGGTTTGACACGTTCAGGAGGACAACCGAATGGAAGGAGATCTCCATGAAAGCCATGCGCACCATCGCCGCTCTGAGCCTGCTTGCGGTCGCATTGCCGGCGGCGGCTCAGGACAAGCAGACGGCGGTCGCCAATTTCGTCGGCAAGGACGGCAAGGAAGACGGCCGCGCCCAGCTGACGGCCGCCGCCACTGGCGGTGTGCTGATCGAAGTCGAGATATCGGGGCTGCCGGCGAACAAATGGGTGGCCTTCCATGTTCATGAGACCGGCCGATGCGACGCCGCGACCCATCACGAGTCGGCAGGCGGCCACTTCAACCCTGGCAAGGCCGAGCACGGCATCCTTGCCGCCAAGGGGCCGCACGCCGGTGATATGCCCAATCAATATGTCGGGCAGGACGGGGTGCTCCGGGCGCAGATCTTCGACAGCATGGTCACGCTCGACGACAAGACCGACGGCATTCGCGGCCGCGCCTTGATGGTGCATGCCAATTCCGATGATTATCGCAGCCAGCCCTCGGGGGATGCCGGGGAAAGACTGTCCTGCGGCGTCATCCAATAATCCACGGGGCAACTCCTTGATCGGATCGATTCAAGGGCAAAATTATGCACAAATTCAAGGTGTTACATCGTTATTTGCACGTCTTGAACGACAAGGCGCGCTGTAACCTTTCATTGCCGTGTCGCCGCCTGCTTTTCGGCCGCCGTCCTGCCGTTGGACTTCTTTGTCGGTGTTGCGTCTGAGGTATCCGACAGCGTGGCCGGACGACCCTTCTCGTCGAAGGCGAGTTTCACGCGCTTCACCATGTCACGGCTGAGCGACCACCAGTCGCCGGTCTTTGCCCAGTAGCGCAGCGTTACGAAGATCGCGCCGTCAGCGATGCTGTCGATAAAGACGCTGGGAGCCGGTGATGGCAGCACCCGCGAATCGGCTTTGGCGAGGCCCATCAGCGTCCCCATCGCCAGATCGATATCATCCTCATAGGCGACCTTGATCTTCACATCGTTCTGCCGCGTGGGCTCGCGGCTGAAATTGGTAATCGGCGTGTTCCAGAGCGTCGAATTCGGCGCCAATCGGTAGAGCCCGTCGCCGGTCCTGAGTTCGGTCGCAAACAATCCGATTTCGCGCACCGTGCCGGCCACGCTGCTGGTTTCGATATATTCCCCGACGCGAAACGGCCTGAGGATCAACAGCATGATGCCCGCAGCGATATTCTGCAGCGTCCCTTGCAGCGCCAGTCCGATCGCGAGGCCGGCTGCGCCGAGTGCCGCGATGATCGAGGCGGTCTGGACGCCGAACTGGCCGAGGACGGTGATGAACACCAGGATGAGCAGCGCATAGCGCAGCACGTTGGTGAAGAATCGCGCCAACGTCTCGTCTATGCCACGGACACGCGACAGGCCTTCATAGGCCCAGCGGCTGGTAAAGCCGGCAAGCGCCCAGCCAAGAACAAGCAGGATCACCGCGCCGAGGACGGAGAAGGAATACTGCACCGCCAGCGCGCTTGCCTGGCTGAGTGCGGTTTGCGTGGCGAGGAGGACATCGGCTGCCTGTTGTTCCATGATCTGGCCCTGTCGTTGTGCTTGGTCGGGGGCTAGATGGAGCGGCTGGCGGCAGCGTCAACCGCAGGCGGTGTCCCGGATATCAAGCACGAAGGGCGCATTGCCGTCGGCATCGGCACCGCGGCCGATCGCCCGCACCGCCGCGACCAACCGGCCGCCGCGGTCAAGCAGCGCGTCACCGATCTCGACCAGCCGGGTATTCGGTGTTGCGAAAGGCGAGGCGGCCCGCAGCCGGCGGGCAAGCGTTCCCTCGCTCTGATCCGGTGCCAGCGACAGGGCGGCGATCAGGGCTGCGGCCGGCGATCGCGACACGCCCATCCAGCAATGGATGAGCAGCGGCGTCTCCTGCCGCCACGAGGCGGCAAAGTCGATAATCCCGCGCACATGCGTCTCGTCAGGCGCTACGAGATTGCCGGTGCCCTTGAAGGCGATGTCGTTCATACCGAGCGTCAGATGGCGATCGGCCGCGATCACGCCCGGCCGGTGAAAGGCCTGCTCCTTGGCAATCAGGCTGATCATGTCGCGCGCCTTGTGGCGCACCGCCATTTCCGCGATGCGGGCCAGCGGCGAGACGACGATGAAGCTCACGATACCGTCTCCCGCTCGGCGTCGATCGCCGCGAAACGCTCGCAGAACAACCGCTGCGCTTCGATCGCCGGCAAGGGCTCGATCATCAGCATGTCCTTGCTGATGCCGCGTGGCTGGCCGAAGAATTTCTGCGCCTCGGCGGGCGTGAAGCCGGCAAGCACCGTCGCTTCGAAATAGGCGGCGATCGCGTCGGCCTTCTTGATCCGGTCCTTGAGGTCGCGCGAGGGGTGCGGTGGCAGGCCGAAGCGCAGGTGCACGGCGGCCTCCAATCGCTTTTCCACCGTCTTGTAGCCGCCGCCGACCACCGATTTGAACGGCGATATCATATCGCCGATCACGTATTCGGGTGCATCATGCAACAGTGCCATCAGGCACTCCTGCGGCCGCGCGTCGTTGAAGCGGCGGAAAATATCCTCGACGACGAGACTGTGCTGGGCCACCGAAAAAGCATGATCGCCTGAGGTCTGGCCGTTCCAGCGGGCGACGCGCGCAAGCCCATGGGCGATGTCGGCGAGTTCGACGTCGAGCGGTGAGGGGTCGAGCAGGTCGAGCCTGCGCCCGGACAGCATGCGCTGCCAGGCACGCGGAGTTTTCGCCGTTGTCACGCGCTGGCCTCGTCGGCGCTGGCGGGAAAGACAAGGCCGGACCATGCCGGCAGGACGAGGGAAACAGGCGTTTCGCCGGCGAGCAGCGGCGTGCCTGCCGCCATCGCGGCGCCGGCGCGGTCGATGCGCACGATCGCAAGCCCATGGCCGCCTTCGACGGAGCCGAGCGTTCCCACGGGTTTGCCGGCGGCGGTGATCTCCGTCCCGGTCTCCGGCAAGGCTGTTGCGGCGGACACCGTGACGACGCGCCGGCGCGCGGTGCCGCGGTGCTGCATCCGCGAGACGACCTCCTGGCCGACATAGCAGCCTTTCCGGAAGGAGAGGCCGCCGTTGAAATCCATCAGCACGTCATGCGGGAAGGCGTCCTGCAAGGCGAAGTCCGATCCCGATGTGACGATGCCGTGGCTGATGCGCAGCGCGTCGTAGAGCGCTTCCTGGCCGTCGCCATGTTTGCCGGGACGTCGGATCAGCGTGACGCCGGCCTTGGCAAAGCGGCTATCCCGGACGCCTTGGCTGTCTCGCACGCCTTGGCTGCCGTCGGCATCCTCATCCCAGGAAACGGTGACGCCCTCTTCGGCACTCGGCGCAAGTGTGACGGCTGCGCGCAGCTTGTACATGGTCAGCCGCTTCAGCAGGCCGTCGCGCTGGCCGGCATCGGTTTCGATCCTGTAGCCGTCGCCGTCCTGCCAGATCATGAAGTCGAACAGGATCTTGCCCTGCGGTGTCAGCAGTGCCCCGGGCCGCGCCTCGTCGGCGCCGAGCGAGGTGATATCGGTGGTGATCAGGTTCTGCAGGAAGGATTGGGCTTCCGCACCGCTGACGAGAAGCAATGAGCGGTCTTTCAGGAATACGGCTGGCATGGCGGAACCTGTCGCGTTGGTCATCGCTCAGAGGTATGTCTTCATGAGGTGGATCGCAAGCGCCATGCGAGATGTGAAAGGCGCAAGTGAGACGGGGGTGTCAGTCGCCCGCCGTGAAGAATTTCCATTTGCCCGCAGGTGTGATGCCGAGGCGGTAGAAATTATATCCGCCGAACTCCTGCATGTCGGAGAGATCGCCGGCGGTGACGATGCGCAGCAGCTCGACGCGCTCCGGCGGCGTCAGCGACTTCAGATCCTTCTCGGCAAAATAGGGCCAGACATACATGTCGTCTGCTGTGCCCTGGCCGACATGCACGAAACCGGTCGAGACGATGTCGAGCATGATGGCAAGAATCTCGTCTCCGTCAGGATCGCCTGAAAGATCCTTCAGCGTGCCGATCGGATCGTCGGTCGGCTCGCCCACCGTCACCTGCGTCTGTTCGGCGCCGGTGCCCATCAGCGGCCGCAGCCGTTCGAGATCGCCGGAGGCGGCCGCCTCGACGATCTGCTCACGCATTTTGCGAACCGGCTCCGGCACCTTGCCGATATCGTAGATCACCTCGACGGGCTTGGAAGCATCCTGGGCGCCGGGCGTCTTGTCGACACCCTGATTGTTCTGGCTGTTGACCAGCGGATCAGCCATCGGAACACCGGGAGTGGTCCCGCCTTGCGGCTGGCTCTGTCCCTGAGCGTTTCCCTGCGCGGGCGGAGTGTCGTTGGCCGCCTGGCCCGGGATCTTGTGCAGTTCGGAAAGCGCATAGGCTGCCGGCGCGAGGAAAACATTGCCGGCGGCGAGGCTGAACGCAAGCAGCACCGGCGCGAGGGGAGTTCGCGAAATTTTCTCTTTACCGGGGCGCATCAATCTCTCTGATTGGTCGTTATTGCAGGGTGCGGTTCGCGGAGAATTCGCCGGCAAGCATGCGCTCACGCAGCGAATCCAGCAGGGCTTCGGCACTGTTTTCCCCATGCAATCTGATCGTCTCGCGCAGCGCATGCGCAATGGCTGCATCAGCGATGATTTCAGGCTCGATTCCGTCGGCCATGCCGTCGGCCCAAGCCTCGTTCTGGTACTCCAGAGCCGCCTGCATCTTTTCGTGGACGATCATGTCGTCGATGTCGTTGAGGCTTGCTTCCATTGTTTTTTCCTCAGAACTTCTCATGTCTTACTGCACCGTTAACAACACTAACAGCCTTTTCCCAAAACGACACGTCCGCATGCGAAAACAGGTTAATTTAAGGTTAATTTCCAAAGCGCGAGGTAATTTCTGTGGCGAGTGTTGCACCTTCGTTACGGTAGCGCTCTTCTGCCACGATGGCCGCCGGGGTGCAATCCGTATAGACCGAGGCGAAGGTGCGATAACCGCGATTGAAGGCCGCTGTGAGCTTTTCCCGACGCTGCGGTTCGTTGCCGGTCTCCGAATCGAGCAGTTGCTGCATGCCGTCTCGCCACTCGTCGCCGCCCGCCGCCTTGCAGAGCGTTCTGAGATAATGCACCGATCCCAGCACTTCGGCGAGCCGCGCCAGCTTGTCATCATAGGGCACGGCTACAGCAGGCGGCGGCGCAATTTCCTCCTCCTGTGGAGGCGGCGTATTCTTGCCCTGCGCCATCGTGGGGCCGGCGAGCACGAGCAGGGCCAGGAAAACGCGTCGAACGGGAATCATGCTCGTAGTTGATACGCTGAGCATGACGGCAACAAGGCGTGCCTGAAAGTTTCCACTTCTATTCGCCGCCCGAAAGCCGCTCCGCGCATTCGAGCACGCTCTGCGGAACCGGCAGCCGCCGGATTTCCTCCACCGTGTACCAACCGAGGGCGGCCGCATCGTCGGCGGCTTCCGCCACCGCGTCGCGATCCGCGTCGACGCGAAAGACCGACAGCAGGAAATGGCTGTTGATGCTGCCGTCGGCCGCATGCGTCTTCAGGTCATAGGTCGAAAACAGCCGCGGATTGCGGGCGGAAATGCCGGTTTCCTCGCGGAATTCCCGCAATGCCGTTTCCTCCGGCGTTTCGCCGGGGTCGGCACGTCCGCCGGGAAAGGCATACATGTCGGCGGAAGGCGGGTTGCGTCGCAACACCAGAAGGAATCGTCCGTCACGTTCGAGAATGGCGGATGAGGCGGGTTTGGCGGTGGATGTCATCGGGCCTGCTCTTGCTGTGATCGCCCATCTTATCGGATGAAGAGTGCGGCGGGGATTCGAAAGGTGCTTCCGTGACCTACATCATCTTTGCGTTTGCCGCTCTCTTCGAGATCGCTGGCTGCTTTGCCTTCTGGGCATGGCTGAAGCTCGAAAAGCCCGCCTGGTGGCTGGCGCCGGGCATGATCTCCCTGGCGCTTTTCGCCTGGCTTCTGACGCTGGTTCCGAGCGAGGCCGCCGGCCGTACCTTCGCAGCCTATGGCGGCATCTACATCCTCGCCTCGCTGCTCTGGCTGTGGCTGGTCGAGAGCCGCGTGCCGGACCGTTACGACATCGGCGGCGCGCTGATCTGCCTTGCCGGCGCCAGCCTCATCCTCTTCGCGCCGAGAGGTTGAGGCGCCTTGACCGGACACGAGCTGGGTGCAAAAACACGCCGATGTGTGGACGTTTCTCCCTGACAAGCTCCCGCGCCGACCTGCGCGATTTCTTCTCCGGTCTCGATCTCGACGATTTTCCGGCGCGCTACAATATTGCGCCGACGCAGCCGATCCTCGTCGTCATCGCGGGCGAGGGCAGGGAGCAGGGTAGCAATCTGCCCGACCGGCGCGCCGTGCTCGTGCGCTGGGGTCTCACGCCGGGCTGGGTCAAGGACCCGAAGGATTTCCCGCTGCTGATCAATGCGCGCTCCGAAACCGCGATCGGCAAAGCCTCCTTCCGCGCCGCCATGCGCCATCGCCGCGTGCTCATTCCGGCCTCCGGCTTCTATGAATGGCATCGCCCGTCCAAGGAAAGCGGCGAGCGGCCGCAGGCCTACTGGATCAGGCCGCGCCAGGGCGGGGTCATCGCCTTTGCCGGGCTGATGGAGACATGGTCCTCGGCCGACGGCTCCGAGGTCGATACCGGCGCGATCCTGACGACATCGGCCAATTCAGGCATATCGGCGATCCACGATCGCATGCCTGTCGTCATCAGACCTGAGGATTTCTCGCGCTGGCTCGATTGCAAGACGCAGGAACCACGCGACGTGGCCGACCTGATGCAGCCCGTTCAGGATGATTTTTTTGAGGCCGTCCCGGTCTCCGACAAGGTCAACAAGGTTGCCAATATGGGGCCGGACCTGCAGCAGCCGGTCGTCATCGAAAGGCCGCTGAGGGCGCCCGAGAAGCAAAAGCCGGAAGACGGCCAACTCAGCTTCTTCTGAACGATATCCTAAGATGTTCAGGGCCGCCGGCGGCCTATCGGCGCCGACATCTCACATCAGCGGCGGCGTCACGTCGCTTCGTCCATCAGGTTTTTCGGGTTGTGCTTATGTCGCCAGAGCGTTGTTAGGAGATTTCCGGCGATCGCCTCGTCATTCACTTCGTCAGCGGTGCCTAACGCATGTAACCCGAAAGCACGCATGATCCCAATTTGAAGTCTTCCGCCTCAAGCGGATTTCTTGACGCTGGTCGGCTTATGCTTTGCCATCAGCGATGCTGCGGCAACAGCCTTCAGGCCGACGGGGCGATAGTTGGCGGCGAGGTCTGGCTTGGACGCCTGCTGTTCGCCGGTACTGCTCTTCTTCGAAGTCACGATACTCTCCTTACGTGGTTCTTCCCTGGGTATTTTATGGTTTGATGTTTGGTCACGAATAGCGACAAAACGGGGGCGTAGCTTATCAGGATTTGTAAACGCCGACCATAATTCGCGAGGCTTAACTGAAGCCTACGTTGGTTAATACTTACTGAAGGGAGCGGTTCCAATAAAAGCGCGAAAGCGGTTTTCTGGGGAAAAGCGCGCAACGGTTTTCACCGGGATAAAGCGCCTGCTTTCCCGGGGATAGCTGAGAATGAAGGAAAAGAAGCATTTCCGTCATTTGGAGAAATCCGGAAATGCTCGAAGATCAGATGTGCCGGCCGATATCGTCGTCGCCGACGCCGGGTTCCTCGATCGTCAGGGTCCCGTATTTCCGCTGCCATTTCCGTGCGCCGAAGGGAAGCGAAACGAGGTAGGCGGCAACGGTAAAGACCATTACCTCCCAGGTGTAGCTCATCAGCAGCGCCACATAGAGCACGACGCCGAGCATCATCGGCAGCACGAGATCGCGCCGCAGACGGTTGCCTTCCGATTTGCCCGACCAGACCGGCAGCCGGCTGATCAGCAGGAAGGCGATCAGCACCGTGTAGATCGACGAGAGATAGGCGAAGGTGCGGTCCGTTGCCAGTCCGAGGAAGCCGAGATAGACCGGCAGCAGCACCAGCATGGCGCCGGCCGGCGCCGGCACGCCGACGAAATATTCCGATTGCCAGCTCGCCTTGTTCTCGCGTTCTGACATGACGTTGAAGCGGGCAAGGCGAAGTCCGGCGGCGATCGCATAGATCAGGGCGGCGATCCAGCCGAGCGAACGCGCCTGGTCGAGGGCGAAGACATAGACGACGAGGGCGGGCGCGACGCCGAAATTGACGATGTCGGCAAGCGAATCCATCTGCGCGCCGAACTTCGAGGTCGCCTTCATCAGCCGCGCCACGCGCCCGTCGATGCCGTCGAGGAAGGCGGCGAGCAGCACCATGGCGACGGCGAGCTCGTAACGATTCTCGAAAGCCAGCCGGATGCCGGTCAACCCGGCGCAGATCGCCAGAATGGTGATGAGGTTCGGAAAGACGAGCCGGAGCGGGATTTCGCGCAGACGCGGGCCGCGGGCGGAATCATCCGGCCCATTGGGCTCGAAAGGCGGAAAAGGCGTTTCCATATCGCGTTCCAATCGTTCCTAAAGCAATTCCAGCAAGACTGCCCAGCGGTCGCTTCCGTGAAAAGCTGAACCGCTTTAGCTGCGGCGGCTGATGACAGGACCCTTGGCGGAGGCGAATTCGGCAATCACGGTTTCGCCGGCAACTGCCGTCTGGCCGAGCGAGACGCGTGGTGCCGCACCGGCGGGCAGGAACACGTCGAGTCGCGAGCCGAAACGGATCAGCCCGAAGCGCTCGCCGGCATCCACCGGCTCGTTCGGGTTCGCCCAGCAGAGGATGCGCCGCGCCACCAGGCCGGCAATCTGCACGACGCCGATCTGGCCGTGGCGGGTTTCGATCACCAGTCCGTTGCGCTCGTTGTCCTCGCTCGCCTTGTCGAGTTCGGCATTGACGAAGCTGCCGGGGCGGTAGTTGATGCTGACGATCCGCCCCCGCATTGGCGCCCGGTTCACATGGCAATTGAAGACGTTCATGAAGACCGAGATGCGCAGCATCGGCTCGGAGCCGAGGTCGAGCTCGGCCGGCGGCGTCACCATCTGGATCGCCGAGACCTTGCCGTCGGCAGGAGAGATCACCAGATCGTCGTCCTGCGGGGTCACGCGCTCCGGATCGCGGAAGAAATAGGCGCACCACAGCGTGAAGATCATGCCGATCCAGAAGAGCGGCTTGAAGATCCAGCCCAAGACCAGCGATGCGACGAAGAAGGCGGCAACGAAGGGATAACCCTCCTTGTGCACGGGGACGATCGTGTTGCGAACCGTGTTGAACAGGCTCATGCTGCCGGTCTCCTTGCGTTGTCGTTTTTTGCTGGTTAGCGAAAAACCGTCTCCGGGGCAATGCTGTGGCCCTGGCCCCGGTTCCCATGCCGGGGTTCTGAACAACAAAAGCCGGCCGGCGCCGGTTTCCAGGTTCAGCTTGCCGGAGCAAGCCGCGTGATCACGCCCATGTCGTCGCTTTCGCGCACTTGCTTCAGATGTTCCTCCGCCTGTGTCGCCTCGCGCTGGCGGTTCCACATCGAGGCATAGAGGCCGTTCCTTTCGAGGAGGGCGGCGTGTGTGCCGCGCTCGGCGATCTCGCCGCTTTTGAGCACGATGATTTCATCGGCGCTGATGACCGTCGAAAGACGGTGGGCGATAACAAGCGTCGTGCGGTTCTTCGAGACCACGTCGAGCGCCGTCTGGATCTCACGCTCAGTCGTCGTGTCGAGCGCCGACGTCGCCTCGTCGAGGATCAGGATCGGCGGCGCCTTGAGGATGGTGCGGGCGATTGCCACCCGCTGCTTCTCGCCGCCGGAAAGTTTGAGCCCACGCTCGCCGACCTTGGTTTCGAACCCCTCGGGCAGCGTTTCGATGAAATGCGCGATCTGCGCCACCTCGGCCGCCGCAAAGACCTCGCCGTCGCTGGCCGATGTGCGGCCGTAGCGGATGTTGTAGGCGACCGTGTCGTTGAAGAGCACCGTATCCTGCGGCACCATGCCGATATGAGAGCGCAGGCTTTTCTGCGTCACCGTGCGGATATCCTGGCCGTCGACGGTGATCGCGCCGCTCTGAATATCGTAGAAACGATAGAGCAGCCGTGACAGCGTCGATTTGCCGGCACCCGACGGACCGACGACGGCGACCGTCTTGCCGGCCGGCACCTCGAAGGAAATGCCCTTCAGGATCGGACGGGCCGGATCGTAGGCGAAGTGCACGTCCTTGAAAGAGATTGCGCCCTGGCCGATCCTGAGCTCGCTCGCATCGGGTGCGTCTTTGACCTCGGACTTCACCTCGAGCAGGTCGAACATCTGCTCGATGTCGGTCAGCCCCTGGCGAATTTCGCGGTAGACGAAGCCGATGAAGTTGAGCGGCACGGAAAGCTGCAGCAGCATCGAATTGACGAAGACGAAATCGCCGACCGTCTGCTCGCCGCGCTGCACCGCCAGTGCCGACAGCACCAGCATGATGGTCGTGCCGATGCCGAAGATGACGCCCTGGCCGAAGTTCAGCCAGCCGAGCGAGGTCCAGACATCGGTCGCCGCCTTCTCGTAGCGTTCCATCGATTTGTCGAAGCGCTTTGCCTCCATTTCCTCATTGCCGAAATATTTGACGGTCTCGAAATTGAGGAGGGAGTCGATCGCCTTGGTGTTGGCGTCGGTATCACTGTCGTTCATCGACCGGCGGATGGCGATGCGCCAGTCGGATGCGCGGATCGTGAACCAGATATAGGCCCAGACGGTGAAGGCGGTGACGGCGAGATAGGAGAAACCGTAACCCCACCAGAAGATCACCGCCGTCAGCAGGAATTCGATGACGGTCGGGACCGAATTGAGGATCGTGAAGCGTACGATCGTCTCGATGCCCTTGGTGCCGCGCTCGATGATGCGCGAAAGCCCGCCGGTCTTGCGCTCGAGATGGAAGCGCAGCGACAGTTCGTGCATGTGCACGAAGGTCCTGTAGGCGAGTTGGCGCACCGCATGTTGCCCGACGCTGGCAAAGAGCGCGTCGCGCAGTTGGTTGAGGCCGAGCTGGATCAGCCGGGTGATGTTGTAGGCGATGACAAGGGCGATGGCGCCGGCAAAGAGCGGCGGCACGGAGCCGGCAAGATCCATCCTGCCGTTCAGCGCATCGGTCGACCACTTGAAGAAATAGGGAACCAGCAGCAATACGAATTTGGAGATCAGCAGGTAGACCGAGGCCCAGACGACGCGCATCTTGAGGTCGCTTCGGCCGGCCGGCCACATATAGGGCCAGAGGTTGAGAAGTGTGCGCAGCAGATTGGATTCCGAGACTGTCTTGCCGTTTGCCATGCTTATCTCCAGCCCGGACGAAATGTACCGTCGTAGCGGCGCTTCGATGCCGGCAAAGCGCGGAATCGGAATGTGCCTGAAGGCGTTTCCCACAACCCGCAGCCGCCAGATAGGGTGCCGCGCGGACGAATACAACACGTGCGGGCTTCAGGAAAAGAGAAGCCGGGCGGGTTATCCCGCCCGGCCTCGTCATGTTGTTGTTGGAGCTTAGAGCCGCTGACCGGAAAGACGCTTGCGGTGCAGCTCTTCGGCATTCGGCAACACATCTTTCGGCAGGCCGAAGATCTGGCCGGGGCGGATGCGATCGGGATTGATGATCTTGTCTTCGTTGGCGATGTAGATCGTCGTGTAGCGCACGCCGAGGCCATAGGTGCGGCGTGAGATCTGCCACAGCGTGTCGCCGCGGCGAATGATGACCGCCGCGTTGTTTGCCGTCAGCGGCGCCTGTTCGATCGTCTTCGGCTCATTGCTGCCGATGTCGTTTGCAGTGGGTGCCGCCGGAGCGGGTGCAGCGGTGAGTTCGGCAATCATGCCGCCCAGCCTGTCGAGTGCGGCGCCGACAGACTTCGCATCCCCGGGCAGGCTTTGCAGCAGCTTCAGCGCATTGCCGGCGACCTGCGACGAAGAGCCGGAGGCTTGTTTGAAGGCGTCCGGGGCATCGGCCGCCGGGCGGAAGTCGGCGACGGAGCGCAACGCGAATTCCGTTGCCGAGCGCGCCGCCGCAAGCTGTTCGGCGCCAGGCAGCTTGCCGTCGGCAAACAGCCCCTTCAGCAGCCCGAACGCCTTGCCGGCCTCGGCCTGGAGCTTGCCGAGCTCGCCTTCGTCGAGCGGCACCATCGAGGAGGCGCCACTCGCATCGGCCGGGACCGATTGCGCCGCGACCCTCACCTGATCGCCGGCCGGGCGATTGAAATTCACCGCCGCGCGCACGATCACTTTGCCTGTGGGGTCGACGACGTCGACGCGGATTTTGTGGTCGCCGACCGAAAGCGCCACCACGCCGTCGATGACGAAATGACCGTCGGTGCCGGCCGTGTCCTGGCCGATGAGGTTGTCGTCTGCATAGCCGATGACCTTGGCATTGGAGCGCGTCGTGCCGGCAATGAAGATCTTGTTGCCCTCGATCTCGACGGCATTGACCATCACATCGGGCGCAGTCGTCTTGTCAGGTGCGGCCGTGGCGGGAGTGGCCGGTGCCGTATCCGTGCCGCCGGAGGTATCGGTGACACCAGGCGTCTGCAACGCCAGGTCGCCGGTCGGCGCAGCCGCGGTTTCGCCCGCCGGCTTGTCCGCAGGCGGCGCCGCCGGATTGGAGGCATCGGCGACTTCGGTTCCGGCCTTCGGCGCGGTGATGATCCGGCTCGCCGCGCCGGGTTTGGAGACCATGGCGAGCAGGTTGGCGCCATTGCCGTCCTTCGGCACGGATATGGTCGCGACCTCTTCGGAAAGCGTGCTCTTGCCGTCCTTGTCCGTGAATTTCAGCACGAGCTGGTGGTCGCCGGCTGGAAGCGGATCGTCGAGGACGGCGGCAAAATCGCCGCTCGCATCGACATTGGCCGTCGTCACCACCTTTTCGCCGTCGAGCACCTCGAGTTTGCCGTTCGGTTCGGCGGAGCCGGCAATCACCGTCGAGCCGTCGGGTTCGACGCGCAAGACGTCGAAAGCCGGAAGCTTCGGTCCGGTATTCGCAGCCGCATTATTCGCAGTAGGGGCGGGCTCGGGCGCACCGGTCAGCGCGGCCTCGGCCTTGGCGATCGCGGCAGACGCATCGGCGATGTTCTCTGGCAGCGACTGAACGATGGCGAGCGCCTTTGTGCCGCCGTCCTTGGCCTTGGCGGCAAGGGTCTGGGTCGCGGGATCGAGACCCTCGGGGATGGCAAAATCGGCAAGTGCCGTCAATGCGTTGACGGCCTTGGTCTTGGCGGCGGTGAAGGCATCGATGGCGGGGCCTTTGCCATCGGCGAACAGCGCCTTGAGCTCGCTGAGCGACACGCCGGCATCGGCCGAAAGACGACCCACCTTATCGGCGACCGCAGCCGTGTCGGCGATGGTGGAGCGTGATGTCTTTGCCGCCTCGTTGACCGTGTTCTTGAGCTCCGTGCTTGCCTGGTTGATGGCGTCGCCGACCTTGGTTGCATCGCCGCCGATGCGCGGCATGACGAAAAACACCATCAATAGGATTGCGATTACGAGGACTGCAAGAGCCAGCAAGCCGGCACGGTTCTTCATCATTATGTCTCCCAAGGCGGCAATTTGCCGTAGTAACCAAAATTGCTAGCGATTCCCGTTGCTTTTCACAAGCATTCAAAGCAATTAGGCAAGCTAGGCATGCTGCTTTTCAGTCAATTTTCTTGACTGCATTGAAATGGAATAGTTGTTTGCCTCTATGACCGAACAATCTGTATCGATTCGATCCATCTGCGTTTACTGCGGCTCAAGGCCGGGACGCGATCCTTCCCACATGGCGGCCGGGCGTGCTCTCGGAAGAGAGATCGCCGAATACGGCCTGCGCCTCGTCTATGGCGGGGGTACCAAAGGCATCATGGGCGCGGTTGCGAGCGGTGTTCTTTCAGGCGGCGGTCAGGTGACGGGCATCATTCCCGAATTCCTGATCGATATGGAAGCGACTCGCCACTCGCTCGGTCAGCTCAACGAACTCATTGTAACCCCTGACATGCACGCGCGCAAACACACCATGTTCGAGCGCTCCGATGCTTTCGTCGCACTGCCCGGCGGCATCGGTACGCTGGAGGAGATCGTCGAGATCATGACCTGGGCGCAGCTCGGCCGCCACGAGAAGCCGATGGTCTTCGCCAACATCAACGGTTTCTGGGATCCGATGATGGAACTGATGCGCCATATGACCGAAGAGGGCTTCCTGCACACCGCCCACCGGGTTCAGCCGCTCGTCGTCGACGAGATCTCCGGCATCATCCCGGCGATCATGGCCCAGGCAGCCCAGCTCGCCGCCGATCGTGACGGCGAGGAGGACGTGATTTCGAAGATGTAGGGTTTCAATGCAGGTCGCCCCAGCGGTTTTGGGACAACGGCATGCATAGAACAAAGACCTGAAGCGCGTCGCGTGACTCCGGTTTGACGCGACGCCCTTTGGCGCTTCAGCGTCCGCGGCTCCCCTTCAGCATCGACCAGCTATAGAGGAACAGCCCCGCCCAGATCAGCGGGAAGGCGATCATGCGCGCCGTGCCGAGTGGCTCGTGGAAGACGAAAACCGCGATCAGGAAGATCATTGTCGGCGCGATATACTGCATGATGCCGATCGTCGAGAGCTTCAGGAGCTTGGCGCCGTTCGCATAGATCATCAGCGGCACGGCGGTGATGACGCCGCAGCCGAGCAGCAGGGTCGTGTCGGCAAGGCCGGTGCGGTAGAGATGACCCTGGCCGCTGCCGAATTCGAGATAGAGGATGTAGAGCAGGGCCGGGCCGCTCAGGATCAGCACTTCGAGGAAGAAGCCCTGGTTCGGCCCGAGCGGCAGCGTCTTGCGCAGCAGGGCATAAAAACCCCAGCTGATTGCCAGCGTCAGCGCCACCCACGGGATGCCGCCGCTATCCAGCGCGAGAACGGCGACGGCGAGGGCTGCCAGTCCGATCGCCGCCATCTGCAGCGGCTGCAGCTTTTCCTTGAGGATCACCGCGCCGAGAAAGATGCTGAACAGCGGATTGATGAAATAGCCAAGCGCCGCATCGAGCGAATGGCCGGCGCCGATCGCCCAGACATAGGTGCCCCAGTTGACGGTGATCAGCGACGCCGTCAGCGCCCCCATCGCCAGCATGCGCGGCGAGCGGAGCGCGGCACGGATATCCCCGGTGCGTCCGAGCACGACCAGCACTAGGCCTGCCAGCGGCAGCGACCAGACGATGCGATGGGCGATCACCTCGGCCGGCGAAATATGCGCCACCGCCTTCATGTAGATCGGCAGGAAGCCCCAGAGCAGATAGGCCGTCAGCGCGAAGGCGAACCCGCGCGGACTGTCTTCGTTCTTGGCCAACGGAAGGGATGCATCGGTCGACATCGGTGTTTCCATCTTTGTTCTTCTTCTGATCCGGCCTAGCTTAAGCGCCGTGAATAGGCCAATTCATTTCGTTGAATGAAGGGTGAGAAGATCTGAAGCGCAAGACGCCGGCCGGCATCGGCCGCGGCGACGCCCGAAGGGGACGAACGGTATTTGGATGGGTCTTGTCGCCGAACCGGCGGAATAGACTTATTCCGCCGCGATCTTGCCCGCCAGCTGCCGGTTCTTCATCAGCTTATAGATGACTGAATCCATCAGCGCCTGGAACGAAGCGTCGATGATGTTCTCCGAGACGCCGACCGTCCACCAGCGCACGCCGTCGCTGTCGGTGGATTCGATCAGCACGCGGGTGATCGCCTCCGTGCCGCCATTGAGGATACGCACCTTGAAATCGGCGAGCACCAGATCGTCGATCTCGTGCTGGTACTTGCCGAAATCCTTGCGCAGCGCGAGGTCGAGCGCGTTGACGGGACCTTCGGCATCGGCAACCGACATCAGCGTTTGGCCGTCGATGGTAATCTTGACCACCGCTTCCGAGACGATCTTCACACGGCCAAGACTGTCGAAGCGGCGCTCGATCATGACGCGGAAGCCGTCGATGGTGAAGAATTCGGGGATCGTGCCGAGCGTGCGGCGCGCCAGCAGCTCGAAGCTCGCATCCGCGCCCTCATAGGCATAGCCCGTCGCCTCGCGTTCCTTGACGATCGAGATCAGCAGGTCGAGCTTCGGATCGTCCTTGGCGACCTCGATGCCGCGCCGTTTCAACGCATTGATGAAGTTTGCCTTGCCGCCCTGGTCCGACACCATGACCTTGCGGAAATTGCCGACGCTTTCCGGCGGCACATGTTCATAGGTGCGCGGATCCTTGAGCAGCGCCGAGGCGTGGATGCCGGCCTTGGTGGCGAAGGCGGAAGCGCCGACATAGGGCATCTGGTGATCGGGCGAGCGGTTGAGCAACTCGTCGAAGGCATGCGAGAGCCGGGTGAGATTGAGCAGCCGCTCCTCGTCAATCGCCGTTTCGAAACGTGTATTGTAGGCGCTCTTCAGCGCCAAGGTCGGGATCAGTGTCACCAGATTGGCATTGCCGCAGCGCTCGCCGATGCCGTTCAGCGTGCCCTGGATCTGCCGGACGCCGGCTTCGACTGCGGCAAGCGAATTGGCGACCGCCTGGCCGGTGTCGTTATGTGCATGGATGCCAAGACAGTGGCCGGGAACACCCGAGGCGATCACCGCCTCGACGATCGCCCGCACCTCCGGGGGCTGCGTGCCGCCATTGGTATCGCAGAGCACGACCCAGCGTGCGCCGCTCTCATAGGCCGTCTTGGCGCAGGCGAGCGCATAGGCCGGATTGGCCTTGAAGCCGTCGAAGAAATGCTCGCAATCGACGATCGCCTCCTTGCCGGCGCCGACCGCCGCTTTGACGCTTTCGCCGATGCATTCGAGGTTTTCTTCATTGGTGCAGCCGAGCGCCACCGCGACGTGATAGTCCCAGCTCTTGGCGACGAAACAGATGGCGTCGCTCTT
The DNA here is from genome assembly GCF_047532935.1 of Rhizobium sp. IY2. NCBI lineage: Bacteria > Pseudomonadati > Pseudomonadota > Alphaproteobacteria > Hyphomicrobiales > Rhizobiaceae > Rhizobium > Rhizobium sp. IY2. Next base: position 125,333 of record NZ_JBLKNU010000003.1, read on the forward strand.
GGCCTGCAAGAGCCCCGCAATGCCGGGATCGTTGGACACCGAAATGCCTGCCCGTTTCGTCATGCCGAAGGCGACGAAACTGGCCCGGCTGGTGCGCTTCTCGCCGAAGAAGGCAGTATCCGTCGGATTGGCGCCGGGATATCCGCCCTCGACATAATCAAGGCCGAACTCGTCCAGCATGGCGGCGATCGCAATCTTATCCTCGACGGAGAAATCGATGCCGGGCGTCTGCTGCCCGTCCCGGAGCGTCGTGTCAAAGAGATAGATGCGTTCTTTCATGTCGTTTCCTCCCGCCAAGCGGGTGTTGTTTCTGTCGTGCGGATGCCCCCTCATCCGCGCTACGGGCACCTTCTCTCCGAGGGGAGAAGGGTAGCCACGTCGTTCGCCTTGTCCCCTCTCCCCTCGGGGAGAGGGTTAGGGTGAGGGGGGCTTCACGGTGTGGCTTATGCCTTCCCGGCAAACTGATCCGTCGCCCGGATCAGCCGATCGAGAATCCCGGGCTCCGAATAGGCATGGCCCGCACCCTCGATCAGATGGAACTCCGCCTTCGGCCAGGCCTTGTGCAACTGCCAGGCATATCTAGCCGGGCAGGGCATGTCGTAGCGGCCATGCACGATGACGCCGGGAATATCCTTGAGCCTGCCGGCATCGCGGATCAGCTGTCCCTCGTCCATCCAGCCGGCATTGACGAAGAAATGGTTCTCGATGCGCGCAAAGGCATAGGCGAATTCCGGCTCCTCGAACTTGCCGCTCGTCGAAGGTTCGGGCAGCAGCGTGATCGTTTCGCCTTCCCAGATACTCCAGGCCTGCGCGGCCTCGAGGCGCACCTTCCTATCCTCGTGCGTCAGGCGGCGATGATAGGCATGCATCATCTCATGCCGCTCTTCCGGCGGAATGGGAGCGATGAAGCGCTCCCACTTATCCGGGAACATTTCCGAGACGCCGAATTGATAGTACCAGTCGAGCTCGGCCTTGGTCAGCGTGTAGATACCGCGCAGGATGAGCTCGGACACGTGCTGCGGATGCGTCTCGGCATAGGCGAGCGCCAGCGTAGAACCCCAGGAGCCGCCGAACACCTGCCAGCTGTCGACGCCGGCCATTTCGCGCAGCCGCTCGATATCGGCGACGAGGTGCCAGGTCGTGTTGGCATTGAGATCCGCATGCGGCGTCGACCTGCCGCAACCGCGCTGGTCGAACAGCATGACGTCGTAAAGCGCGGGATCGAAAAGCCGGCGGTGTGCGGGCGAAAAACCGCCGCCCGGACCGCCATGGAGGAAGACGGCGGGCTTGGCGCCAGGCGTACCGGAGCGCTCCCAATAGATCACATGGCCATCGCCGACATCGAGATGGCCGGACGCATAGGGTTCGATTTCCGGATAGAGCGTGCGCAGGATCTCGGTCATATCTTCACGCCTTTCGCGGGCCAAACTTCTGTGTCGTGATCGGGATGCTGGAAGGAGATGATCGCCTCCTGCCGGGCGTAGAAATCCTGATCCTTCAGCACCGGCGCCTTGAAGATTTCCTCGACCCAGGGCAGGCGGGCCTCGTAGTTGACCTGGATCAGCGGTGCGAGGTCGCTGCGGTCGTCGAAGGTGCCGATCGCAAGCTCCAGTCCGCCCGGATGACGATAGGTCATCGGGGTGCCGCAATTGCTGCAGAAGCCGCGATCGATATTGACCGAGGACTGGAAGTAGCTCGGCTCGCCGCGCGTCCACTCCATGCCTTCCTCAGGCGCGGTGACGAGCGCCGAGAAAAAGCCGCCGAACTGCTTCTGGCACATGCGGCAATGGCAGATCGAGGGACGCCCCAACTTGCCTGAGATGCGGAAGCGCACGGCGCCGCACTGGCATCCGCCTGTCTTGATCGTGTCCGTCATGAGGTCTCTCCGAAAGGCCAGCTTTTCGTGTCGTGGTCGGGGTGCTGATGATTGCTCGCCGCGATCGCATTCTCGCGGTCGGGCGTCTCAGGCTCCGGTTCGAGCGGCAGGCCGTCCAGCGCATGAAACCAGGACATCTTCTGGCCGGTATTCGATTGCGCCACCGGCCTGACCGCGTCGGGCTCGTCGAGCGAGCCGAGCGTGAGGTTGATGAAGTCTTCGCCCGGAATGTCGTAGAACAGCGGCGTGCCGCAATCGCCGCAGAAACCGCGCCGCACCAGATCCGAGGACTGGAACCATTTTGGCGCGCCGCGCGTCATGGTGAAATCGCTGCGCTTCACGCCGGCCAGCGGCATGAAATAATTGCCGGCCGCCTTCTGACACATGCGGCAATGGCAAAGATGGGGATAGCCGAGTTCGCCTTTGGCGCGGTAACGCACCGCCCCGCATTGGCACCCGCCGCTTTTGTCCGTTTCCGTCGTCATTCGAGCTCCTTGGGGGGCCATGCCTGCGTCTCATGATCTGGATGCTGGTAGGAGACAAGCTCGAGCAGGAAGGGAGCGGCTTGCACATCCTCCTCCGTCCTGTGCCCCGGCAATTCGTGCAGATGATCGACGAAACCGATCTTGCCCTCGACGCCGAATTGGACCAGCGGCGGAAACGCCGAAGGATCGTCGAAGGCGCCCGCGGCAATCGCCATTCCATCCGGCGCTTCGTAGGTGAGCGGCGTGCCGCAATCGCCGCAGAAGCCGCGCTCGACGAAATTGGAAGAGCGAAATCTTTTCCGCTCTCCGCGGGTCCATTCGAAATCGGCGCCGCGCACCGAGACCAGCGGCGCATAATAAGCCCCGAACGCCTTCTGGCACATGCGGCAATGACAGATCGACGAATCCTTGATGTCCCCGCTGACCCGGAAACGGATCGCCCCGCATTGGCAGCCGCCGGTGTAGGTGGTCATCTCTTGACCTCCCACGTCGTCACGCGCTCGCCTGTCACCGGATCCTTGCCATCTTTCAGCTGGATACCCTTTGCCGTCAGTTCGTCGCGGATCTTGTCGGCCTCGGTGAAGTTCTTCGCCTTCAGCATTTCGAGACGCATGGCGACCAGCGCATCGATCGCCGATGCGACGGCTTCGTCGATCTCCATCTTTTTCGGCAGCAGGCCCAGAAGGTCGGCCGTTGCCGCAAAGGTGGCGCCCACGGCGGGATCCGTATGGGCGGCCTGCGCCAGTGCATGCAATGCCTGCACCGCCGCCACCGTGTTGAGATCGTCCGCCAGCGCATTCAGCACGCTTTCATCGGGCGCCGCATCGCCGGCATCTGTTGCCGGCCATTTGGCGAGCAGGCGTTCGGCCTCTTCCAGTCGCTTGATCGAGAAATCGATCGGCTCGCGGTAATGCGTCATCAGCATGGCAAGGCGCAGCACCTGGCCCGGCCATTGGCGGCCGCCGAAAGTTTCCGTGTGCAGCAATTCGTGGATGGTGACGAAATTGCCTTCGGATTTCGACATCTTGCGGCCTTCGACCTGCAGGAAGCCGTTATGCATCCAGACATTCGCCATCACTTGGGTACCATGGGCGCAGCGCGACTGGGCGATCTCGTTTTCATGATGCGGGAAGATCAGGTCCAGCCCGCCGCCGTGAATGTCGAAGACATCGCCGAGATAACGCTTGCTCATCGCCGAGCATTCGATGTGCCATCCAGGCCGGCCGCGGCCCCACGGGCTCTCCCAGCCGGGCTCGTTGTGGCTCGACAGTTTCCAGAGCACGAAATCGCCCGGGTTCTTCTTATGCGCGTCGACGGCGATGCGCGCGCCTGCCTGCTGCTCGTCGAGTGGGCGCTTCGAAAGTTGACCGTAATCCGCCATGGATTTGGTGTCGAACAGCACTTCGCCCGATGCGACATAGCCATGGCCATTACCGATCAGCTTCTCGATGATCTCGATCATCTCAGCGATGTTGTCGGTGGCGCGCGGTTCGAAATCCGGCTCCAGGCAGCCGAGTTCGGCGACATCGGCGTGAAATTGCGTTTCGGTTTTTTCGGTGACCGCGCGGATCGCCTCATTGAGTGGCAGGCCCGGGTGGTCCCGAAGTGCGCGCGCATTGATCTTGTCATCGACGTCGGTGATGTTGCGGGCGTAAATGACGTGGTCTTTGCCGTAGACATGACGCAGCAGCCGGAACAGCAAATCGAAGACGATGACCGGCCGGGCATTGCCGATATGAGCGAAGTCATAGACGGTCGGCCCGCAGACATACATGCGGACAGCGTCGGGATCGATCGGCGAAAACACCGATTTTTCCCGTGTCAGCGTGTTGTACAGCTTCAGTTCCGGCGTCGCGTCCATTCCACTCTCCCAAAGGCACGATCAGAAAAATAATGCGACCGGCGGACCGGGGCGTTTCTCATCTTGACTATTTGGGAGACGAAAACGGCCGGGCCAGCGCTCGCGCTAGCGAATAATCTTCCGGCAGATAATGCAGATAACCGTTTTCATGGCGGGTTTTATGGCCCGGTTCGCGCTTCCGGTCAAGGGGGACGAAGAGCGATCGGCGGCAACAGGATCCATCCATCCGATTCTGCCATTTTCGCGGCGCAAATCTCGCATAGCCAGATGAGAAGCTGTCGAAAATTGGGGGGAAGGGATGCGGAAACTGGCTCGATCGACGATCGGAGCAACTGCAATTCTGGTGGTCGCATTCGCGGCATATCTGGCATACGATTTCGGGATGCTTCGCTTCAACAATCCCTCTCTCGACAGCTATCCGATCCAAGGCATCGATGTCAGCCATCACCAGGGTGATATCGATTGGAAGGCGGTCGCTACGCAGGCGAATGTCCGCTTCGCCTTCATGAAGGCGACCGAAGGGGGAGATCATCGGGATTCCAAATTCGCCGACAACTGGCAGCGCGCCAGAGATGCCGGCGTGGTCAGGGGCGCTTATCATTTCTTCACCTTCTGCCGCCCGGGCAGGGATCAGGCGCAGAATGTCCTGGCGACCGTGCCGAAGGAGCAGGGAACCCTGCCCATCGCCGTCGATCTGGAGTTTGTCGGCAATTGCAACAGAGTCCCGACGCTCGAGGAAATGGCGGCCGAGGTGAGCGCCTTCTTCGCCGAACTGAAAGTCACCTTTCCCGAAAAGCCTATCTTTTACGTCACGCAGGAATTCTTCGATCAATATCTGAAAGGCAATGAATCCCGCTTCCCCGATCATTACCTGTGGCTGCGAAGCGTGTTCAGGGAGCCGAGGCAGGAAGAATGCAGCCGTTGGTCGATCTGGCAATTTGCCGATAACGGCACATTGGACGGCATTCAGGGACCGGTGGATCTCAACGTCCTATGCCCGTCGGAAACGGGCCTGGCGCATCTGTTCCCGGCCGTTGCTGCGAAGTGAGACGTCTATAGCGCCGCGCGTCTTTCTATTCCGGCAGCCGGTAATCGACGAGCTTGTTTTCCCGCACCATAAACAGTTTGCCCGTCTCCGTTACTCCGGGACCGAGCAACGGCAGGATCGCCTTCGCCACTTCGGATGGATGCGGCAATGTCTGCGGATCTTCGCCGGGGACCGCCTGCGCCCGCATCGCGGTGCGTGTCGCGCCGGGATCGACGCTGGTGATCCGCAGCGGTGTGCTTTGACTTTCGCCCGCCCATGTGCGCGCCAGCGCCTCGACGGCGGCCTTGGAGGCAGAATAGGCGCCCCAGAAGGGGCGGCATTTATGGGCAGCGCCTGAAGACAGGATGACCGCTCGGCCGGCATCGGAACGGGCGAGCAGCGGATCGACCGAGCGGATCAGCCGCCATGTCGCGGTGACGTTGATGCTCATCACCTTCTCGAACACTTTCGCTTCGATATGGCCGATCGGCGAAATGACGCCGAGCACGCCGGCATTGGCGACGAGGATGTCGAGCTTGCCCCAGCGCTCGAAGATCGAGCCGCCAAGCGCATCGATCGCATTCATGTCGGCAAGGTCGAAGGGCACGAGCGTCGCCGTGCCGCCGACGGCCTTGATCGCATCGTCGAGATCCTCGAGCCCGCCGACCGTGCGGGCGCAGGCAATCACATGGGCGCCGGCTTTGGCCAGTTCCAGCGCCGTGAAATAGCCGATGCCGCGCGACGCGCCGGTGACGAGTGCGATCTTGCCCTCAAGATTGATGTTCATGATGTCGTATTCCCCGACGAAGGGAGAGGGGTGCGGTGAACCCCTCCGGGATGGATGATAGGAAAGCCGGCCCCGGTCAGCCGTTGCTTGTCAGCCGTTGCTGGTTAGCCGTTGCTGGCAAGCATCGAAAGCTTGTTGCCCATCGACTCGCCGTTCTTGTCGAGCAGGCGGGTCGGGTAGTCACCGGTGAAATAGTGATCGGTGAATTGCGGCCGGGCCGGATTGCGATCCTCGCCGCCGACGGCGCGGTAAAGCCCGTTGATCGACAGGAAAGCCAGCGAATCCGCACCGATATATTTGGCCATGGCTTCGACATCGGCATACTGGTTTGCCAGCAGCTTTTCGGCATCGGGCGTGTCGATGCCGTAGAAATCCGGGAAGAAGATCATCGGGCTTGCGACGCGGACATGGACTTCGCGCGCGCCGGCTTCGCGGATCATCTGGACGATCTTGAGAGAGGTCGTGCCGCGCACGATGGAATCGTCCACCAGCACCACACGCTTGCCTTCGATCATCGCCCGGTTGGCCGAATGCTTCAGCTTCACGCCGAAGGCGCGGATCTGCTGCGTCGGCTCGATGAAGGTGCGGCCGACATAATGGTTGCGGATGATACCGTATTCGAAGGGAATGCCGCTCTGCTGGGCATAGCCGAGGGCTGAGGGCGTGCCGCCATCCGGCACCGGCACGATCACGTCGGCATCGACGGGCGATTCTTTGGCGAGGTTCATGCCCATGTTCTTGCGCGTCGTATAGACGTTGCGGCCGCCGACGACCGAATCCGGCCGGGCGAAATAGACATATTCGAACAGGCAGAGGCGCTCCGGCTGGGGCTTGCTGGGCTTGCGCGCATCGATGCTGATCGAGCCGTCGGGCTGGATTTCGCAGATGACGACTTCGCCGTTTTCCACGTCGCGGATGAACTTGGCGCCGATGATATCGAGCGCGCAGGTTTCCGAGCAGAAGATCGGCTTGCCGTCGAGTTCGCCCAGCACGAGCGGGCGGATGCCTGTGGGGTCACGGGCGGCAATCAGCTTCGTGCGCGTCATGGCGAGCATCGAATAGCCGCCTTCCATCTGGCGGATCGCATCGATGAAGCGGTCGGATGTGGACGCATGGCGGGAACGGGCGATGAGGTGGAGGACGACTTCGGTATCGGAGGTCGACTGACAGATGGCGCCGGTGGCGATGATCTGGCGGCGCAGCGTCAACCCGTTGGTGAAATTGCCGTTATGGGCAATGGCGATGCCGCCTTCTTCCAGTTCGGCAAAGAGCGGCTGCACGTTGCGCATGGCCACTTCGCCTGTCGTCGAGTAGCGTGTATGGCCGATCGACATGCTGCCGGGCAGGCGGGCGAGCGTCATCGGATTGGTATAGTGGTCGCCGACGAGGCCCATATGGCGCTCTTGATAAAAGCGCTTGCCGTCGAAGGAGACGATGCCGGCCGCTTCCTGTCCGCGATGCTGAAGCGCATGCAGGCCAAGCGCCGTGAGCGCTGCGGCATCGGGATGTCCCAAAATTCCGAATACCCCGCATTCTTCATGCAGCGTATCTCCGTCGAGCGGATCGTCGGTCGGGATGGCATGGGACTGGTTCATTTCTGCGGGCCTCTGCTCTCACAAGAATGGATCGGCATTTCCAGAAATAACGGAAGCCCGGCGGAGCTGGAATGCCCGACCGGACCTCATTCACATTCCGCTCAAATGGCAATTGCCTTAAGGCGGGTCAAGCTCTTGAACACTGTGTCAATTCGACGGCTGCTGTGCGCCGTCTGCAGGCGCATTCGGTGCGTCTTCCGCCGGAGCCTGGTCGCCCGTCGGCGGCGTGGTACCCTCAGTGCCCTGTGCCTGCGGCTGAAGCTTATCACGGATGCTCGCCGGTATCATCTGGGCAAATTGCTCTGGCAGAGCCGATTTCAGCTTCACGACCATCGAATCCAGGAAGGGCTTCGATTTGGCTTCGTTGACCCAGGCCGGGCGGTGATCGACATCGACCAGCCAGTTCCAGAAGGCGACGGCAACGACCAGGAGCAGCACGCCGCGGGCTGCCCCGAACAGGAAACCGAGCGTGCGATCAAGCGCGCCGACGCGGCTGTCGATGATGAAATCGGCGATCTTCATCGTGATGAAGGAGATCACGATGAGCGCGATCAGGAAGACGACCGCTGCCGAACCGATGATCGCGATGCGGTCGTCATCGGTGTATTTCTTCGCATAGGGCAGCAGGTAGGGATAGAGGTAATAGGCCGCCGCCGCCGAACCGCCCCAACTCGCGATCGAGAGGATCTCGCGCGAAAAGCCGCGGACCATCGCCAGCACGGCGGAGAAGAGCACGACGCCGATGACAATACCGTCGAAAATCGTAATGGGCATGTAAATTCAACTCCAGGACTGCCGCTTGGCGGCCGTGTCGTGCCTTATCGTGTGCCTCCTATATCATCACCAATCTTGGCAATGAAAGGATCAAACCTCGTCTTCCACACGCAACGCCCCCTTCGACCCGGCGATGCGCGCGACCAGATCCGGCAGGCTTTCGACCTCGCTCCAGCGCCCGCCGGAACCCTTCGGCAATTCGGCGGAGGCGGATGGAAGCAATGCTGCGGAAAAACCCAGCTTCTCGGCTTCCTTGAGGCGCTGGGCGGTGTGCGCAACCGGCCGGATGGCGCCCGACAGGCTGACTTCGCCGAAATAGACGCAATCGGCAGGAAGGGCAATACCGGCAAGCGAGGAAACGAGCGCCGAAGCGACGGCCAGATCGGCCGCCGGTTCGGTGATGCGGTAACCGCCGGCAACGTTGAGGTAGACGTCGTGCTGGCCGAGCCGGACGCCGCAATGGGCTTCGAGCACGGCCAGGATCATCGATAGCCGGGCCGAATCCCAGCCGACCACGGCGCGCCGCGGCGTGCCGAGCGAGGTCGGCGCCACCAGCGCCTGCACCTCGACGAGCACCGGACGTGTGCCTTCCATGCCGGCAAAGACGGCAGCACCTGGCGATTTTTCGTTGCGCTCGCCGAGGAAGAGCTCCGAGGGATTGGCGACTTCGCGCAAGCCCTTGTCGGACATTTCGAAGACGCCGATCTCGTCGGTCGGGCCGAAGCGGTTTTTGACCGTGCGCAGGATGCGGTAGTGATGGCCGCGATCGCCTTCGAAATAGAGCACGGCATCGACCATGTGCTCGACGACGCGCGGGCCGGCGATCTGCCCGTCCTTGGTCACATGCCCGACGAGCACCATGGCGGCCCCCGTCTGCTTGGCGAAACGGATCATCGCCTGCACGCCGGTGCGCACCTGCGTCACCGTTCCCGGCGCGGATTCGGCCAGTTCGCTCCACAGCGTCTGGATGGAATCGATGATGACGAGGTCCGGCCGCTTGCCCTCGGCGAGGGTCGCGAGAATATCCTCGACATTGGTTTCGGCCGCCAGCATCACGTCGGTATCGGCCGCCGCGAGGCGTTGCGCCCGCAGCCGGACCTGCGCCACGGCTTCTTCGCCGGAGACGTAGATGATCTTGTGGCCGCGCCGTGCAAGGGCGGCGGCCGCCTGCATCAGCAGCGTCGATTTGCCGATGCCGGGATCGCCGCCGATCAGCACCGCCGAGCCGCGCACGAAGCCGCCTCCAAGCGCCCGGTCGAGCTCCGACATGGCGGTGTGGATGCGCGGCGCCTCCTCGATCTCGCCGGATAGCGCCGTCAGCGCCACCGGGCGGCCCTTTTTCGGCGTCTTGCCCGGACCGGAGCCGATCCCGCCCATCGGGTCCTCTTCGACGATGGTGTTCCACTCGCCGCAGTTTTCGCATTTGCCGGCCCAGCGGTTATGAACCGTGCCGCAATTCTGGCAGATGAATTGTGTCCTGGCCTTCGCCATCAATTACTCTTTCAGTCCGGATTCCCGAGGCAAGCAGACGCGCCGCTTCATCGAATCATTGTCGTGCTTGAGATAATGGCTATCGCGACGGATCAAAACTAATGATTTCCCCATCAGCGCGCGCCGTGCCTATCCTTTGTTCTCTGCTTATCCGGAACGGTGGAAGATGTTCGATTATTCGCTCGCGCACTGGCTTGCATTTCTGTCGGCTGCGGTTTTGCTCAACCTCTCGCCCGGCCCCGACATCGCCTTCATCCTCGGTCACACGATGAGAGGCGGAAAACGTGCCGGTTTTTCCGCGTTGTTCGGCGTCTGGTCTGGCGCCTGCCTGCACGTGCTGATGGCGGCACTCGGTCTTTCCGCCGTGCTTGCCGCTTCCGCCGCCGCCTTCTCGACGGTCAAATGGATCGGCGCCGCCTATCTCGTCTGGCTGGGCATCCAGGCGTTGCGCGCCGGCGGCGGCAATGGACTGATAAAGGCTGCCGGTGAAGAAATGCCGAGCGCAAGGATCTACCGGCAGGGAATCCTGGTGTCGTTGCTCAATCCGAAGGTGGCGATCTTCTTCCTGGCCTTCCTGCCGCAATTCGTCGTCGAAGGGGCAGGACCGGCATGGGCCCAACTCCTGCTGCATGGCGGGCTTATCATTGTCGTCGCTGCCTTCATCGAGCCGCCGCTCGTCCTTCTCGGCGGGCGCCTTGCCGATGCGCTCAGGCATAATCAGAAAGTCGGGCTATGGCTCGATCGCAGCCTCGGCGCGCTTTTCGTAGCGCTCGGCGTCCGCCTTGCGCTCAGCAGCCGTTGACGGGCGAACTCTACTCCTCGGCGACATAGCGCCGCTCATGGCGGAGCCCCATGCTGGTCAGGATCTCGTATCCGATCGTGCCTGCTGCCCGCGCCACGTCGTCGACTGGCATATTCTTGCCGAACAGCTCGACATAATCCCCGGCGCGCACGGCATTGTCAGGCAGGTCGGTGATATCGAAGATCGTCAGGTCCATGGTGATCCGGCCGGCAACCGGCACCTTGTGTCCGGCGATAAAGCCTTGCCCGCCTTGCGGCACCGCTTGGCGCAGCGGCACGCCGCCGCTCGACTGGCTGCGCATATAGCCGTCGGCATAACCGGCCGAGGCGATCGCCAGCCGGCTTTTGCGGTTGAGCTGCAGCGCCCGCCCATAGCTGACGGTCTCGCCGGCCTCGACATTTCGCACCTGGATGATGCGCGCTTCCGCGGTTGCCACCGGCCGCATCGGGTTCGTCATGCCGCAGACCGCTTCGCCGCCATAGAGCGCAATGCCGGGGCGGGTCAGGTCGAAGTGATAATCCTCGCCGAGAAAGATGCCGGCCGAGGCCGCAAGACTTGAATCGATGCCTTCATAGGCGGCGCTAACCCTGTGGAATGATTCGAGCTGCCGCCGGTTCATCGCATGGCTGGGATCGTCGCCGCAGGCGAGATGGCTCATGACAAGCACCGGCGCGAAACTCGCCGGCCGCGAAACATCGTCGACGAGCGCGATCGCATCGTCGATATGTAGTCCGAGCCGATTGAAACCGGTATCGACATGCAGCGCGCAGGGGTAGTCGCCGTAATCGGCCAGCACCGCCATCCAGAAGGCGAGTTGCTCGTCGGAAGAAATCACCGGCACCAGATCATTGTCGAAGAAGCGTCGCTCGGTGCCCGGCCAGATGCCGGAGAGCACGAAGATGCGCGCCTCCGGCGCATAGAGGCGAAGGGTGACGCCCTCGTCGACGGTCGCGACGAAGAAGTCGCGGGCGCCTGCCATATAGAGCGCTTCGCCGGCATCCTCGATGCCCATGCCATAGGCATCCGCCTTGACGACGGCCGAGGCGCGCGCTGCACCGGAGCGGCGCGCCATATCGCGCCAGTTCTCCGTAAGCGCGGTCAAGTCGACGGTCAGCCGCAGGCCTGCGGAAGCGAAAAGATCGTCGTCGTCGAAGGGAATGGGAAAATCTGTCATGAATCGCCGTGAATAAATGAAAGGAAAATCACCTCACCCAGTCTAGTGAGCATTGTGGCCAAGGGAAAGCGCGGGCGGTCACATACCATCCTTTGCCGCCTGTACGATCACTTTTGTTCAAGACGCATGGCGGCTTCGGCGCTAATCTACCCGCATGCAGAACGTATCTCAGAAAGAGGCGGCGGAGGCTATGCCGCTCGCCAACGTGGAATCGGCCCGCTTTTGGCGGGACAGCCGCTTCCGTGACATGGAGTGTCTGAGCGCTACCTTTCTCACTCATGAATATGCGCCGCATGCGCACGATACATTCAGCATCGGCGCGATTGAAAGCGGCAGCCAGATCGCCACGCTGAGCGGCAGGCGGGAGGAAACCGGCCCGGGCGACCTTTATCTTATCGATCCGGGCGTCATTCATGACGGCGCTCCCGGCGGCGAGGGCTACCGCTACCGCATGATTTATCCGGACATGAAATTATTCATCGATATTCTGGAGGATGTGACGGGCAAGGCCTTTCACGCGACGCCGTCTTTTTCCGGCGGGCTTCCACGCGATCCGCAACTCGCCAATGCTTTTCACGCCGCCCACCGCACGCTCGAAAGGGGCGCAGGTGCATTGGAGTCCGATGAAAGCATGTTCTCGGTGCTGGCGGCGATCTTTGCGCGCCACGGCAGCACAATCGTCGTGCCTGTCGATACGCAGGAGCGAAGCGCCGTCGCCCGCGCGCGCGAATATCTCATCGAGAATTTCGACAGCGACGTCGGCCTTGAGGAACTGGCCGGGGTGGCGAGGTTGAGCCGCGCGCATCTCATCCGCGCCTTCCGCAAGGAATACCACATCACGCCACATGCCTTCCTGACGGACCGGCGCGTGCAGGTGGCCCGCAGGCTGCTGCGGCAGGGGCGCATGCCCGCCGATATCGCGCTCGAATGCGGTTTTGCCGATCAGGCGCATTTCTCCCGGCACTTCAAGGCGCGGACAGGCGTAACACCCGGTCAATTCCGTACTGGCTGATCACTTTCGTTCAATACGGCTGTGTCGGGCTGGGCTACTGCTCCGTGATCTCAATCAGGAGGTTGCCATGTTGCAGCAAAGCCGGCCATCCAGCGAATTTCTTACCGGCGAATTTCTTGCCGGAATGCGCGCCATCTTTCCGCTTGTCGTCGCCGTTGCTCCGATCGGTCTGGTTTTCGGCGCGATTTCGGCCACCAAGGGTCTTTCGGTGTTGGAAACGACGCTGATGAGTGCGCTGGTCTTCGCCGGCGGCTCGCAGTTCGTGGCAATGGATATATGGGCGCATCCGGCAAGCTGGGTCGGCGTCGGCTTCGCAACACTGCTGGTCAATATCCGCCATGTGCTGATGAGCGCGTCGCTCGGTATGAAGATGCAGTCCTTCTCCACCATCAAGCGCTATGCCGCCATGCTGTTTCTCGCTGACGAACTCTGGGCCATGGCGGAGTTCCGCGCCGGCAGCACACGGCTGACGCCCGTCTGGTATGCCGGCATCGTCGCGCCCTTCTATGTCGCCTGGGTCGGCTCTTCGCTCGCAGGCGCGTTGCTCGGCGTCTTTCTGGGCGATCCGGCGGTCATCGGTCTCGATTTCGCTTTTCCGGCCGTGTTTGTCGTGCTGGTCATGGGCTTCTGGAAGGGACCGGAAACGGGCGCAATTCTGGCCGCGAGCGGAATTGCAGCCGTCGCCGTCCATCATTTCGTGCCGGGCGTCTGGTATATCGCAGCCGGCGCTTTGGCCGGACTGGTGATGGCTTTCTGGAAGGGTGGGGTCCAGGAGCAGGCCGCATGACGCTTGATATCAATACCCTGCTTGCCATCCTCGCGATGGCATTCGCGACGATTTTCACGCGCATCAGCGGTCTCGTCCTCATCCGTCACGTGCAGCTGGACGAGCGCTGGAAAACGGCGATTGAGGCGATCCCGCCTGCGGTCCTGATGGCCGTGATCGCTCCGACCGCCTTTGCGACCGGCTGGGCGGAGACACTGGCATGTGCCGCAACGGCGCTGGCCGCCCGCCGCCTGCCGATGCTTGCCAGCGTCGTCGGCGGCGTTGTGACGGTGGCCTTGTTGCGGGCCACAGGTTTCTAGGGGAAATTGACCCGGAAAACCGCGTCAATGTTCCTCGTACTGTGTGAAGGAGGGATCGGCGAGATCGGCGAAGCGGGTGAATTCCGACTGGAAGGCGAGCTTCACCGTGCCTGTCGGCCCGTGGCGCTGCTTGGCGATGATGACGTCGGCCGTACCTTTTACCTTGTCGAACAGCGCTTCCCATTCCGGATATTTCGGATCGTGGATGTCGCGCGGCTCCGAATTTTTGACGTAGTATTCCTCGCGGAACACGAACAACACGACGTCGGCGTCCTGCTCGATCGAGCCGGATTCGCGAAGGTCGGAAAGCTGCGGGCGCTTGTCGTCGCGGCTTTCGACCTGACGCGAGAGCTGCGACAGCGCGATGATCGGAACGTTGAGCTCCTTGCCGAGCGCCTTCAGGCCGGTGGTGATCTGGGTGATTTCCTGGACGCGGTTGTCGCTGGATTTGCCCGAGCCGGTCATCAGCTGGATGTAGTCGACCACAAGCACGTCGAGGCCGCGCTGGCGCTTGAGGCGGCGGGCGCGCGCCGAAAGCTGGGCGATCGAAATACCGCCGGTCTGGTCGATATAGAGCGGCACTTTCTGCATCATCATCGAGCAGGCGACGAGCTTTTCAAAATCGGCATCGTTGATGTCGCCGCGGCGGATCTTCGAGGAGGAGACTTCCGTCTGCTCGGAGATGATACGGGTGGCGAGCTGTTCGGACGACATTTCGAGCGAATAGAAGCCGACGACGCCGCCGTTCTTCGCTTTCATGCTGCCGTCCGACTGGACTTCGCCTTCGTAGGCGGCGGCGATATTATAGGCGATATTGGTGGCAAGCGAGGTCTTGCCCATGCCGGGACGTCCGGCCAGCACGATCAAGTCCGAACGCTGCAGGCCACCCATCTTGGAATCCAGCGAATGGATGCCGGTGGAAATGCCGGAAAGCCCGCCATCGCGTTCCTTGGCGACGGCCGCCATGTCGATCGCCAGCGCAACGGCATCGTTGAAGGCCTGGAATCCGCCGTCGTAGCGGCCGTTTTCCGCCAGTTCGAAGAGGCGGCGTTCGGTATCTTCGATCTGCGACTGCGGCGGCATGTCGAGCGGCGCGTCATAGGCGATGTTGACGACGTCCTCGCCGATGGTGATCAGCGCCCGGCGCAGCGCCAGGTCGTAGATCGCCCGGCCGTAATCCTCGGCATTGATGACGGTGACGGCGTTGCTGACGAGGCTCGCCAGATATTGCGAAACCGTCATGTCGCCGACCTTCTCGTCGGCCTTCAGGAAGGTCTTGATCGTCACCGGATTGGCGATCTTGCCCATGCGGATGATATCGCCGGCAACCTCGAAGATCTTCCGATGCAGCGGTTCATAGAGATGGATAGGCTTCAGGAAGTCCGACACCCGGTAATAGGCGTCGTTGTTCATCAGGATCGCGCCCAGAAGCGCCTGCTCGGCTTCGATATTGTTGGGTGCTTCGCGATAATGCTGCTCCGACGGAGCAACGGCTGCAATCTTTCGAGCGGCGTCGTTCATCATCATCCGTTCTGTCTTTTTCCAGCTCCGGATTTGCAATTCCGGACGCGAAAATCAAGAGGCTGCGAAAGGAGCGGGAGCTCTCTTCGCCTAAATCCTGAACGCTGTGCACGTTGTTCGACTTCTCCACAGCCCTGGGCGACACAAAGGAGAAATACCGGCAGTGTCACCCGCACGACACGGTCTGGCGCCGACTCAGCGCATCCGTTTCGGAGAAGGGTATTTTAGCGTGGCGCGATAAGGCGCGCAGCAAAAACATCCAGGAAATCCCCTTAAAAAAGCGACCCCGATCGGCCGCGCCTGTCGAAGGGGTGGAAAACGGTCTGTCGAAGGTGTGTAAACGAAAAAGCCCGGCGCGATGGCCGGGCTTTCTCTCTCGTGGATCGCTCCGACGAAAATTATGCTTCGTCTTCGTCGACGCCGTCGGCTTCCGGATCGAAGAAGTCTTCCGGACGCAGCGCGTCTTCGTCGACGCCGTAGATCGCGTCGACCGAGGTGAGTTCTTCACCCTTGGCCTGGCGCTCTGCCTCTTCGGCAGAACGGGCAACGTTCAGCTCGACGTGGATTTCGACTTCGGCGTGCAGTTGCAGCTCGACCTTGTGCAGGCCGATCGACTTGATCGGCGTGTTGAGGTGGACCTGGTTGCGGCCGATGTTGAAGCCTTCGGCGGCGAGGATCTCGACGACGTCACGGGCGGCGACCGAACCGTAGAGCTGGCCGGTTTCGCCGGCGGAACGCACGACGATGAAGGACTTGCCGTCGAGAACGTCGGCGACCTTCTGGGCTTCCGACTTGCGCTCGAGGTTGCGGGCTTCGAGCGTCGCACGCTCGGCTTCGAAGCGGGTCTTGTTGGCGGCGTTGGCGCGCAGCGCCTTGCCGAGCGGCAGCAGGTAGTTACGGGCAAAGCCGTCGCGAACCTTGACGGTTTCGCCCATCTGGCCGAGCTTGGAGATGCGTTCGAGAAGAATGACTTCCATTTTCTTTTTCCTTTCTTGTGTCTCAGATTTTCGTATCGGGTTGTTTGGGGGCATCAGCATCTTTCGTCGGGGTCAGCGCGATCGCCTTGCGCGTATCGCTGAGACCAAGGACGAGGATGAGGAGAGCTGGCAGCAGCATGAGCATCGAAGCCAGGTAGCTAAGGATGAGGGCCGGCATGCGCCAGTCCTTGCCGCGCGTGCGGAAATGCAGCGAGGCGAAACCGGAGAGCATGAAACCGGCGCCGAAGGTGCCGATCACGGTCGCGCCGACCAGCGCCGGAACGCCGCCGAAGAAGCAGGCGGCAAGCCCGGCCAGGAAGATGAAGATCGAGTTGCGGTTCATGCGCAGAGACGAGGGAATGTCCTCGCGCGGGCGAAGGCCGCGGCCGGAGGCTGAGACGATGCGCACCGCAAAATAATAGGCAGCAAACAGCATGGAGACCCACATGCCGCCCTGCAAAGCCGGCAGCATCAGCAGGATCAGCGATTTGGTCTGCGCGGTCGCCGCCGGATCGGGCATGAATTCCGGCTGCTGCTGTTTGAGCGAGGTGATCAGCAGGTCGACGATCGGATCGGTGATCTCAGGCCCGTAGCCGATGATCACGCCGATGACGATGACGGCGAGCGTCACCAGGCCGCAGAGATGCAGCAGGATATCGGAGAGCGGATACCAGGCAAGCAGGTGGTCGGGGCCACCGAGTTCGGAGGCGGGACGCGCGAGATTGGCGAGATGGCTCAGCCAGCCGGCCGGCAGAAGCGTCACCAGCGTCATGATCAGCGCGAAGGAAGGCGAGATCAAGATCGCGCCGAGTGCGGCAGCGGTGGTGACGGCCGAGATCGCCGCGGCATTGCCCCATCCGAGCCCGACGATCAGGATCGGCAGCGCTGAAGCCGTGTAGAGAAGCGCGCTGAAAAACGACGGCTGCATGCTCGCGCCCAGCACCAGCAGGGCGGCGGTCAATCCGGCGAGTGCGCCGATCAGCAGCGTTCTAATGTTTAGTCGTTTCAAGGTCGCTGTCCTGCTTCATCAAGCAGTTAGAGAATGTTGCTGAATCGAATTCAGAAACGTCTCAACATGGGTTTTAAGAGTTCCGATCCGCGCCCATCGCGAAAGGGAGAAGGGAAGGCACGAATGCCTTCCCTCAATGGTATTGGTGTCGGCCGATCAGGCGACGACGTAGGGCAGCAGGCCGAGGAAACGGGCGCGCTTGATCGCCTGGGCGAGTTCGCGCTGCTTCTTCTGGGAAACCGCCGTGATGCGGGACGGAACGATCTTGCCGCGCTCGGAAATGTAGCGCTGCAGCAGACGTACGTCCTTGTAGTCGATCCGCGGCGCGTTGGCGCCGGAGAACGGGCAGGTCTTGCGGCGGCGATGGAACGGGCGGCGGACCGGAGCGGAGGAAGTTTCAGACATATCTCGGATCTCCCTTATACACGGTCTTCGCGCGGACGGCGCGGACGGTCGTCACGGTCGCCGAAGCCACCTTCACGCGGCGGACGCGGGCCACGGTCGCGATCACCGAAGCCGCCTTCACGCGGGCCACGGCCGCCTTCACGCGGACGGTCGTCACGGTCGCGCTTCTGCATCATGGCAGACGGACCTTCTTCATGCTTCTCGACGGCGATCGTCATGTAGCGAAGAACGTCTTCGCTGATGCGCATCTGACGTTCCATTTCCTGGACGGCAGCAGCCGGTGCATCGATGTCCATCAGGGCGTAGTGCGCCTTGCGGTTCTTCTTGATGCGGTAGGTGAGGGACTTGAGGCCCCAATTCTCGATACGCCCGACTTTACCGCCGTTTGCTTCGATCACACCCTTGTACTGTTCTACGAGGGCATCGACCTGCTGAGCGGAAATATCCTGCCGGGCAAGGAATACATGTTCATAAAGAGCCATGACAGCTTTGCCTTTCTTGCGTTTGGTTCAACCCGATATTCGGCGGCTAAGCCTCAACGACTGCTCCTGATTGGGTAAACCCAGGCAAGAAAGCGTTTCCGAGACGGTCGAGAGCGGAGACACGGGAGGCTGGAACGCTTCCGTTCCGAACGATTTCCAAAAAGAAACCGGCCCTCCGTTCAGCCACCAGCCAGAAGACCGGGTTAACGAACAGGGCGGCTTATACGGATTTTTTGGGCAAAGGCAAGTGCAATCGGACCCGACGCAAACCGATGGTCGGCGTCGGGGGGCGTTACGGCAAGATGATCAAAGCGTCAGCGGATACTGGCGGTGCACCTTGGCGATCTCCGCCAGGACTTCGTGAGAGAGCGTCAGTTCGGCCGCGCCGATATCGACTTTCAGCTGCTCCATCGAGGTTGCGCCGATGATGACCGAGGCCATGAACGGCCTTGATCGGCAGAAGGCGAGCGCCATGGCCGCCGGGTCGAGGCCGAAGGTTGCGGCGATCTGCAGGTAGGCTTTGGTCGCCGGTTCCTGCAACGGCTGCAGGCGACCGCCGATATCGGGGTTGATCGAACCGCGCGAACCCTTCGGCCTGCCGCCATCTACATATTTGCCGGACAGGATGCCGCCGGCAAGCGGCGAATAGGCGAGCAGCCCGACATCCTCGTGATGCGAGAGTTCGGCGAGGTCGAGATCGAAATGACGGTAGAGCAGGTTATATTCGTTCTGGACGCTGGCAACGCGCGGCAAGCTCTTCTGTTCGGAAAGCGTCAGATATTTCTGTATGCCCCAGGTGGTTTCGTTGGAAAGGCCGATCGCGCGGATCTTGCCTTCCTGCACCAGCGCGCCGAGCGTTTCCAGGATGTCGAGCATGTTGGCGACGGCCTTGTCGCGATCCTGGTTGAAGGGATTGTAGCTCCAGTTCTGGCGGAAATGGAAATGGCCGCGGTTCGGCCAGTGGACCTGGTAGAGATCGACGTAATCGGTCTTCAGCCGCGCCAGGCTGGCCTCGAGCGCCAGTCGGATATTCTTTGCATCGGCGCCTTGGCCGCCGCGAATATAGTCGCGGCCGCGGCCTGCAACCTTGGTGGCGAGCACGATATCCCCGCGCTTGCCGGTCTTTTCGAACCAGCTGCCGATATAGTCTTCGGTCCAGCCCTGCGTTTCGGCCGAAACCGGCGTGGTCGGATAAAGCTCGGCCGTGTCGAAGAAATTGACGCCTTTTTCGACGGCGTAGTCCATCTGCGCATGCGCGTCGGCTTCGCTGTTCTGCGAACCCCAGGTCATCGTGCCAAGGCAGATCTCTGAAACGGAAATCTCGGTGCGGCCTAGTGAATTGTACTTCATGGAAAAACCTTGGAAGAGAGGTGAAAGCCTTGGGAGGGTCCGCGCAAATCTAGGCTGGATTTGGCCGAGCGCAAGAGCAAAAACCGGGCTTTTGCGCGCGTGCGAAAGGCTTTGCGCAGAAGGGGCCGCCACTTGACTCTGCCGGAAAGAATGTCAATTGGAGGCAAAACAGCCTCAAGGGGCGCAATCAGGGACATGAAAATGACCATCGCTTTCACTTTTCCCGGCCAGGGCAGTCAGGCCGTCGGCATGGGCAAGGATCTCGCCGAGAATTTTGCCGAAGCCCGCGCCGTCTTCGACGAGGTCGACGAGGCACTCGGTGAAAAGCTTTCGGACGTCATGTTCAATGGTCCCGAGGATACGTTGACCTTGACGGCGAACGCCCAGCCGGCGCTGATGGCCGTCTCGATCGCGGTCGTCCGCGTTCTTGAAGCCAAGGGGCTGGATCTGAAGTCCAAGGTCGCCTATGTCGCCGGCCACTCGCTCGGCGAATATTCGGCACTTTGCGCCGCCGGCACTTTCTCGCTCGCCGATACTGCGCGGCTTTTGCGCATCCGCGGCAATGCCATGCAGGCGGCCGTCCCCGTCGGCGTCGGCGCCATGGCCGCGATCATCGGCCTCGAACACGCCGACGTCGTTGCCGTCTGCGAGGCAGCGGCTGCCGTCGGCGCCTGCCAGATCGCCAACGACAATGGCGGCGGCCAGATCGTCATCTCTGGTGAGAAGGCCGCCGTCGAAAAGGCCGCCGGCCTTGCGACCGACAAGGGCGCCAAGCGTGCCATTCTGCTGCCGGTCTCCGCTCCCTTCCATTCGACGCTGATGGCGCCGGCCGCCGACGCCATGCGCGAAGCACTGGCAACGGTTTCGAAATCCGATCCGGTCGTGCCCCTCATTGCCAATGTGCGTGCCGCCCCCGTGACCGGCGCCGACGAGATCGCCGGCCTCCTGGTCGAGCAGGTCACCGGCCAGGTCCGCTGGCGCGAGACGGTGGAATGGTTCGCCGGAAATGGCGTCACGACGCTTTATGAACTCGGTTCCGGCAAGGTGCTGACCGGCCTTGCCCGTCGCATCGACAAAACGATCAACGGCATCTCCGTCAACGGTCCGGCGGATATCGACGCGGCCGTCGCCGCCCTCATGGCCTGATTGGTATCTCCAGATATAAGGAACGTTTCCATGTTCGATCTTTCCGGCCGCAAGGCTCTCGTCACCGGCGCATCGGGTGGTATCGGCGAGGAAATCGCCCGCCTTCTTCATAAGCAGGGCGCTATCGTCGGCCTCCACGGCACCCGCGTCGAGAAGCTGGAAGCGCTGGCCGCCGAACTCGGCGAGCGCGTCAAGATCTTCCCGGCCAACCTCTCCGACCGCGATGAGGTCAAGGCGCTCGGCCAGAAGGCCGAGGCCGACCTCGAAGGCGTCGACATTCTCGTCAACAATGCCGGCATCACCCGCGACGGCTTGTTCGTGCGCATGAGCGACGAGGACTGGGACAGCGTGCTCGAAGTCAACCTGACGTCGACCTTCCGCCTGACGCGCGAATTGACGCATCCGATGATGCGTCGCCGCTATGGCCGCATCATCAACATCACATCGGTCGTCGGCGTCACCGGCAATCCGGGCCAGGCCAATTACTGCGCCTCCAAGGCTGGCATGATCGGCTTCACCAAGTCGCTGGCGCAGGAAATTGCCACCCGCAACGTGACGGTCAACTGCGTGGCGCCCGGTTTTATCGAGAGCGCCATGACCGGCAAGCTGAACGACAAGCAGAAGGAAGCGATCATGGGAGCGATCCCGATGAAGCGCATGGGTACGGGCGGCGAGGTCGCTTCGGCGGTCGCTTATCTTGCCTCCTCCGAGGCTGCTTACATGACGGGCCAGACGCTGCACGTAAACGGCGGCATGGCGATGATCTGAAACGACAAACTGTTGGCATGGGTATAATTCCGCCAATAGCATGTTGAGCAATCACGAACCGTTGATTTTCTGGCTTTGCGGCAGACATAAAGCATGTTAAGCGGGCCATGACTGTGAACAGTCGTCCCGAGAAAGCAGACGGACCGGCGGGCTTTTTGCAAGCCTGGGACATCTCTGAAGCCGGGTAAACGAGTTTGCCGAGGATGTCTGAAAACATCGCAGGCTGAAACAGGGTAAGGGTGCCGCAATGGCATTCCGATCAGGACATAAGGTCGAGGAAACCGACATGAGCGATATCGCAGAACGCGTAAAGAAAATTGTTATTGATCATCTTGGCGTCGATGCCGACAAGGTCGTCGAGAGCGCCAGCTTTATCGACGATCTGGGCGCTGACTCGCTCGACACGGTCGAACTTGTCATGGCTTTCGAAGAAGAATTCGGCGTTGAAATTCCTGACGACGCTGCCGACTCGATCCTGACGGTCGGCGATGCCGTGAAGTTTATTGAGAAGGCCCAGGCCTGATCCTGTGCATTTGAGAAAGGGCGGGCCTGGAGTCCGCCCTTTTCTTTTCGGCATATTTCTCCATAGAACATAAGAGACGGGGGGAAGCACGCGATGAGACGTGTCGTCATCACCGGTACCGGCATGGTATCACCCTTGGGATGCGGAACAGAGGTGACGTGGTCCCGGCTGCTTGCCGGCCAGAACGGCGCCCGCCTCGTCACCGAATTCGAAGTCGACGACCTTCCCGCCAAGATCGCCTGCCGTATCCCTGTCGGTGACGGCACCGACGGCACATTCAATGTCGATCAGTGGATGGAGCCGAAAGAACAGCGCAAGGTCGATCCCTTCATCATCTTCGGCATGGCCGCCGCCGACATGGCGCTTGCCGATGCCGGCTGGCACCCCGAAACCGATGAGGACCAGATCGCCACCGGCGTGCTGATCGGCTCCGGCATCGGCGGCATCGAAGGCATCGTCGAGGCGGGTTACACCCTGCGCGACAAGGGCCCGCGCCGCATTTCTCCCTTCTTCATTCCCGGCCGCCTGATCAACCTCGTCTCCGGCCAGGTCTCGATCCGCCACAAGCTGCGCGGCCCCAATCATTCGGTCGTCACCGCCTGCTCGACGGGCGCGCATGCGATCGGCGATGCGGCTCGGCTGATCGCGCTGGGTGACGCCGACGTCATGGTCGCCGGCGGCACGGAATCCCCGGTCAGCCGCATTTCGCTTGCCGGCTTCGCCGCCTGCAAGGCGCTGTCGACCCAGCACAATGACGACCCGCAAAAGGCTTCGCGCCCCTACGACCGCGACCGCGACGGCTTCGTCATGGGCGAGGGCGCCGGCATCGTCGTGCTCGAGGAACTGGAACACGCCAAGGCGCGCGGCGCCAGGATCTACGCCGAAGTCGTCGGCTACGGCCTGTCGGGCGATGCCTATCACATCACCGCGCCGTCCGAGGACGGCGAGGGCGCCGGCCGTTGCATGGCGATGGCGCTGAAGAGGGCCGGGCTGACGCCGGCCGATATCGATTACATCAACGCCCACGGTACTTCCACCATGGCCGATACGATCGAACTCGGCGCCGTCGAACGGCTGGTCGGCAATGCGGCGTCGAAGATCTCGATGTCCTCGACCAAGTCGGCGACAGGGCACCTTCTCGGTGCTGCCGGCGCCATCGAGGCGATCTTCACCACGCTCGCCATCCGCGACAATATCGCGCCGCCGACGCTCAATCTCGACAATCCCGAACGTGAGACGGCGATCGATCTTGTGCCGCACAAGGCGCGCGAGCGAGAAATCAATGTGGCGCTGTCCAATTCGTTCGGATTCGGCGGCACGAACGCGTCGCTCGTGCTGCGCCGCTACGCACAATAAGGGCCTCTACGCGGCGTAACGGGTGTCCCTTGCGCCGCAGGGCGGCCGTTCCCTACGTTGCGTAGCGGGACGTGCGGGAGCATAACGACCGGCAGCGGCGCCGTTGAACGGCGGCAGAACCTGCTTTTGCCGCATTGCTTCGCGAAATAGCGAAGTGAGGGTCAAGTTTTAGAGGATTGCCGGTGAGCGATACGACGAACCAGAGCAACGATACCCCGCAGGGCGAGAACGACCGGCAGGCACAGAAGGGACCGATCATCCCGAAGTCGCCGAGCGAAGCCCTGCGTCCGGAGCGCGTTCCGGAGCCGCCGAAGCGGTCCAAGAAAGCCCGCGGACAGGTGGTTCTTTTCCTGAACTTCATCATGACCATGGCGGTTCTGGTCTGCGTCGTCGCCGTCATCGGCTTCTACTATGCCACATCGACCTATCGAAACCCCGGTCCGCTGCAGACCAACACCAATTTCATCGTCCGCAACGGCGCTGGTCTGGCCGAAATCGCCTCGAACCTCGAGCGCAATGCGATCATCAGCGATGCCCGCATCTTCCGCTATCTCACGGCAACGCATCTTTCTGCCGGTGAGAGCCTGAAAGCGGGTGAATACGAGATCAAGGCGAGGGCTTCCATGAGCGATATCATGGAGCTTCTGAAATCGGGCAAGTCCATTCTCTATTCCGTTTCCTTCCCGGAGGGCCTGACGGTCCGCCAGATGTTTGACCGCATGCTGCAGGATACTGTGCTGGAAGGCGACTTGCCGGCCGCCCTGCCGACCGAGGGCAGCCTGCGTCCGGATACCTACAAATTCTCGCGCGGCACCAAACGCTCGGAAATCATCGACCAGATGGCGGCTGCGCAGCAGAAGCTCGTCGATCAGATCTGGGACAAGCGCGACTCCTCGCTGCCGCTGCGATCCAAGGAGGAGTTCGTGACGCTCGCCTCGATCGTCGAAAAGGAAACCGGCGTTCCCGACGAGCGTGCCCATGTCGCCTCCGTTTTCCTGAACCGGCTCGGCAAGGGCATGCGCCTGCAATCCGATCCGACGATCATCTACGGTCTCTTCGGCGGCGAGGGTAAACCGGCCGACCGGCCGATCTACCAGTCGGACCTGAAGCGGGACACGCCATACAATACCTATGTCATCAAGGGGCTGCCGCCGACGCCGATCGCCAATCCCGGCAAGGATGCGCTCGAAGCCGTCGCCAATCCCTGGAAGACGCAGGATCTCTATTTCGTTGCCGACGGCACCGGCGGCCATGTCTTTGCGGCCACGCTCGAGGAGCACAACGCCAACGTCAAGCGCTGGCGCAAGCTCGAAGCCGACAAGGGTTCGGATCCGAACATCGCAGTCGACGGCCAGCCGGAAGAGCAGCCGGCGGATAGTGGCGCGACCGTCGTGCCGCCGAAGAAAAAGAAGATCAACTGATACCTTCGGGAGGTTCGCATGGCTTTGCAGTCCATGACCGGTTTTGCGCGGCGCGAGGGAACGAGCGGCCGCTGGCGCTGGGCATGGGAACTGCGCTCGGTCAACGGCAAGGGCCTTGATCTGCGCCTGCGCCTGCCGCCCGGCCTCGAACGCATGGAGGCGGAGGTCCGCCGCCTCGCCGGCGAAAGCTTCAGCCGCGGCAACCTGCAGGCATCCCTATCCGTCACCGCCGACGAGAACCGCTTCGAGGCGGTGCTGAACAGGGAGGCGCTCGCCGCCGTGCTGGCCATGCGCGAGCAATTGGACGGGGTGATCGATCCGTCGCCGCTGAAGCTCGATACGCTGCTCCTGGTGCGCGGCATCGTGGAATTCCGCGAAGGCGAGGATGGCGAGGAGGCGCTTGCCGCCCGTGACGCCGATATCGCTGCCGGTCTGTTGGCCGCGCTTGCCGATCTGAGGGCGATGCGCGAACAGGAAGGGGCGGCGCTGACCCGCATTCTTCTCGACCATGTCGCGACGATCGATGGCCTGGCACGGACGATCGAGGCCGATCCGTCGCGCTCGCCGCAGGAGATCGCTGCGCGGCTTGCCGGGCAGGTCGCCTTGCTGATGGACGGCATGGCCGCGCTCGACCGCGACAGGCTGCATGCCGAAGCCGCGCTGCTGGCGACCAAGGCCGATCTGCGCGAGGAAATCGATCGTCTGAAGGCCCATATCGCCGCCGCGCGCGATCTTCTGGTGAAAGGTGGCCCTGCAGGGCGCCGGTTGGACTTCCTTGCACAGGAATTTAACCGCGAATCGAATACCATCTGCTCGAAGTCGAATGCCTCGGCGGTCACCGCTGCCGGCATCGAGCTGAAAGTCGTGATCGACCAGTTCCGCGAGCAGGTCCAGAATTTGGAGTAAGACATGAAACCGGCGAAAACTTCGCCCGTGCAGATCGCCCGCCGCGGTCTGATGCTTGTCATTTCGTCGCCGTCGGGCGCCGGCAAGTCCACCATCGCGCGCACGCTGCTGGGGATCGACAAGAATATCGGCCTTTCCGTCAGCGTTACCACGCGCCCGCGCCGCCCGAGCGAGGTTGAGGGCGTGCATTACCACTTCAAGAGCGTGCGTGAGTTCGAGCGGCTGCGTGACAGCGATGCGCTGCTCGAATGGGCCGAGGTGCACGGCAATTTCTATGGCACGCCGCGCGAGCCGGTGGAGCAGGCCATGGCCGAAGGCCGCGACATGCTCTTCGATATCGACTGGCAGGGCGCCCAGCAATTGCAGGAGAAAATGTCGGCCGACGTCGT
Organism: Rhizobium sp. IY2; assembly: GCF_047532935.1. Lineage (NCBI taxonomy): Bacteria > Pseudomonadati > Pseudomonadota > Alphaproteobacteria > Hyphomicrobiales > Rhizobiaceae > Rhizobium > Rhizobium sp. IY2. Next base: position 151,556 of record NZ_JBLKNU010000003.1, read on the forward strand.
CTCGATCTTTGTGCTGCCGCCGACCATGACCGAACTGCAGTCGCGGCTGCATCGCCGCGCCGAGGATTCCGAAGAGGTCATCCAGACGCGCCTCGCCAACAGCCGCGCCGAGATCGCCCACTGGCGCGAATATGACTATGTCATCGTAAACGACGACCTCGACACCGCCTTCGACGCCGTTCAGTCGATCGTCAAGGCCGAACGCCTGCGCCGCGACCGCCGCCATGGCATGTTCGACTTCGTCCGCGGACTGCTGGAAGAAACGCCGTCGCTTTAGAGCAATTCCAGCAAAAGTGCACAGCGGTTTTGCGTCCGGAATTGCGTGAAAACAAAGAGATAGAGCATTTTCGTGATTCGAAGAAAAACGGAAATGCTCTAGAACGGCTGGCTTTTCGCCGAGCTTTGAAGGCTGTTCGCCAACAGGCAGAACTCTTCGACGGAAAGGGTCTCGGCTCGCCGCGCCGGATCGATCCCGGCCTTGATGAGCAGGCGCTCACCGCCGAGCGGTTTCAGGCTTTGGCGCAGCATCTTGCGGCGCTGCCCGAAGGCGGCCTGCGTCACCTTTTCCAGATCGGCGACAGCGCAGGGGATGGGATTTTCGCGGGGTGTGAGATGCACGACCGTCGACGTCACCTTCGGCGGCGGTGTGAAGGCTTGCGGCGGCACGTCGAAAGCCATGCGGGCCTCTGTCCGCCAGCCGCAGAGCACGCCGAGACGGCCGTAGTGATCATCGTCTTCGCCAGCGACGATACGCTCGCCGACTTCCTTCTGAAACATCAGCGTCAGCGACTGCCAGAACGGCGGCCAGGCTTTCGGCAGCAGCCAATTGACCAAAAGCTGCGTGCCGACGTTGTAGGGCAGGTTGGCGATGATCTTGATCGGGCCTTCCGGCGCCAATGTCTCGAAATCCGTCTTCAGCGCGTCGCCTTCGATCACCTCGAGCCGGCCGGGATAATGATCGGCGATCTCGGCGAGCGCCGGCAGGCAGCGTGTATCCCGCTCGATGGCGATAACCTTCCTGGCGCCGAGCGCCAGGATCGCGCGGGTCAACCCGCCGGGGCCGGGGCCGACCTCGATGACGGTTGCCTCGTCGAGCGTCCCCGCCGTGCGGGCGATCTTCTGGGTGAGGTTGAGATCGAGCAGGAAGTTCTGCCCGAGCGCCTTGCGCGCATCGAGGCCGTGGCGTTGGATGACGTCACGAAGCGGTGGCAGACCGTCGAGTGCAGCCATCAGCGGCGGCTTTCGGCGCTGCGGCCAAGCTGGGCGGCGAGCTTCAGCGCGGCAATGAGGCTCTGCTCGCGCGCCAGTCCCTTGCCGGCGATGCCGAAAGCGGTGCCGTGATCCGGCGAGGTGCGCACGAAGGGAAGCCCGAGCGTCACGTTGACGCTGTCGTCGAAACCGAGTGCCTTGGCCGGGATCAGCGCCTGATCGTGATACATGCAGACGGCGACGTCGTAACGCGCCCGCGCCTCGTCATGGAACATCGTATCGGCGGGCAGGGGGCCGATCGCATCGATGCCCTCGTCGCGCAGGCGCTCGATCGCCGGACGGATAATGTCCTCGTCCTCCCGGCCCATCGTCCCGCCTTCGCCCGCATGCGGGTTGAGGCCGGCAACGGCGAGCCGCGGCGCCTCGATGCCGAAGCGGTGCCTGAGGTCTTCATGGGCAACGCGGCAGGTTTCCACGATCAGTTCGCCGGTCAGCGCCTGCGGCACGTCCCGGACCGGAATGTGGATGGTGACGGGAATGGCCCGGAGTTTCGGACCGGACAGCATCATGACAGGCGTCACCGGCAGGCCCGTCGCCCTGGCGGCGAGATCGGCGAGAAATTCGGTATGGCCGGGAAACCGGAAACCCGCCTCGTAGAGCACGGCCTTAGCGATCGGGTTGGTCACGACCGCGAGCGCCTCGCCGCTGATGACGAGCGACACGGCTTTCTCGATCGATGCGATCGTGCCCTTCGCCGTAGCCGCATGCGGCTCGCCGGCCACCACTTCGATGCCGGCCGGGACGGTCATGACCGGCAGCGCGTCGGCAAATAGGCCGGCAGCCTCGCTGGCCGTGTGCGTCTCGCGGATCGAAACCGCCAGATTGAGCTGGCGGGCTCTCAGCGCCAGGACATCAGGATCGCCGATCAGGAAGAAAGGCGGCAGCCCGAGTTCGCGCCGCCGCAGCCACGCCATCAGCGTAATATCCGGCCCGATGCCGGCGGGGTCGCCCTGGCTCAGCGCAAGCGGTCGCGAAAACGGTGTCGCCATCGTCGGTCAGCGGTAGGCGATCTGCGCCTTTTTGCGCAGTTCATCCAGGTATTTCTTGCTGTTTTCATTTTCCGGGCCGGCATCTTTTTTACCGGCCTTGGACTTGTCGAGATCCTCCTGGCGGAAGACCATTTCGGCGGCCTGGTCGTCGGAGACCTGGCGCTGGCTGCAGATCGCCAGATATTCGACGCCCTTGTCGGTGACGCGGGTGCCCGTCGTATTGCCCTTGGCCTGCTCGACCAGCGGTTTCCAATCCGGCGGGATCTCGGGGGCGAGCATGCGGCCGAGATCGCGCACAGACACGTCGCGCATCGTCGCGGCAAAGACCTTTGCCTGATCACAGCCCGGAAATTTCGAGCGCGACGCCTCGGCCTCGCCCTTACGCTTGCCGGTGATGGCGCTGCGCTTGGCTTGCGGAATGACGAAGATGATCTGCTGCAGCATATATTCCGTCGTCACCGGCTTCTGTTTGTTGTTCTGCATCATGCGCGAGACGAGATCATAGTTCGACAGCCGCGAGGTCGAGCCGTAGCGCGCGTTGACGACGCGCGGCCAGCTCATCTGTACGGCGATGAAAGCCTTGAAATGATCGACGCCGACGCCGGCGCGATCGAGGATCTGCGACATTTGCTCGACGGAAAGCTTGTTGCCGCTCGAAAAGCGCGCGAAAGACGCATCGACGTCCTGCTGCGAAACCGACATATGGACGCGGGAGACCTCCTGCCGCTTGAGCGTCTCGTCGACCAATTGCTCCTGCGCAGTCTTCGCATCGGCCTTCGTGTGCTGCAGGCGCAGGAAGGCCTGGCGCTTGGCGACATCGCCGCTGGTGATGGCGGTGCCGTTGACCACGGCCTTGACTTCGCTTGCCGCAAGCGCGGGACCGGCGAGGCTTGTCAGCAATGCAAGCGCCGCCCCGGCGAGGAACGTGGTTATGGCTTTTTTCGCGTCAATCATCTGTTGACCTCCCAATAGCGCCGCGAGACGTGTTCGCGGCGTCCTTACCACAGTGCGAGACATGCAGAAATCGCTCCCGTCACGGCGCGAAACCCCTATGCCTCAGATATCGACTGGCGGCAATGTCCTGCACAGGCTTACGGCGAAAGAATGGCTTCAGGCGATGTTTGCGCCCGCCTGCCGTCACTCCAGGCTGTCGGTGCCGATCTTGATGTCGCCGAGCGTGCGGAAGGTCAGCCGTGCGCCGATCGTCCAGTCGCTTGCCGTCTCGTCGTCGGAATCCCTGCTGTCGGTGTAGGCGATCGTGAAGATCGTGCACTCGTCGTCATAGGAGAGACCAAGCGTCCGGCGGCTGATCACATCATTATTCAGATCCCAGGCGATGCCGCCGAAAATCGCCCAGTAATCCTTGAACTTGATTCTGCTGCTGGTCTGGATCTCGTCATTGTCTTCGTCGAAGCCATATTCCGGCTGGGCGCTGAGATGGGTGAAGGTCACCTGCGTCGAGAAGGTGTCGTTCTGGTAAGCCGTCGTCAGGTCGCCGCGGCGGAAATCGAAATCCTTCTCGTCGAGGCGGTAGGAGGCGGTCACTGAAAGGCCGAACGGTGTCTCGACGCCGCCGAGGCCGACATAGTCGGAACGCGTGGTTTCAAGGCCGGAATCCGCGCCGACATTGACGAGATCATCGGTCGCAAACGAATTCTGACCGGCGATCTGGTAGGACTGGCCAAAAATGCCGTGCAGCTTGTAGCCGCTGTCGAACGTACCGGTGTACTGGACGCCGACATTGGCGCGGGTCCCGCCTTCGACGCGGTCATAGCCCGAGAATTTGTCGCGGTCGAACAGTGAGGTGGCGTCGAAGACGAAGCTTTGCGCATCCTCGTTCGGCAGGCGGCCTGCCAGCTGCTCGTCGGGGCGGGCATAGATCTGTGCGATCGGCTCGAGAATATGCGTGCTGTTATCCGTCGTCATCAGGATCGGATAACGCATCTCCAGCCCGGCCGTGAACATCGAACGGGTGGCGGAATTGCCGTCGACATAGTTGCCGGTGTAGCCCGTGGGATCGTCCATGTTCAGCGCGAAGGCGTCGCCGCGCGCAGCCAGCAGCGGCGTGATCACCAGGCCGGTCGGCGTGACGTAGGTGCGTTTCCACTGCAGTTCGGCAGTCAGCCGCGAGGTCTGGCCCTTCAGGCCGCGGAAGCGGTCGAAGCCGTCGACGGTATAGAAGTCGTCATGGGTGCGCGAAATATTCGTCAGGTTGACATCGGCCGAAAGCTCGCCGCCGGCAAGCGGCTGCGGCGCCACATAGTGATAGTCCATCGCGGGATAGACGATCGCCTGCTTTTTCTCGGCCGTGTTCGTCCGGTCGGCATCCTGGACGTCGAAATAGAACGCCCGCATATCGAAATAATTGCGTTTTCCAAGCCCCGTCAGATAGATCTGGTTGGTCCGATCCGTGCTGCTCAGACCGCGCAGCTTGTAGGTGCGTGAAAAATTGTTGTCGCTCTGCATCATGACGTCCCAGCCGAACGTCCAGCGCGGATTGATGCGGAATTCGGCCTTCGACGCCACCATGCCACGCTGGCCGGCTTCGGCATCGCTGGTGCCGGAGCTGAAATTGTCCGGCTTTGCCTGGTCGATGCCGGCGACGCGCAGGATATGCGTGCCATTTTCGAAGCGCTGGCGGAATTCGCCTTCGACGAGGAAGCCCTGGGCCGTGTAGCCGGTGGCGGTGACCGTCGCGTCCATGCTCGGCGAGATCACGTAATAATAGGGAACGGAAAGCCCGAAGCCGAGATTCTGCGACAGGCTCATCGTCGGGAAGAGAAAGCCGGACTTGCGCTTCACCGTATTGTCGGGAACTTCCATGACCGGCACGAAGGCGATCGGATAACCGAGCAGCTCGAAGCGCGCGCGCTCCAGGCGGATCGTGTGCGTCACGCCGTTCTGGATCACGCGCTTGGCCTTGACCTGCCAGAAGGGCGCGCGTTTCGGATCTTCGGCGCAGGGAAGGCAGGCCGTATAGACACCCTTGTTCAGAATCATCTGCGTGCCGCCGACACGCTCGCCGCTCTCGGCGACGATACGCGTATTGTCAGCTGTTTCGATGCGCAGTTCGTTCAGGAACCCGTCCGCGAAATTGTCGGTCACGTCAAGGTTGTCTGCATAGATGCGGTTGCCGTCGGGGCTGACCAGCTCGACATTGCCGAGCGCCATCATCCGGCCGGTCTTCTGATTGTACTCGACCTTCTGTGCGACCATTTTGTAGCCGCCATAATTGATCTGAACGCCGCCGACCGCCGACACCAACTGGGCGTCGCGATTGTAGAGGAGTTCGTTGGCCGAAAGCAGAAGCTTCGCCCCTTCAGGAATCTTATTCTTTATCGTTTGTTCGGGCGCGCTGGCCTGGCCGTAAGAGGCCGGGGCACTGCCGAAATAGGAAGATACAGTCGCGCCGACAAGCAGGGCAACCAGCTGTTTACTAAAATACTTGCGGTCGCCTGCCGCCACTAGCCGTCCTCCTGATGAAGCAGAATAGTCGCACCCAAGGCCAGCGCGACGACCACCGGTATCCACGTCGCCACGAAGGGAGGCACGACTCCACTGCTTCCGAATGCCTTTACAAGCACGGTGATGACATAAAGCATGAAGCCCGAGAGGATGCCACCCAGAATCACGGAGCGGGATTGGTTGAACCGGCTAAATTTTAGGGACACTGTTGCAGCAATGAGAGTCATGGCCACCAGCAGCAATGGCTGGGACAACAGGGAGTTGAATTGCGTCTCCAACGCCTTGGTTGAAATACCGAAGGATTTCGCAGCCGCAATGCGGTTGGAAAGGTCAAAGAAACCAATTGTTTCCGGCGCTGTCAGCCGCTCCTGGACGAAATCCTGTTTCAGATTGGTGCGAAGTTGAACCGAAGCTTTACGCAGGGGGATTTCGCCAGGCTTACGCTCGACGACGTTGTTAAGTTGCCAGTAACCATCTTCCAATTTTGCCGTGGCGGCATCCTGTCTCAGAATGACCTGACCACCTGAATCGAAATGGATCAGCACGGCGTCGATCAGCTTGGTTCCGTTCTCCTGAACCGTCTGAGCGCCGATGATGACATCGTCTCGGCCACTGATCTGGCGCAGCCACGGAATCTGCGGCGCCTTGCGCAGGACCGCGTTCTCGCCGCGCCAGTCGGATTCGACCAGCAGCGCCTGGCGCTGTCCCCAGGCCGCGAGCGGATTGAGCGCCGTCATCGTCAGCAGGCCGAGCGCCAGCGAGCCGGCGATGAAGGGGAACATGAACTGCCAGACCGAAATGCCGGCTGCGCGCGTGACGACCAGCTCATATTTGCGGTTGAGCCCGATCAGCACCGTCATGCCGACGAACAGCGCGATGAACGGCACGGTCTGCTGCAGGATGAGCGGCAGGCGCACGGCGGTCATCAGGATGCCGCCGCTGATCGTGTAGCCGGGCAGGCCGGACATGCGGCCCGCCGTCTCGCTGAAATCGAGCAGGAAAGAAATCGCCGAGACGCCGATCAGGAACCAGCCCGTCGTCGCCAGGTAGCGGCGAAAGAAATAACGCGACAATGTCCCGAACATCATTGGGCAGTGCCCCCGCCGGTCCTGCCGGTGGCGGCAAGCAGTCTTTCCTGCGTTCGTCTCCAGAAGGACGACATCCGGTCCCGAACGAACGACGGCATGACCAGTCGTTTGTGCAGGCCGAGGAAGACGATCGAGATGATGCTGCTGACGATCGGGATGGCGTAGAGGACGGCAATATATTCAGGGTCGGTGTCGATCTGATTGGCCGCGTAGAAGGCCGCCCATCGCATCGCGAAGGCATAGGCAAGCGCGCTCACCATCGGATGCAGCCGCGCTTCGCGGTGCGAGCGCGCGTCGCCGGCGATCGCCAGCGAAAACAGGGCAAAGACGACCGGCAGGATCCAGTCCGTCAGCCGGCGGTGCAGTTCGGCGCGGTAGCTCTGCGGCCGGATCGTATAGTCCTTGTCGGCCGGATCCGGGTTGAACAGGAACCACAGGTCACGGTCGCTGGCACGCAGCGTCGCCTGGCCGCGATTCTCGGTCATGTCGGAGAGGTCGAAGGAATAGGAATCGAAGTTGATCACCGAGACATTGCCATCGGGCGTTTTGCGGTGCACTTCGCCCTCATGCATGATCAGCGTCGTGCCCGTATCGTCGACGGCGCCTTCCTTCGCATAATAGATCAGTTCGTAGGCCGGATCGCGCTCGTCGGCGACGAACAGGCCCTTCAGCATGCGGCCCGCCATCCGCTTCGAGATCTGCACATAAAGACCTTCATCAAGCTTGCGGAAGGTCTTTTCTTCGATCACCGAAGACAGCAGGTCGGCATAGGTCTCGGCGATCATCTGGCGCACGACGGTCTTTGCACGCGGCTCGACGACGTTGTCGACGAAGAAGGAAAAGACGCTGATGACGGCGGCAAGCAGCAGGATCGGGCGGATCAGCACACTGCGCCGCGCCCCGGCCGCGTCGATGACGGTGAGCTCGGAATCGTTGTTCATCGTCGTCAGCGTCTGGGTGACCGCGATGACGAGTGCGAAGGGCAGCACGACGGGAATGATCGACGGCAGAATCATCGTCGCGAGCTTGGCGAACGAGCCGATCGACTGGCCGCTGTCGGTGACCAGGTTGATGCGCTGCAGAACCTGTGTCGTCCAAATGATCGCCAGAACGGGCAGGAGCGCCACGAGAAACATCTGGCCGACGCGCCGCAATATGTATGTCTCGAGTAGTTTCATGCCTGCCCTTGAAAGCACCTGCACGCCCAAACGGCTTTGCAGGAGAATCCCTCTACGCTCTTTGTCGCGCTTTTGCGACAAGCTGGTGTCAAAAATTCATTCAAATTTCAGAATTTTTTTGATGCTGTTGCGACTCAGTTAACGCCAGCAGTGCGGCGAAGACGACCAGCGAGGAAAGCCATCCAAGAACGACGTCGGAGAGGTAGTGCGCGCCGAAGGATAGCCGCATCGCCGGCGTGAGGATGGAGATCGCCGCCACCGGCGGCACCAGCGCGTAACGCAGGGATTTCGGAACGAAGATCAGAAGGCAGAAGAGCCAGCCGGCGCTTGCTGCCTCGCCTGATATGAACGAGCAATTCGAAACGCATTTTCCGGCAAGCGAACCCGCCTCGGCGAAATGCAGCGCACCGCCGAAAATATCCGTCTGTATCGGCCGCGGCCGGCCCCAATGTTCTTTCAGCACGACATTGACGAGCAGCACCGGTCCGATCAGCAGCGTTCCGAGTGCGACCTTGAGCTTGCGGGCCCGATCTGCGTTGAAGGTCGCGCCATGCTGCTGGTAGCATTCGATGATTTTCCACACCATCACGATCGCGACGACATAGGGTAGGCGGAAAAAGATGGTGCGTAGCAGATCGAAGGTCGCGACGTCGCGATAGGGAAAGCCGCCGCAGATGCTCCCGGCGGCGGCAGTCGCACCGCAATCTGTGGCCACGAAAAAAAGCTGGGAAAAATAGATGTCTATTCCGGGGAATGCGCGGAAGACGGCAAGCAGCGCCCACCACGTCCAGAACAGCAGCATGAATGCGCCGAAAGTCGTTTTCGGCAGGCGGATTGCGAGCCCCCGCCATCGATTTTTCGAAAAAACTGTCAACGCGAATATCTACGAAACTGACGAAAACATGAGGGCCGTGATGGCCGCGGGCGACCATAACAATTGTCGCAAGCCATTGACAGACCCGCCAAACGCGAAATTATCCGCCAGGGACGGATTTCAAAGAATCCCAGCGGAGAAGACATGTCAGCAAAGTTGGAAATTTCATTCGCAAAGTCGGCAAAGCTCAATGGCGGCCTGTCGATCCTGTTGAAGACCGTGGAGGCCGACAGCGCTGCCGGCGCCGAAACGGTCGACCCGGCAGGCGTGATCGTCAAGGCTGCCAGGATCGCCCGATTCTCCGCGAAATCCATGAGCGCTCTCGATATCGTCGCCCCCGAAGGCGCGCCCGTCGAGCGCATCGTCGTCATCGGGCTTGGCAAGGCCGCCGAACTCACCGCCCATGACTGGCTGAAGGCCGGCGGTGCCGCGGCATCGAGAATCAAGAATACCGACAAGGCCGCTGTCTTCATCGACGTGCCTGGGCTCGAGACGAGCGCGCGGGCCGCCGCCGACTTCGCGCTCGGCATTCTGCTGCGCGCCTATAGCTTCGATACCTACAAGACGAAGAAGGGCGACGAGGAGGAGAAGCCGGCGAAATCTGTCAAGGTGACGATCGTCACCGCCGATGCGGCTGGTGCCAAGAAGGCGTTTTCCGATTCCGAAGCGGTTGCCGGCGGCGTCAATCTGGCCCGTGACCTCGTCAACGAACCGCCGAATGTGCTCGGGCCCGTCGAGTTCGCCGCCAAGGCGAGAGAGCTGGAAAAGCTCGGCGTCGAAGTGGAAATCCTGACCGAGAAGGAGATGCGCCGTCTCGGCATGGGCGCCCTTCTCGGCGTCGCCCAGGGCTCCGTGCGCCCGCCGCGCCTGGCGGTCATGCAGTGGAAGGGCGGCAAGGCCAAGGATCGTCCCGTCGCCTTCGTCGGCAAAGGCGTGGTCTTCGATACCGGCGGCATTTCGATCAAGCCGGCCGCCGGCATGGAGGACATGAAGGGTGATATGGGCGGGGCGGCAGCCGTCACCGGCCTCATGCATGTGCTCGCCTCGCGCAAGGCCGCCGTCAACGCCGTCGGTATCATCGGCCTGGTCGAGAACATGCCCGACGGCAACGCCCAGCGTCCGGGCGACATCGTCACCTCGATGTCCGGCCAGACGATCGAGGTGATCAACACCGATGCCGAGGGCCGCCTCGTGCTCTGCGATGCGCTCTGGTACTGCAACGATCGTTTCAAGCCGCAGTTCATGATCAATCTCGCCACGCTGACCGGCGCGATCGTCGTGGCGCTCGGCAACGTGCATGCCGGGCTGTTCTCCAATGACGACCAGCTTTCCGCCCAGCTGACGGCAGCCGGCCTTTCGAGCAATGAGAAGCTCTGGCGCATGCCGCTCGGCCGGGACTACGACAAGCTGATCGACAGCAAGTTCGCCGACATGAAGAATACCGGCGGCCGGCAGGCGGGCTCGATCACGGCGGCGCATTTCCTCAAGCGCTTCGTGCAGGACACGCCCTGGGCGCATCTCGACATTGCCGGCACGGCGATGGGCTCGCCGCAGGACGAGATCAACCAGTCCTGGGGTTCCGGTTTCGGTGTGCGCCTGCTCGATGAGCTCGTCCGCGCCCATTATGAATCCTGATGACGGACGTTCTCTTCTATCATCTGACCGAAAGCCGGCTGGAGGACGCGCTTCCGCCGCTCATCGACAAAAGCGTCGAGCGCGGCTGGCGCGTTGCCGTCCAGACGCGTGAGCCGGCGCGGCGCGATGCTCTCGATCAGCATCTTTGGACGTTCCGCGAGGAGAGCTTCCTGCCGCACGGCACCGACGAGGCCGATTTCGCCGAAAGCCAGCCTGTGCTTTTGACGGTGACGTCAGACAATGCCAATGCGGCGACCGTGCGTTTCATCGTCGACGGCGCCGAGCCGCCGCCGGCCGATGCCTATGAGCGCATCGTCTTCATGTTCGACGGTCATGACCAGGAGCAACTGGAAGCCGCCCGTGCGCAATGGAAGAAGCTGAAAGGCGAGGGGCATAACCTCACCTATTGGCAGCAGACGCCGGAGGGGCGGTGGGAGAAGAAGGCCTGACGCTGTAAGATCTTGAATTGCTGTATGAAGTCTTCCGACGTCGTTCTCAGCGGCCGTCGGAAGCCGTTATCCTTTCGACCCTTTGTCTTCGTCGAGGTTCGTCAGGATGTTGAGGGGGACGATCCCTCCCGCATCTTCCGACGGATTGAGCGCCTCCACTGCCAAAACCCGCTTGCCGCTCGGACTGACAAAAGCGAATGCCCATGCGCTGTCGGCAAAAGTGCTGACCGGCATTTCCGCCCAGCCGGCTTGATGGACAAGGCGTTCGGCATAATAGGCCTTGATGCTCTGCGGGCTGGTGGTGCTGGCGAGATTGCGCGCCAGGACACGCACGGATTTCTCTCCGAACCGCCCTTCCAGTTGGTCCAGCACCTTTTTGGTGGCCTGCCAATCCTGGGCCTGGGTCGCAGATCCGTAGGAATATTCCTCGGATCGGGAAACGCCCGGTGCATCAGGAGGCATGACGACATGTTCGCCCGAACATGCTGCAAGGCCGAGAAGCGGCACCACAAGGATGCCAATCTTCAAAACGCGGAAAAATCGGCCCTTGCGGCGGATTTTGTTGCTCATGAGCGGCTGCCCCCGAACACTATTGCACATAGGCCGGCAAATCTTGCCGGTTTCTATGACGTTATTGCGACCCTCAGTCGTGGAATGCGTCGACGAACTTCCGCTTGCCGAGCATGAAGGCGTCGGCGACGTGGCGCAGCGGCGCGAGGTCGACATCCGATCTGCCGGCTTTGACGATTTCGGCGAAGCGACGATAGAGCGAAGGATATTCCTGCTCCGGTTCGGCGAATGTCAGCGCACCGTTGATGGAAAGCTTGGCGCCGCCCTCGGAAAGCACCATCTGGCCGGCGGCCGTCTCCGCGACGATGTCCCAGCTCTGCTTGCCGGTCTGGCGCCAGTCGAATTCGGCATGAACCGGCAGGCCGTCGGCATTGCGGAAGTGGATGTCGGCCGCGATCGGCGCATCGCGATTCTCGGGAAACTCGAGAACGGCCTCGGTGATGAAGATCGGCCGCGGCAGGATATGGGTGACGATCGACAGCGCATTGATGCCGGGATCGAAGACGCCGAGGCCGCCGGCCTGCCAGATCCAATCCTGGTTCGGATGCCAGTGGCGGACATCCTCCTTCCAGATCACATGCACGCTTTCAATCGTCGTCGAGGCAAGAAACGCCTTCGCGGCCTCGACGCCCGGCGCATAGCGGGAATGCCAGCTGGCAAAGAGCGACGCGCCCTGCTTGCTCGCAAGCGCCTCGAGATCGGCCACTTCGCTGAGCGTTGCGCCGGGCGGCTTTTCCAGGAAGACATGCTTGCCGGCGACGAGTGCCTTGTAGGCTGCCTCATAGCGATATTGCGGCGGCATGCAGAGCGAAACCGCATCGATCGACGGCTCGGCGTCGAGCATCGCCTCGATCGTGGTGTAGCTCGTGACGCCTTCGACCGTGCCGTGGCGGCTCGCCGTGGCGACGAGCTTAAAATCCGGGTTCTTGGCGATGGAGGGAAGATGCTGGTCGCGGACGATCTTGCCGACGCCGACGATGGCGAGGTTGATAGGGGACATGGTGTTTCGCTCGAGCCTGTTAAAAAGTATGATTTATTGAGCCTGTTTGTAGCAGAAAGAGGCGCGCCGACAAGCTGTCCTCCTCCAATTCTGTTGTATCCTAATACATGTCGCCCGGAAGTGTGCAGCGGTTCCGGGATAACGACATGTATAAAACAAAGAGCTTTAGCGCATGATGGTTTGGCGAAGGAAGCTGTAACCCATCGCCGCGCGGGCGGCGCGCTCTTCGGAATTGCCGTCGCCACCATGCCCGCCGGAGCCGAATTCATGGAAGAGCGAACGGTGTCCCGCTTCCTCCAGCCGCGCGGCAAAGCGGCGCGCATGCGAGGGATGCACGCGGTCGTCATTGGCGGAGCTTTCGATATAGATCGGCGGATAGCTGACCTCGGTCGCCGGCCCGACATTGTGCAGCGGCGAATAACCGAGCATGAAATCCCGGTCCGCCGGCGTCTCCGGATCGCCGTATTCGTCCATCCAGGCTTGTCCTGCGCTGAACAGGTGGAAGCGTGTCATGTCGAGGACCGGCACCTGGCACCAGACGGCGCCGAAATCCTCCGGGTAGCGCGTCAGCATCACGCCGGTCAGCAGGCCGCCATTGCTGCCGCCCTGGCAGGCGATCCGCGACGGCACGGTGTAGCCGCGGGCGACGAGATCGCGGGCAATGGCGACGAAATCGGCAAAGGCCCGGTCTCGCCCCTGCCGCTTGGCGCTGCGATACCAGTCGGGTCCGAATTCGCCGCCGCCGCGGATATAGGCCTGCACATAGGCGCCGCCTTGCTCCAGCCAGCGTCCCGTCACGCCGGAATAGTTCGGCGACAGCGAAACATCGAAGCCGCCATAGCCGTAAAGCAGCACCGGCAGCGCGCCTTTGGTCCACTGCTTCGGCAGGATCAGCCGATAGGCAACCTTCGTCCCGTCCTCGGAAACAGCCTCCAGCAGTTCGGATGACATATCGGTCGCATCGAAATAGCTTGGCGCCGCGGCGACGAAAATCGGTTCGGCCTCTCTGCTGCGCTCCGACAGCTCGAGCCGATAACAGGCCGGAGGCTGCAGGAAGCCTTGGCCGACGATGCAGAGCGTATCGTCGCCAAGATGCAGATCGGCATGCATCGGCCTGAAATGGGCCGTCTGCATGTCCGCCGGCAGCGCGATTTCGCGCTGTTCGGCATCGGGCCTTGTCAGGTCCAGCACCATGAGACGCGGACGCAGCCGATCGGAGATGATGAAGACGCACCACTCCCGCATCAGCATCATTTGCGAGATGGACTGGCCCTCGGCAGGCTGAAACAGAATCCGCTCCGGCCCGAGCAGAGCCGTCTCCGAGTTGGGGTTGAAACGTTGCAGCACGAGGCTGCCGGACGCAACGCGCTCATCGGTCTTTGCCCGCCAAAGGCAATGATCGTGATTGAACTGGAAATCGGCCTCCTGAGGCAGATCGATGCGCCGCTGCGTGCCGTCATTGGCGATCAGGAACGCGCTGGCGACGCCGATCTCATGGGCGGCGACGAAAATGTCGATCAATCCGGCATCGGCCGAAGCGCCTGACAGGGCCGGGTCGATGACGAGATTGAAGCCGTAGACGTCCTCGTCGGCGGCTTCGAACATGACGGCGGCCTCTTCCGGCCGCTGCCCGCGCTTCAATCGCCGCCCGACCCGCGGCCATCCCGAACGGGTCGCCGAAAATCGGTCGATGGAGCCGAAATAGCAGATCTCGTCACGGCTCAGCCAATTGGCATGCGATCGCGCGGCTGGCGTATCGAAGCCGCCCTCGACGATCTGCTTGCTCTCGGCGTCGAATTCGAGCAGCCGGAGAAGATCGGAGCCGCCGTCCGAAAGTGTGAGCAGCACTCGCGTCGGTTCCCATGGGCAGGTGACGGCGCCGCGCCAGTTCCAACGCTTGCCTTCGCTCACGCAGAAGGCATCGAGATCGAAGACCGGTTCCCAGCCGGCATCGGGCAAGGGCTGCTGATCGGCCGGCAGGCGGAGCCAGACGCCGAGAGGATTGTCCTTGCTCTGCCGGAAATCGAACAACCACCCGCCTCGGCGCATCGGGACGATCAGCCTGTCCTGCCGTTCGATCAATGCTTTTATCGCATCGCGATCCCTAACGAATTCCGGTGTTCTCAGTTCCTTGTCGGAAAGCCCGTTATGCTCGTCGATGAATTGGCGGGTACGCGGATCGTCGTCCGTTTCGAGATGAAGGTTCATGTTCGACCTGCCTGATTCCGTTGACGTCGTATGTCTAGCCAATATTTCGCACAGTTAGGGCGAAATTAGTGCCGGCCGCGCAAGGCCGAGATGCTCGCGCAGTGTCGAGCCATCATATTGGGTGCGGAACAGGCCGCGTTCCTGCAGGATCGGCACGACCATCTGCGTGAAGTCTTCGAGCCCTTCGGTAAAAAACGGCGGCATGACGTTGAAGCCGTCGGCGGCGCGGCTTTCAAACCATTGCTGCATCCGGTCGGCGATCTCGACCGGCGTGCCAAGCACGATATGGTGGCCGCGACCGGCGGCAACGCGCAGCGCCAACTGACGGATGGTCAGGTTCTCGCGCCTTGCAAGCGCGGTCAGCAATTCGGCACGGCTGCGCAACTGGTCGGAGATCGGAAGGTCCGGCAGAGGGCCATCGACATCGTAATCGGCAAGGCTGTGGCCGATGCGTTCTTCCAGAAGCGGCATGGCGCTTTTGATGTCAGTCCACTTGTCGAGTTCTGCAAGTTTGTCCTCGGCTTCCCTGGCGGTGCGGCCAATCACCGGCAGGAAGCCCGGCATGATGGCGACCTCGTCCGGCTGACGTCCGAAGCGCGCGACGCGCTCCTTGACGCTCTTGTAGAAGGCCTGCGCCTCTTCGAGGCTCTGCTGCGCGGTGAACACCACGTCGGCGGTGCGGGCGGCAAGATCCTGGCCGGGGCCGGATGAGCCGGCCTGGATCAGGATCGGATGGCCCTGCGGTGCGCGCGGAATGTTCAGCGGCCCCTTGACTGAGAAATACTTGCCCTTGTGATCGAGCACATGGAGCTTGGCAGGGTCGGCATAGACGCCGCTCTGCTTGTCCTTGACGAAGGCGTCGTCATCCCAGCTGTCCCACAGTCCGCGCACGACGTCGACGAATTCCTGGGCCACGGCGTAACGCTCATCGTGCTCCGGGTGCGCCTTGGAGAAATTGTTCGCCGTGCGGGCATAGGATGTCGTGACCACGTTCCAGGCGGCCCGGCCGTGGCTCAGGTGGTCGATCGAGGCGAAGGCGCGGGCAGTGTGATAGGGCTCGCCATAAGTCGTGGATGCGGTTGCCGCGAGGCCGATCTTGTCTGTCACCACGGCGAGCGCCGAAAGCAGCGTCAAAGGCTCGAAACGCGCGATCGTCGAGGGATGAGCGTCGATGCCGCTGGTCAATCCGTCGGCCAGAAAGACCATGTCGAATTTCGCTGCTTCGGCGATCTGGGACACGCGTCTCAGCAAGTCGAAATTCTCGCTTCCCGCCTCGGCGTGAGGATGACGCCAGCCGGATACGTGGTGGCCCGCCCCTTGCAGAAACAGGCCCAGGTGGATTTCTCTTTTGCGAGTCATGACAATATCCTTCGTCATTCTGGATTTCGGGCGGCATCCTGGTTGAGCAGCGCCAGAAGTTGGCGAAGGTCGGCCGTGCTGCTCATTGTCCGGACGAGCGACGGGACATCCGCGAAGGCGGGATTGCGCGCAGTTGCGTCGCGAAATTTTTCGGCCGGATCGCTCAGCCCCGGCAGGCCGTCGAAGCGGCGCTGTATCGCGCTGCCGTCGCGAAGCACGATATCGACGATCACGAAGCGGGTGCGTGGATCGCTCGACATGCGGGGCGCAGTCTCGTCGTGGCGGCGGCCGGCGCGCCGGGCAAGGTCCATCAGGCGCGGCAAGACAGGCCGCTCGTCGAAATGGTCGAGCCGCAGAGCCCCGTCGATGAGGGCGGCGGCGAACACGTATTCGGGACTGAAGCGCGCCTCGATCCCGTTGCCGGGCTTGTTCACCACCAGGGCGGCATCGGCGCCGGGCGGGTAGGTGAAGGTGATATGCTCGATCGCATCAGCCTCCAGACCTTCCCGGTTGAGGCCGATGCCGAGAGACGCGACCGGATGGCTGGCGGTGCAGCAGGGATAGGCCTTCAGCGTCAGCCCGGGCGCCACGATCTGCCATGGCGAACCCCAGTTCTCGGTCACGGCGGACGGGCGTTCCGCGCCGAAGGCATAGACCGAATGGAAGCCGACCGGATTGTCGAGGAAATCGGGAGCGCCGCCGAAACCCGCAGCTGCCATTCTCGCCGAAAGGAGTCCGGATCGCGCCGCCATGCCGGCGTGGAAAGGTTTGGCGTCCGTGCCGAATTGCAGCCGCAGCCCGGACGATTGCGTTGCCGCAAGGCCCAGCGCGACGGCGGTCTCGTCGATGGAGGCGCGGGTCAAATGGGCGATTGCCGCCGCCGCGCCGATCGTCCCGAGCGTCGCCGTGGCGTGGAAACCGTTCTCGTAGTGATTTGAGCCGAGCGACAACCCCAGCCGCGCCATGGCTTCGAGCCCGACGATATAGGAGGCGATCAGCGCATCTGCGGAAAATTCGCGCTCGGCGGCGAACGCCAGCAGGGCCGGGATGATCACGGTCGTCGGATGGCCGCGCACGCTTGCATGCACGTCGTCATAATCGAGCACATGGCCGGCATGACCGTTGACGAGCGCCGCGACCAGCGGATCGGTTCGGCGCGAGCTGCCGAGCAGGATCGCTTCGCCCGGCAGATTGGCGCCGACGGTATCTGCCAGAATGCCGGTCGTGCGGTCGCCGGCGCCTGCGATCGCACAGGCGAGAAAATCGATGATCGCCTTGCGCGCCGCGTCCAATGCCACGGGATCTTTCGATGGATCCGAGGAGATGATCGCCTGGGCGAATGCCGACGTCAGGGGCGCGAATGTGCTCGTCATGAAAAAATCCTAGATGCCTTCGCGCACTGGCCCGCGCCCTCCGGCGAGACCGCCGACGAATTGGCGGATACGGGGATTGTCGAAGGTGTGGAAAATCTGTTCAGGCGAGCCTTGGTCGACGATGCGGCCGTTCTCGGTGAAGACGACGATGTCGCTGATCTCCTCGGCGAACCGCATTTCGTGGGTCACGAGGATGCTAGTCATGCCGTCGCGGATGAGGTCGCGGATCACCCACAGCACTTCGCCCACCGTCTCGGGGTCAAGCGCCGAGGTGACTTCGTCGAACAGCACCAGTTCCGGCTTCATCGCCAGCGCGCGGGCGATCGCGACGCGCTGCTGCTGACCACCGGAAAGCTGGCCGGGATAGGCGCCGGCTTTTTCCGAAAGCCTGACCTTGTCGAGCAGTTCGCGTGCGAGTTTTTCCGCTTCGCGCCGTTCGACGCCGAGGATGCGGGTCGGGGCCAGCATGATATTGTCCAGCACGCTCAGGTGGGGAAAGAGATTGTACTGCTGGAAGACGATGCCGATACGCTTGCGCAGCGCGATGCGTTCGCTCTCCTTGGCCAGTTGATCGACGCGGGTGCCGTCGACCGTGATGCGGCCGCGCTGCGGCGCCACCAATGCGTTGATGCAGCGCAGGATCGTCGACTTTCCCGAACCGGACGGGCCGATAATGGAAACCGCATTGCCCTTGTTGACGGTGAGGTCTATGCCCTTCAGCACCTCCGTCTGGCCGAAGGACAGGTGCACTTCTTCCAGTCGCACGATCGTTTCGTCGGTTTTTGCGTTCATCATTCAAATCCTCAGGCCGTCTTGAAACGCCGCTCGAGGCGTCGGGTCAGGCGGGCGATCGGGTAGCAAAGCGTGAAGAAGGCGGCCATCACCACGATATAGGCGATGATCGTGAAATCGAGGCGGCGCACGGATGTGCTGGCATCGGTTGCGGCATGCAATAGTTCGTGCACGCCAACCAGCGAGGCGAGCGACGTGCCCATGGTAATGGAGGCCAATATGTTCATCCATGGCGGCAGCGAGCGCCGCAGGCATTGCGGCAGGATGATCCAGCGCAAGGCCTGGCCGCGCGAAAAACCGAGCCCCTTTGCCGCTTCCCATTGCGTGGTCGGGATCGAAAGGACGGCGCCGCGGGTGATCTCGGCCACATAGGCGCTGGCCGGTATGGCAAGGCCGATCACCGCCTTCAGCCAATCCGGGAAGGGCAGATAGTTGCCGGCCACCACGATTTCGAAGGGAAAGATGTAAGTCGTCGCGAAGATCAGCACGAGATGCGGGGCATTGCGGAAGACTTGCACATAGGCCACGACCGGGTAGCGCACCAGCTTGAAGGGAACCAGTTCCAGTATGCCGAACACGGCTCCGACGGTCGTTCCAAGCGTCATCGCGCACAGGCTGATGATGACGTTCATCATGAAGCCCGAGCCGAGATAGGGAAGCCACGTCACCAGTTCGCGCCCCAGCGTCAGGTCGGTCAGCGACCACAGGACGATAACAAGCGGGAGTGCCGTAAAGCCGATATTGCGCAGCAGGCGACCATTCCTGCGCTGCTCGGAAAGTACCGCAGTCGTCATAGGCCATACCCCGGAATGGCGAGCTTGCGCTCCACCCACAGGCCGATGCGGGCAACGGCAAGGTTGATGATGCTGAAGAACAGCAGAATGACGATCATCAGTGACACCACGTTGTCGCGCTGCGTCCAGACCATGATCGAGGCATAGGTAATCTCGCTGACTGCAATCGCATTGCCCACCGTCGTCAACTTCACGAGATTGATGAGATTGTTGACGATCGCGGGCAGCGATGCCCTCATTGCCAGGGGAACTTCGACGTAACGCAGGATCTGCAGCGCGCTGAAGCCGATGCCGCGCGCCGCTTCCACCGTGGCCGACGGCACCGCCTCGATACCTGCGCGGATCGCCTCGGCATGCAAGGCGGCGATGTGCAGTCCGACCACCGCCACCACCCAGAAGAAGGGTGTGAGCGGATTGTTCTGCGTCCCGCCGACCAGGTTCGATACGAATGTATTGAGAACGAGGAAGCTGAACATCAACTGTACCAGCGTCGGCGTGTTTCGGGTGATTTCCACGAAAGCGCGGACCGGCGTCGATAGCCAGGGCTTGCCGGATGTCAGGCAGGCGGCAAACAGCAGCCCGGCAATCAGGCTGACGGGGATCAAGAGGGCAATCAGATAGAGTGTGGTGATGAAACCATCACGCCATATCTGCGCCTCGTACCCCGCCGCCAGGAACTCGTAGTTAAGGCCAAGCCTGTTCGTCAGGTTGACGAACAGGCTGGTCATGCTGGTGTCCTGCATGTCGATCCGCCAGTGTAGCCTGTCTTACTTGCCAGCCGACAGGGTCTTGCGCTCTTGTTCGAGATAGTCGGTATTGCGGAGCCGGTTCGCCTTCGCAAATTCCAGGAGCTTTCCTGACGTATGGAGCTGCCGGATCGACTTATCGAGCGCCTCGGCCGTCTCCTTTTCGCCTTTTCGCACCCAGATCACCGAGTCGGAAGGGAGCAGTTCGGTCGGGAAGAGAATAGTGTAGTCCTTCCACTCCTCGGGCCGGTCCTCCAGCAGAAGGCCGACGGTTGCGCCGACATGGACGGCGGCGACACAATTGCCGCCCTGCAGCGCCAGCAGCGATTCCGGCTGGCTCGGCAAGCCCTTTACCTCGGCGCCGTATTGTTCGATGAGCGGCTGCGTGAAGTTCGACCCTTGCGAAACGCAGACCGGCTTTCCCTTGAGATCTGCCCAGTCCTTCAGGCCGCTGTCCTTGCGTCCGACGGCAGCACCGCCGCTGCGATCATACGGCGTCGCCACCCAATCAAGAACTTTGGCGCGGTCCTCGGTATATTGCATGTTCGCAATCAGGATATCGACCTTGCCCTGCTGGAGAAATTGCACCCGGTTCGGGGGCGTGACGGTGACTGTTTCCAGCTTGACGCCAAGATCGTCCGCGAGCGCTTTTGCAATATCGAGATTGTATCCCTTCTGCGTTTGCGATGTCGGATCGATATAGCCGAAGGGCGCCCCCGAGAGGATGACGCCAACGGTAAGGGTGCCGCGGGCTTTGATGCGGTCGAGCGTGGCATCCGCCGATGCCTGCGTTGCCGCCAGCAAGGCAATCGACATGGCGAGGAGCGCCTTCGGGAGAAATTTGCGTGACATGTTTGAGCTCCGTCTTGGGAAGGTGGAGGGACCGGTTCAGGTCCTCGAGCAATTGCAGCGCTCTTTGGCTCGACTGCTATGGCGTGGATGTGCGCCACTTCGAGGTGAGGCCGAAAGGCTGGTGATGAGATGGACGTCGGCTTCCCGCGCAATATTGGCCATGCTTCTCCGCGCTGATAGAAAAGGACGCTGACCGCATCGCTTTCCTGCGCGAATCGGCAACTGGACGGCTTTGAAAGGCATAGGGAACCGATGAGAGAGAAGGAACATTCTGTCTCAGAGAAAATCATCATTGTGATGGATTTTGTAGATTTTATTTTCTGAAATAGGCGCGTTCGTTGAAAAATCTTGTGCACGAGAGGGTTGCTGATCGGCAACCTTCCCGCCCGGTAATGGCATCAAAAAACGGATTTTGCTCGGCCGAATTCCTGCCGTCTTGCGGCTAATCCCGACTTGGCAACCCGCCTTAGCGGATCGTCACGAAATCGGCCGAGGCAAGGACGTTGTTCGGCATCGGCGTCTTCTTGAATTTCAGCGTCACGACCTTGTAGCCTTCGGTTTCGAGTTCCGAAAGCAAGGTTGGCAGCATCGTCGCCGTGCGTTTGTGGATGTCATGCATCAGGATGATGCCGCGGCCGCGCTTGTGCAGCAGGTCCATCGTCCGCTGCGTCACGGAGACCGGCGTCGTGTTGAAATAGTCCTTGCTGTCGATGTCGACATCCATGGCCACCATGTCGCGCATGGCGATCGCGGCGCGCAGCCTGTGGCTCTCGGCTAGATAGGGGAAGCGGAAGAAGGAGACATCCGTGCCGGTCGCCTTGGTCACCGCCAATTCGCCCTTGATCACCTCGGCCATCGCCGCGTCGAAATCCAGCGAACTCAAATTGGCGTGGTCATAGGTGTGACTGCCGATCGTGTTGCCGTCCTCGGCGACCTTGCGCGCCAGCGCCGGATGCATCTCGGCCATTTCGCCGACCATCATGAAGGCGCCCTTGACACCGAACTGGTCGAGGATCGCCAGTACCTTGTCCGTCCGGCCGGGGATCGGGCCGTCGTCGAAGCTCAGGATCACTTCCTTGTCCTGCAGCTTGAGATCGGCGAGCGAGGAAACCTCCAGCGTCCGCCCGGCCAGATGATGCCAGCCGGTCATGCGCGGCGCCGCAGCGTCGCCGGTATAGGCAAGCTTCCGCTCCTCGGGTGCGATCACCGAGGAGGTCTTGATCGATGTGTCCGGCGCGGATTGTCTGGTGGTGCTGCAGGCAGAAAGAGTGGCCGTGAGGGCCATGCAGGACAGAACGAAAAAACGGTACATTGAAAGGGCTCAACAAATCGGTAACGAATGTTGAGACAACCTTTCGAATTATGGTTAACGATCGGTTGATGCAGGCGGGAATTGTGCCGATGCGCGGCACTTCGCCACGCTTTCGCCAGAGCATGATGCCGAAAAGTGTGCGCGGTTTTCGGACGACATCCTGTTCTAAGGCCTGTGGCTATCCCGCCATCGCTTCTTCGTATTCGGCCGAAAGCATCAGCCAGTCTTCCTCGGCGGCAGCCAGTTTTGCCGCCGCTTCGCCGCGCTGTTTTGCCTTCTCGGCGGCCTTGGCCGGTGTCTTTTCATAAAGGGCGGGATCTGCAAGTTCCGCGTCAAGCGCCTGAATCTGTTTCTCCAGTTTCGCCGTCAAGGATTCGATTTCGTTGATCTTTTTCTTGAGTGGGGTCAGCGAGGCGCGACGTTCGGCATTGAGCTTGCGCTGGTCGGCCTTCGACGTCGCCTCTTCAGTTAGCTGCGGCTTTTCTTCTTTTTTTTTACCGGATGTGACGATCAGGTCGCGATACTCGTCCATATCGCCTTCGAAGGTCGTCACCGTACCGCCATTGACCAGCCACAGCCGGTCGACCGTCGCCTCGATCAGATGGCGATCATGCGAGATCAGGATGACGGCGCCTTCGTAATCGTTCAGCGCCTCGATCAGCGCGCGGCGGCTGTCGATGTCGAGGTGGTTGGTCGGCTCGTCGAGGATCAGCAGGTTCGGCGCATGGAAGGCGGCAAGCCCCATCAGCAACCGGGCTTTTTCGCCGCCGGAAAGATCCTTGGCGGCCGTCGCCATCTTCTCGGTCGCAAGCCCCATCTGGGCGACGCGGGCGCGCACCTTGGCCTCAGGCGCACCGGGCATCAGCCGGCGCACATGTTCCACCGGCGACTGCTCGGGAATGAGGTCGTCGAGCTGGTGCTGCGCGAAGAAGCCGATCTTCAGGCTCGGCGCCAGCTTCACTTCGCCGCTCTCGGGTGCAAGTCTTCCTGAGATGAATTTGGCAAAGGTCGATTTGCCGTTGCCGTTCGAGCCGAGCAGGGCGATGCGATCGTCATTGTCGATGCGCAGATTGAGGTTCTTCAGGATCGGATTGCCGGGCTCGTAGCCGACGGCGCCGCTCTGGATCGCGACGATCGGCGAGGCCGGCTGCTTTTCCGGCTCGGGAAAGGTGATCGGCTGGACATGATCCTCGATTACCGCGGCAACCGTTCCCATGCGCTCGAGCGCCTTGACGCGTGACTGCGCCTGGCGGGCCTTGGAGGCCTTGGCCTTGAAGCGATCGATGAAGCTCTGCAGATGTTTGCGCGCGGCGTCGTTCTTGGCCTTCGCCTTGGTCTGCAGCTCGTCGGCTTCGGCCTTCTGCCGCTCGAACTGGTCGTAGCCGCCGCGATAGAAGGTCAGCTTCTTCTGGTCGAGATGGACGATCGCATTGACCGCATTGTTCAGGAGGTCGCGATCGTGGCTGATGATGATGACGGTGTGCGGATAGCGGCGGACATAATCTTCCAGCCACAGCGTGCCTTCGAGGTCGAGATAGTTGGTCGGCTCGTCGAGCAGCAGCAGATCCGGCTCGGAAAACAGCACGGCCGCAAGGGCGACGCGCATGCGCCAGCCGCCGGAGAAGGAGGAGGCGGGACGGGCCTGCGCCGCCTGGTCGAAACCGAGGCCGGCAAGAATGCTCGCTGCGCGCGCCTCGGCCGAATGCGCGTCGATATCGACGAGACGCATCTGGATTTCGGCGATGCGGTGCGGATCGGTCGCCGTCTCCGCCTCGGTCACCAGGGCCGTGCGTTCCTTGTCGGCGGCAAGCACGATCTCGATCAGCGCGTCTTCGGTCGCCGGTGCTTCCTGCGCCACCTGGCCGATGCGTGCGGCCTTCGGGATCGACACCGATCCGGTCTCCGAGCCGAGATCGCCGGTAATGACGCGAAACAGCGTGGACTTGCCGGCGCCGTTGCGCCCGACCAGCCCTGCCTTCGTGCCCGAAGGCAGCGAAATGCTGGCATTGTCGAGAAGCAGGCGGCCTGCAATGCGGGCGGAAATGTCGGTGAGCGTGATCATGGCCGGCGTTTTGGCCGAAAGCGCTCGCCAAGGCAAGAGTGCTTTGCCTGCCGCAAGAGACTTGTACGCCTCAGCGGCCGAAAGCCTGCACCGGTTGTCGGGGGTTCGACTGCGCGGCGAGAAGCGCCACACGGGCATTGGCCTGCAACTGCCCGGGCGTTGCCGCATCAGTGCTGAGCGCCACGCCGATCGAAATGGTGAGCCGGCCGGGATCGGCCTTGTCGGATGTCGCGAAGACGAGATTGTCCTCGACGGAGGTGCGCAGGCGCTCGGCGATCGTGATCGCATCCTGCATGCCGACATGGGAAAACAGCAGGGCGAATTCGTCGGCCTCGGTGCGGGCGATGAAATCGTTCTTCTTGACGCATTTGCGGAAGAGGCCGGCGAGCTTCTTCAGAAGCTTGTTGCCCGCCTGGGTCCCGTATCTGTCGTTGAGATCGCTGAAATTGTCGATATCGACCATGATCAGCGCGCTGCCGGCGGCACCCTCTTCGCGCGCGTAGAGATCTGATATCGTCCGGTTCAGCGCGATGCGGTTCGGAAGCCCGGTGATCCTGTCGGCCACAGTGGCCGATTGCATCGCCGAAATGCCGCGTTCCAGCGTTTCCAGCACCCTGATGTCATCCTGCAGCCTGACGCCGATTTCCATCTCGGCCGACAGCACTGTCGTCAGCGAGGCGGTGAGATAGTCGATCTCGCCGAGGAAGGCGGCAAGGCTCTGGTCGTCGTTGCCGGAAACGGATTTCAGGATCGTCCCGCAGGCGCGGGCAAAGGCGTTCTTGTGCTTCAGCCCTTCGGCAAGCCTTTCCGCCACCTCGCGCAGCATCCGGCTCGCCTCGTTGCGTGAGGTCTCCCCCGCCAGTCCGCAATGGCCGACGAGGCGGTATTTCAGGCCGAGTTCGTCGAGCATCGGCTGCTGCGGTTGCGGCCCGAGTGCTGCGATATCCTGCGCAAGGCCGGCATTGAGCCCGACGATCGCTTCATGGAAGAGTTCATAGTTGCGCGGCAGCGCGGCAACGTTGAGGCGCGCCATGTGCTGGGCAATCTTCTGAATATCCGCCATCGGCGCCGGACGCGCGGTCTCGCGCGGCACCAGTGCGTTTGCGTTCGCATTCTGCATGACGATCCCTCGCAGCCCGGCCACATCTCTCACATCCCGCTATGCCCGCAAGCTTTTAAAAGAGGCTGAATTTTCAATCGGAAAGCTATGGATCGGCGGCGGAACCGGCAAAGGCGGTTAATTCAGTGTTGATCGCCGGAGCATGATGCCGAAAGTGCGAGCGGTTTTGGATGACATCATGTCCTCGCTTTTAATTTGGATCGGATCTTACATCCACTCGCGGCCCTCGTTGCGCAGGAAGTAGATGAGATCCAGCGTGAGACTCGGCTTGCCGAGTGCCGTCAGCGTCATATGGCACTGGCCGCGATGATGGGTCTGGTGGTTGAAGAAATGCGCGACCGCTGCCGACAGCGGTTGGGTGATCTCGACCGGCTGTACCACCGTGACATAAGTGAAGTCGCCGGCGAGGGTTTTCTCGTCCAGCATGCTCGTCCAGGCAATGATCCGCTCATCCTCCGCTTTGCGGGCGGCGGCCAGCGCATCCAGCTCTTCGAAGAGCACGGCATCGAGTGTCGTCGGCGCATTGCCGGTGCCGGTGAAGCGCTTCATCCATATCCGGTCGGCGACGAGCAGATGATTGAGCGTGCGATGCAGCGAGCCGAAGAAGGCGCCGCGATTGCTGCGGAAGTCTGCATCGCTGAGTTCGGCCGCGGCCGCGTAGACTTGCGTGTTGGCCCAGCGATTATAGGCGGCGAACATCCTGTAATGTCTGAGCATTCACTCCCTCCCGGATTGGTCGCTGCAGTCTAGCCCGGTTTCCCCGAAATCGCAGTGATATGCCCATGAAATTTCCTGATTTGATCGCCGGCGCTTTCTGTCGTGGAATGGATGCAGCCGTGATCTCGAAAGGACTGTCATGACCAGAGCCCTCTATTCCCTCTGCGGTGCCGACGAGCGGCGCTTCTTTTCTCCCCATTGCTGGAAGGCGGTGATGGCGCTGGCGCATAAAGGGCTCGATTTCGAGGAGATTCCGACGACCTACGCCCGCATCCGCGCGATCGGCGGCGGCGTGTCGCCGACCGTGCCGGTGCTCGATGACAACGGCCGGCTGATCCCCGACAGTTTCGACATCGCCCTCTATCTGGAGGAGGCCTATCCCGAGCGGCCGTCGCTGTTTGGCGGCGAGGGCGGCAAGGCGCTATCGCGCATGGTCGAAGGCTATTCGCAGATGATCATCCATCCGGCGATCATGCGCATTGCCCTTCTCGATATCCACGCGAACCTCGACGAGGGCGACAAGGCCTATTTCCGCGAAAGCCGTGAGGTCAGGCTGGGCAAGCCGCTGGAAGTGGTTGCCGCCGATAGCGAAGCGGAGAAGGCTTCCTTCGGCGCCAAGCTGGAGCCGCTCCGCCACATGCTGAAGTTCCAGCCCTTCATCGGCGGGCAGACGCCGCTGTTTGCCGACTATATCGTCTTCGGCGCGCTGCAATGGCTGCGTGTCTCCGCCGGTCTCGCCATGCTGGCCGCCGCCGATCCGGTCATGGGCTGGTTCGAACGCTGCCTCGATCTTCACCAAAGCCGCGGCAGGACTGTGACAGCGGCGTGAAATTGCCGCCGACCCCTTGTTTTCGGGCGTTGGGGCGGGTAAAGACCGCCCACTTTTCCCGAGAAAACAGAGGATTTGACTATGGCGATTGAACGCACCTTCTCGATGATCAAGCCGGATGCAACCAAGCGCAACCTGACGGGCGCCATCACCAAGATGCTCGAAGATGCCGGTCTGCGCGTCGTCGCCTCCAAGCGCGTCTGGATGAGCCGTCGCGAAGCCGAAGGCTTCTACGCCGTTCACAAGGACCGTCCCTTCTTCGGCGAACTGGTCGAAGGGATGACCTCCGGCCCGACCGTCGTCCAGGTGCTGGAAGGCGAAGGCGCGATCCTCAAGAACCGCGAGATCATGGGCGCGACCAACCCGGCAAACGCTGACGAAGGCACGATCCGCAAGGTTCACGCCCTGTCGATCGGCGAAAACTCCGTTCACGGCTCGGATGCTCCGGAAACGGCCGCCCAGGAAATCAAGTACTGGTTCTCCGACACCGAAATCGTCGGCTGAGGCCTGACGTCGGCATTCGTGCCGAACACCTTGAATTGACTCTTGAAAGCCGGGGGCTCTGCTCCGGCTTTTTCTATGTGCCCTTGTTTCTATGCCGGGCATTTATCGGTATTGGAGAAATCGACGCTGCCGTCAGGCTTGAAGACCTCAGGATTCTTTTCATAAAGCGCGCCGATAACGAGCGGTTTGCTCGGCAGCACTGTCTGGTCGAGGTCGGAACGGAACTGCGTTTTCAATTCCTGCAGCACCTTGCCGTCCTTGTCGACCAGCCGGACACTCACGGAATAGGGGCGGTCCTTGCGCACACAGTGCAGGTTCTCGCTCTGCAGCGCGATCTTGTCGTCGATCGGGTAGATCTTCTGATTCAGTACCAGCGGATCGCCACCTTCAGGATTTTCGAATTCGGCGATGATCACCGAACCGTCGGGAATGGGTCCTGTCTTCTTCAGCGTCAGCAGATAGGTGGCGCTCGCCACCCGATAGTTGAAGACGAAGAGATGGCCGGTGACCTCGACCAGATTTTCCGCCTGGCGCTGGCAGGCGGACAGCAGCCCGACAGTGACCGCCATCACGATCCAATAATTCCTCATGGCGTCTCCTCCTTCTTGCGGCGATAGTGCCGATTGGCCTTGGCGCGGTTGCCGCAGACCGCCATGTCGCACCAGGCCCGGCTCCGGTTCTTGCTGCGATCGATGAACAGCCAGCCGCAATTTCCGCAGATCTTCATCCGCTCCGGATCCGGCATGGCGATCAGCCGTAGCACCGAATGGGCAGTAGCCGAGGCCAGGCTCCCGGGGCTTGGGTCGCGCAATGTCTTCGCCAAGGCTTCCAACAGCCCGGCCAGCAGTTGGTCGTTGCCGCCATCGAGTATACGCTTGCGGAAATAGAGGTCGATCTCTTCCCGCAGCGCGATGAAATCCGCCTCGTTTTCCGCCGCCACCGGCGCGATGTCGCCGAAGAGGGCGCGTTCGGCGCAGAATTCGGCGGCCGCGCGCGGAAAACTCCGCATCTGATCGCTGACTGCGAAGCGATCGATCCGCCGCGTAGCATCGTGGCGCAGAACGACGCTGTTGGCGACATCGAGCGCCAGTGCGCCGCCAGCAAAGCGGTGAGGGGTCCAGGAAAAGCTCATATTAAAATTATAACTGGCAAAATAGGTTTTACCAGTTATAATTTTGCGGACGCGGAGTGTCTGGAATGGCCTATCTTCTGCAGCAGCTGGCGAATGCGGTTCCGCTCGCTGCCCTCTATGCCGCGCTCGCCTTCGGTTATGCCGTGGCCTTCGGCGTGACGAAGCGGGCCGACATCACCTATGGGGCGATCTTTGCTTTCGCCGGCCAGATTCTGCTGCTCTTCACCGAACTCGCCTATGTCAGGTTCTGGCTGGTGCTGCCGGCGGCTCTTGCCATCGGCGCCGGCGCTTCCATCATCTATTCGCTGGCGGCGGGCCTCTGGATCGGCCGCTCGATCATGCTGCCGCTGGTCAGCAAATCGCCGAATACGGTCATCGTCGCCGCCCTCGGCATGATGATCGTGCTGATGGAGACAGCCCGGCTTGCCGCCAATAGCCACGGCATCTGGCTGCCGCCGTTCCTGAACGACACGGTCGTCTTCTGGAGCGACGGCCTGTTCAAGGTGACGCTCACCTATATCCAGCTGATCGACAGCGCGCTGATGTGCGCCATCGTCGCGGTGGGTGCGCTGATCCTCAGGCGCACGGCCTGGGGCCGCGTCTGGCGCGCCGTCACCGACGATCCCTTGGCCGCCGAACTCTGCGGCACCAGCGCCGATCGCGTCTTTCTCGGCGCCTATGCGGCCGCGGCCCTCGTCGCCACCCTCTGCGGCATCCTCGCCACCTTCTATTACGGCTCGATGGATTTTGGCGCCGGCCTGATGTTCGGGCTGAAGGTGCTGCTGATCGCTGCCGTCGGCGGCTACTCCGATCCGCTGCGCTCGGCCGGTGGCGCTGCCGGGCTTGCCGTCGTCGAAACCTTGTGGGGCGCCTACGGCCCCTTCGTCTGGCGGGATCTCGTCATCTTCTCGCTGCTCGTCCTGCTCCTGGTCATGAGCCGCAGGGAGCGCGTCGTGCTCTGATCATTTCCACTTGTCGCGCGCCGTATCGTCGGCGTCTTTCGCCGCGACCCAGTTGCCCGTAGCGCCATCCTTGCCATGTTCCTTCTTCCAGAAGGGGGCGGCGGTCTTCAGGAAATCCATGACGAAATTGGCGCCGTCGAACGCCGCCTGCCGGTGCGGTGCGGCTGCGACGACCAGGACGATATTCTCGCCAGCCGCGATCTTGCCGTAGCGGTGGATGGCGGTCAGGCCGAGAAGTCCGAAACGCGTTATGGCAAGATCGCCGATGCGCCGTATCTCCGCCTCCGCCATGCCGGGATAATGCTCCAGTTCGAGGGCCGCCAGCGTACCGCCTTCATCGCGGCAGAGACCGGAAAAAGTGACGACGGCGCCGATACCGGCTTTATCTTTGGAGAGCAGATCGACCTCGGTCTGCAGGTCGAAGTCTTCGTGTTGAACGCGGATGGTGGGGGTAACGGTCATGATAACATCCCCGACTGTTTTGATGCCGTAGCGGGAGGTATGGAGAGGGCGGAGGGGGGGTATCGACACGACACCACCATCACCGCTTCATCCCCCCGTCATCGGCGGAAAAATCCCGATCTCCCGTGCGGCGCCGATCGGTTCGTCATGCTCGACATGCTCCATGTCGAGCGCCACGCGGATCACCTCGGGATATTGAAGTGCGGTCTCATATTCTTCGCCGAGCGTCTTCAAATGATTCAGAAGATCGGCGACGGTGACGACGGAGGAGGGGAGGTCGATCTCCTCTTCTCCCTTGCCGATGCGCTCGCGCACCCATGCGAAATAGACAAGCCGCGTCATTCCTCGTCATCCACGATATGTTTCAGCCCGGCGCGGAAATAATCATAGCCAGTATAGATGGTCAGCAGTGCTGCGATCCACAGCAGCGCAATGCCGGTCTGCGTCGTATAGGGGAAGATCTCGTCACCGGCCGGGCCGGCGAGGAGGAAGGCGATGGCGACCAGCTGCAGCGTCGTCTTCCATTTGGCGATCCGTGTCACCGGTACGCTGACCTTCAGCGCCGCCAGATATTCGCGCAGTCCCGACACCAGGATCTCGCGGCAAAGAATGGTGATCGCCGCCCAGATCGACCAGCCGGCAATCGTCTGGTCGGCCGCGACCAGCAGCAGGATCGAGGCGACCAGCAGCTTGTCGGCGATCGGATCGAGCATGCGGCCGATATTCGACGTCTGGTTCCAGATGCGTGCGAGATAGCCGTCGAGGAAATCGGTGAGCGAAGCGATGACGAAGATCCACAGCGCCACCCAGCGCGCCGTGTTGCTGATCGACAGCCTGCCCTCGATGAAGAAGCAGAGAACGATCAGCGGCACGGCGAGGATGCGGCCGTAGGTCAGAAGATTGGGAATGCTGTACGCACGCGATGCCATGGGATCGTTTCTCTGAATTGATACGCCGTTACAGCGCCGCGCGTCTTTCTGAGGCGCGCAAAGGACGCTGTAACATTTTGAACCTGCGCATCGTGCTTTCCGAAAATCGAGTCCGATTTTCGGGCCGATGCGGTAGATGACGGCTTTGGCCGCGGACCGTCAACATTCTTTCTGTCTTTTCACCGCCTTTGCGTGGAATTTGCGACGGAGGCCGGTTATTTCGCGGCGTCGTCGTGGAAATGATTATAGACCTGCTTGGCGACCGCTTCCGATATGCCTTCCACCGCCATCAGGTCGGACAGGGCGGCGCGCGAAACCGCCTTCGCCGTGCCGAAATGCTGGAGCAGCGCCCGTTTGCGCGATGGGCCGATGCCGCCGATCTCGTCGAGCGGGTTCTTGATCATTTCCTTCTTGCGCCGCGCCCGGTGTGAGCCGATCGCGAAACGATGCGCTTCGTCGCGCAGGCGCTGGATGAAGTAGAGCACCGGATCGCGCGGCGGCAGCGTGAAGCTCTCGCGCCCCGGCGGAAAGAAACGTTCGCGCCCGGCGTCGCGGTCGACGCCCTTGGCGATGCCGATCGCCGTGACGCTGTCGGTGATGCCGAGTTCGGCAAGGATGGCGCGCACCGCCGTCATTTGCCCCTGGCCGCCGTCGATCAGGATCACATCGGGCCAGGTGGGGAAGGGCATGTCGGCGGCGTCGGGTGTGGCCGCCTGCACCGTCCGGTCTGGAATGCCTTCCTCCTTGATCAACCGCGAGAAACGCCGTGTCATCACCTCCTTCATCATGCCGAAGTCGTCTCCGGGCGTGATGTCGGTCGATTTGATGTTGAACTTGCGGTACTGGTTCTTGACGAAGCCTTCCGGCCCCGCGACCACCATGCCGCCGACGGCATTGGTGCCCATGATATGCGAGTTGTCGTAGATCTCGATGCGCTGCGGCGCATAGGAAAGCCCGAACGTTTCCTTGAAACCCTCGAGCAGCCGCGACTGCGACGCCGTTTCGGCGAGCTTTCTCCCATGCGCCTCGCGTGCATTGCCGACGACATGATCGACCAGATCGCGCTTCTCGCCGCGCTGCGGCACGAGGATGGAAACCTTGTGGCCGGCCTTTTCGCTGAGTGCGGCAGCGAGCAGTTCCAACTCCTCGACCGTTTCCGACAGCATGATCTGCTTCGGCACCGGCTTGTCGTCGTAGAACTGCGCCATGAAGGAGTTCAGCACTTCGGCGCTCGAAAGCTGCGGATCGGCCTTTGGGAAATAGGCGCGATTGCCCCAGTTCTGTCCGGTGCGGAAGAAGAACACCTGGATGCAGGAAACGCCGCCCTCATGGTGGATGGCGAAAACATCAGCCTCTTCGACGCCGGCCGGATTGATGCCCTGGTGGCTCTGCACATGCGAAAGTGCCGCCAGGCGATCACGATATATCGCCGCCCGCTCGAAATCGAGGTCCTCGGCCGCCTGGTTCATGGCCTCGGCCATATGCGACTTCACCTTCTGGCTCTTGCCGGACAGGAAGTCCTTCGCCTCCTGCACCAGTTCGCCATAACCCTCGTCGCTGACCTCATGCGTGCAGGGCCCGGAACAGCGCTTGATCTGGTAGAGCAGGCAGGGTCGCGTCCGCGTTTCGAAGACGCTGTCGGTGCAGGTGCGAATCAGGAAGGCGCGCTGCAGCGAATTGATCGTCCGCCCGACAGCGCCGGCCGAAGCGAAAGGTCCAAAATAGTCGCCCTTTCGCGCTCTCGCACCGCGATGCTTGAAAATCGCAGGCGCCCGGTGGTCGCCGGTGATGAGGATGTAGGGGAAGGACTTGTCGTCGCGCAGCAATACGTTAAAGCGCGGCCGCAAGCGTTTGATCAGATTCGCTTCCAGAAGCAGCGCTTCGGTTTCCGTGCGCGTCGTCACGAATTCCATGTTCGCCGTCTGGCGTACCATCTGGGCGATGCGGTTGGAATGCACGCGGCCGACGGCGTAATTGCCGACGCGCTTCTTCAGACTGCGCGCCTTGCCGACATAAAGTACGTCGCCCTCGGCATTGAACATGCGGTAGACGCCGGGGCTGTTCGGCAGCCGCTTGACGAATTCACCGATCAGTTCCGCGCCGATGAGCCCGGTTTCATTGAGGCTGCCGGCGTTCCAGTCGACGGCTGCGGCAAGCGGGGCGGCGGCGGAAACATCGCCTTCCACCTCGATATCGTCTTCGCTCTCATCCGTCTCGTCGTAGAGAACGCCGCCATCCGGCAGCTTTCGTCCGTTCATTCCGTAATCTCCGCCACATCGGGCGTCTGCCAGGCGAGGTGCTGGCCGCCGTCGAGGGCAATCATCTGGCCGGTGATCGAGGGCGTGTCGTAAAGGAAGCGAATCGTTTGTCCGAATTCCTCGAGCGCCGGCCCTCGCTGCAAGATAAGGGCTGAGACCTGCGCTTGGAAGTCCTCCATCGCCTGCCGCTCGCTCGGCATCGAGGGACCGGGGCCGACGGCATTGACGCGGATGCGTGGCGCCAATGCCTGTGCAAGCGTCTGCGTCGCCGTCCACAGCGCGGATTTGGAGAGGGTATAGGAATAGAAGCTGGGCCTCAGCGCCCAAACCCGCTGGTCGATGATATTGACGATCAGCCCCGATGCCGCAACGGGCATCTGCTGCGCGAAGGCCGCCGCAAGGATAGAGGGCGCACGTACATGCAGGTCGAAGTGCAATGCCCAGGTGGCGGCATTGAAACTACGCGCTGAATCATGCTGGAAGACCGACGCATTGTTGACGAGCAGATCGAGCGGCCCGAGTGCTTCCGACGCCTTCGCGACCAACGCGCCGGTTTCGCCGATATCGGTCAGGTCGGCCTGCAAGGCGGCTGCCCGATATCCCTTCCGCCGCAATTCCGCCACCAGCTCTTCGGCTTCACCAACGGAGCCGTTCGCGTGGATCGCGACGGAAAAGCCATTTGCAGCAAGGTCTTCGGCGATTGCCCGTCCTATTCTCTTAGCTGACCCTGTTATAAGGGCCGTGCGAAGTCTTTCGTCGTTCAAAATCTTGCTTTCTGATCCCGCGAGTCTGCCTGCAGACTATATAGGGGCCGGCGGAGATTATATAAATAGGCCGTTGCGGTTGCGTCCCCGAGCGAGATATTCTATGTATTATTTAAGAATGCGATTTACTAAAATAAGTATTTTAAGTTTAACTCTTCGATAGGGTTAATGAAGTGTATGTTGCGTCAAAGCAACATCGAATTTCAGCCATGCGGCTGCCACAATGATATCACAATTTGGCTCTTTCAAATCCGCATTTGAGTTCCAATTTCAGTCTCGATCCGGAAGGGACATCTGGCAATATCCCGCCAATGCTTCACTGATA
Source organism: Rhizobium sp. IY2 (assembly GCF_047532935.1). NCBI lineage: Bacteria > Pseudomonadati > Pseudomonadota > Alphaproteobacteria > Hyphomicrobiales > Rhizobiaceae > Rhizobium > Rhizobium sp. IY2. The sequence continues at coordinate 185,573 of NZ_JBLKNU010000003.1, forward strand.
GACAGATGACAAGCGGCGCGGGACTGAAAGGAGACTAAGTATGCGTGTACTCATTGCTGGCCTCATGGCCTCCGTTTTTGCAATTGCGGGCGTCTCGGCAGCTCAGGCGGCCGATGCCGTCGACCAGGTTCCGGAAGCGCCGGTTGCCCAGGACGCTCCGGTCAAGCCGGCAGGAAACTGGGAAGGCTTCTACCTCGGCGGCGCCGGCACCTACAACATGGGTGACTTCGGTTCCGACCGCCACACCTATGGTTTCGGCGGCCAGGTCTTCACCGGCTACAACTGGCAGGCGGGCCAGATCGTCTACGGCGTTGAATCCGACCTCGGCTACAGCGGCGACGACGTCTCCTCGGGCGGCGTCAAGAACAAGTATGGCTGGAACGGCTCCGTCCGTGGCCGCGTCGGCTACGACATGAACCCCTTCCTGCTCTACGGCACGGCCGGTCTGGCGATCGGCGACGTCAAGGTTTCCGACGACACCTCGGACGAAAGCAAGACGAACTTCGGCTATACGGTCGGCGCCGGCGTCGAAGCCTTCGTGACCAACAACATCACGACGCGCCTGGAATATCGTTACACCGACTACCAGAGCAAGGACTACGACCTCGACTCCGGCAGCTTCTCGCGCGGTTACGACGAGAACAGCGTCAAGCTCGGTATCGGCGTCAAGTTCTAAGCCGGACAAACCGTTCAAGCATGAAAAGCCGGGCTCATCGCCCGGCTTTTTGCTGTCCGCTTGTTGGTCCGGTCGTTCAGCCGTGCGCTTTGAGCACACTCAGCCCTGGGATTTGAGCTCGTTATGGGCAGGGAATTTCTTGCCGAACTGCCGCAGCCAGTCGGTCAGCGGCGCATGATCGGCCTCCCACTGGTCCTTGAAGCGCAGTTCGAGATAATCGAGCGTCGCGGCCAGCGCGAAATGCCCGCCGCTGAGCTTCTTGCCGAGCTTCGGCGGATTGGCGCTCAGATGAGCGAGCCCGCTCGTCGCCTTCTTCCATTGCCGGTCGATCCACGGCTGGTGAACCTTGTCCTCGTCGCGGAAGCGCCGCTCATAGACGATCGCCAGCAGGCAGTCGCAGATGCCGTCGCAGAGCGCCTCGAGGATTTCCGCATCCGTGCGCTTGCCCTTCTTGGAGGGGTAGAGCCCACCCTTCGTCAGCCGGTCGAAATAATGCATGATCGCCACGCTGTCATAGATCGAAAGCCCGTCATCGGTCAGAAGCGTCGGAATCTTGCCGAGCGGATTGTTATCCACCAGGATCGCCGGTCCGGTATTGGTGTCGACCCGGATGGCGTTCAACTCCAGCTCCAGAAAATGCGCGGCCATCCGCACCTTGTTGGAATAGGGCGAGGCGGGCGAACAAAGGAGCTTCATGGGACACCTGATGAGATTGTGGATTGCGGCGCGGACTATCCGCGAAGCTAGCGCATAACCCCGAAAATCGAAATCGATTTTCGGAAAGGATTATGCGCAAATTCAAAGTGCTACGGCGTCTTTGCGCGTCTGAAAAGACGCGCGGTGCTGTAGTTAGCTATCGTCCTTTATGGCCTTGTTCTCGCCGCGCAGCCAGAAGGCGCGGTGCGAGGCGAAACGATCCTGCGCCAGATGGTCCTTCAATGCGGGCAGCAATTGGTGCAACTCGTCCTTCAGCGTGAAGGGCGGGTTGACGATGATGAGGCCTGAGCCCGTCAATCCGGTAGTGCCGCGGTCGCTGCGAACCACGAGCTCGGCGCAGAGCATTTTCGGGATGTCGAGCGCCTGCAGGCTCTCGTGGAATTCCTTGATCGGCGCGCCCTTCTTCAGTGGATACCACAGGCAATAGGTGCCGCCGGGAAAACGCCGATAGGCCTTTTCCAACCCTGCGGCCAGACGCTGATATTCATCCTCTTCCTCGAAGGGCGGATCGACGAGCACGATGCCGCGCTTCTCCTTCGGCGGCAGATGCGCGCCGAGCGCCAGCCAGCCGTCGAGCTCGGTGATGCGGGCATGGTGATCGCCCTCGAACAGCCGGTGCAGCCTGATAAAGTCCTCGGGGTGCAGTTCCATGGCCGACAGCCGGTCCTGCGGGCGGAACAGCATGCGCGCAAGTTTCGGCGATCCAGGATAGAAGCGGATGCCGCCCTCTGGGTTGAGTTCGCGGATTGCCCAGAGGTAGGGCTCGAGCAGTTCGGAAACCTGAGGTCCGAGCTCGGCCTCCATCAGCTTGCCGATGCCCTCGAGCCATTCGCCGGTTTTCTGCGTTTCCTCGGAGGAGAGGTCGTAGAGGCCGATGCCGGCATGCGTGTCGAGCACGCGGAACGCCCCATCCTTCTTCTGCATGTAGCGGATCAGCCGCGCCAGCACGGCATGTTTCAGCACATCGGCAAAGTTGCCCGCGTGGTAGATATGGCGGTAGTTCATTTTCGCTGATGTCCGTATGAATTCGCGTCATGGCGAGCTTTTGTGGCTTTTGGCCGTGCAAGCCTTGGAATATACAAATGCCATGAACATTGCGACCCCCATCCACGCCAAATCAGAAAAGCCGGCCAATAGGGTGGGCCACACCGCCTGTCCGCATGACTGTCCCTCCACCTGTGCGCTGGAGGTCGATATATCAGAGGATGGCCGCATCGGCCGTGTGCGCGGCGCCAATGACCATTCCTACACGTCAGGCGTCATCTGCGCCAAGGTCGCCCGTTATGCCGAGCGGCTCTACCATCCCGACCGCCTGATGCATCCCTTGCGCCGCGCCGGCGCCAAGGGGGCAGGGCAGTGGCAGCAGATTTCCTGGGACGATGCGCTGGATGAGATCGCCGAAGCCTTTGTGAAGGCCGAGGCGAGGGACGGCAGCGAGGCGATCTGGCCCTATTTCTACGCTGGCACCATGGGCTGGGTGCAGCGCGATTCGATCGATCGTCTGCGTCATGCCAAGCGTTACTCCGGCTTCTTCTCCTCGATCTGCACCAACCCCGCCTGGACCGGCTTCACCATGGCGACCGGCACGCTGCGTGGTCCCGATCCGCGCGAGATGGGCCGCACCGATTGCGTCGTCATCTGGGGCACCAACGCGGTCTCGACGCAGGTCAATGTGATGACCCACGCCATCAAGTCGCGCAAGGAGCGCGGCGCCAAGATCGTCGTCATCGACATTTACGACAATCCGACGATGAAGCAGGCCGACATGGCGCTGATCGTCAGGCCGGGTACCGATGCAGCACTCGCGTGCGCTGTCATGCACATCGCCTTCCGCGACGGCCATGCCGACCGTGATTATATGGCGCGGTACGCCGACGATCCCGGGGGTCTCGAAGCGCATCTGAAAACCAGGACGCCGCAATGGGCCGCCGCCATCACCGGTCTTTCGGTCGAGGAGATCGAAGCCTTCGCCAGCCTCGTCGGCACCACGAAGAAGACCTTCTTCCGCCTGGGCTATGGCTTCACCCGCCAGCGCAACGGCGCGGTCGCCATGCATGCGGCCGCCTCGATCGCCACCGTTCTCGGCTCCTGGCAATATGAAGGCGGCGGCGCCTTCCATTCGAACAGCGATATTTTCCGCATGAACAGCGCCGAACTGACCGGCCGGTCGATGAAGGATGCCGATATCCGCATGCTCGACCAGTCGCAGATCGGCCGGGTGCTGACCGGTGATGCGGTGGCGCTCCGTCATCGCGGCCCGGTGACGGCGATGCTGATCCAGAACACCAATCCCGCCAACATCGCCCCCGAGCAGCGCCTCGTCAGACGCGGCTTTGCCCGCAACGACCTCTTCGTCGCCGTCCACGAGCAGTTCATGACCGAAACGGCTGAGATCGCCGATATCGTCATTCCGGCGACGATGTTCGTCGAGCATGACGATATCTACCGGGCCGGCGGCCAGAACCATATCCTGCTGGGGCCGAAGCTGGTCGAGCCGCCGCCGACCGTGCGCACCAATCTCTTCGTCATCGAGGAACTGGCCAAACGCCTCGGCGTCGCCGATCGTCCCGGCTTCGGCTTCACCGCCCGCGAGATGGTCGACCGCATCCTCGAATCGAGTGGCCTGCCGGATTATGAGCATTTCCTCGAACACAAATGGTTCGATCGCCAGCCCGCCTTCGAGGAGGCGCATTATCTGAACGGCTTTGCCCATCCGGATGGCAAGTTCCACTTTCGCCCGGACTGGATCAATCAGCCGGCGCCGAACAAGCCGCCGGCCGCCATCGGGGTGCTCGGGCCGCATGCCGAGCTTCCGGCCTTCCCTGATCAGGTCGATGTCATCGAAGTCGCCGATCCCGAGCATCCTTTCCGGCTGGCCACGTCGCCCGCCCGCAACTTCCTGAATTCGAGCTTCTCCGAGACCAAGACCTCTCGCCAAAAGGAAGGGCGCCCCGAGGTGATGATCAATCCCGCCGACGCCGAAGCCAATGGCATCGCCCATGGCGATCTCGTTCGCATTGGCAACAGCCGCGGCGATCTGCGCATCCACGCCCGCATCACCACCGAAGTGAAATCCGGCGTGCTGATCGCCGAGGGGCTTTGGCCGAACAAGGCGCATGTCGATGGCGAGGGCATCAATGTCTTGACCGGCGCCGACCCCGTCGCACCCTATGGCGGGGCGGCCGTTCACGACAACAAGGTCTGGCTTCGCAGGGACGCAGCATGATGCAGCCGACATCACGCGTGAAGATCGTCAGCGAAGAAATCCTGTCGAATGGCTGGACGCGGCTCTCCAGCTACCTGCTCGATTATATAGACCGCAAGGGCGCAACCCAGCGGTTGAAGCGGGAGGTCTACCACCGCACGCCCGCCGCCTGCATCCTGCTTTATGATCCCAGGCGCGACCTTGTCGTGCTCGTTCGCCAGTTCCGCCTCCCTGTTCATCTCAATGGCGATCCCGCCTGGACAATCGAGGTGCCGGCCGGCCTTCTCGATGATGATCATCCCGAGGCGGCGATCCGCCGCGAGGCGATGGAGGAGACCGGTTATCGGCTGCGCGACGCGCGCTTCCTGTTCAAATCCTATACCTCGCCGGGCGCCGTCACCGAGGTCGTCCACTTCTTCGCAGCCCTCATCGACACTGCCGACCGCGTGGCGGAAGGCGGCGGCCTGGACGAAGAGCACGAGGATATCGAGGTCCTCGAAGTCCCGCTCGACGCGGCCGCGGCAATGATCGAAACTGGCGAGATCTTCGATGCCAAGACGATCGTGCTGTTGCAATGGGCGCTGTTGAACAGGGGCAAACTTCGTTAGCGGGTAAGGCGATCGAGACCTGGTTCGTCAAGTTACTTCGGGCGGATCGACATGATCCGCGACCCGTTTAGTTTTCTCCGCGAACTCGCATCATCTGCTGAAAGGCGCGCTGCTTCAGTGCAGGTACCGCATTGATGATGCGCATTACGCCGCGCGTGACAGCGAGTTGAAGTCTGCCGACAATCGGCCGATGGACCAGGTCGCTGGCATCCATCTGCTTTTTCGATTCTCGGATCGCTTCGGTACTGTAGCGAAGCATCTCGACTTCGTAGGCATGTATGGCTTCGACAAGCGGTTTTCGCCCTTGGTTCGCTTCAACCAGCATGTGTCCGAGCAGTGCGGCATCGCGAAGCGCGGTATTGGCGCCCGCGCCTCGTCCTGGCGTCATCGTATGGACGGCGTCACCGAGCAGAGTGACATTCGAACTCGCCCAAGGCGTCAGCGGGACGGCGGTTCTCATCCTGATATCTTGGATCGTCGAGGGCTCCGTCATCTGAATGAGCGCATGTAAGTGCGGATGCCAGTCCCGGGTGAGTTTCAAGCCCAGTTCTCTCAATTGTTCGCCGCTCAGACCGGTCGGGTCCCGCGGCCAGTTCTGCCGAGCGCCCCATACCCCCCAACCGACGCTGTCCTCGTCGAGTGCTTCGACGAAGTCCGGCCAACGAGCAACAAAATCTGGGTCGCTTCTAGTGCCGGCGAACTCGAGCGAGTGAATGATTGCGCCGAAGCCCATCGGCGCCATGATCAGCGACATGCCTTGAAACATTTTGTCCGACAGCAGAGCTTTCGTCGCGACCGTCATCGGAATTTTGCCCCCGAGCGACACGATCCCCGTGTCTTCCAGACGCGCTTCCGGCAGACGTTGCTTGCGTACAGTCGAATTCGTGCCGTCAGCGCCCACCAGCACATCTCCCGTCGCGAGACTTCCATCCTGAAAGCAAGCTATGACCGACCCGTCGGCACTGTTTGTGTAACTTTGAAGCGTCTTCCCGAAGAAGACGTCGTCTTCAAGTCCTCTGAGTAGAACCCGCCTCAGCGCCTTTCGAATGACGTTCTTTTCACCGTCGAGAGCGTTCGGGCCTGCATCATCGATATCGAAGCTCAGGACTTCGCCCAGTTGTTCAGTGAGCATGTTGAAATAGCGTGGCGACCTGGCGCAGGTGGCGACATAGAGATCGTAGAGTTCGCCGGGGACACAGGCTTTTAGCGCGCGGCTTCCAGCCGGGCTGATGCCGACGCGATGACCACCACTGTCGGTGCTCGGCGCAAAGTCGCGCTCATATACCGCTATGCAAACCCCAGCCTGCTTAAGCAGATGTGCGAGTGCCAAACCGCCCGTCCCGGCGCCGATAATCAAAACCTTCATGGTGTTGGTCCTAGTCGAGTTTGGGGGCGATGGAGAATTTGGCGGCGATCTGTCTCAGCCACTCCTCTGTCCAGGTGATACGCTGGGCGCTGAGGTCCCCGACAATGCCACTGACCCAGGATAATTCGGCTGCGTGGATCGCTCGGAGATATTCCATCTCGAGAAGGAAGAGCCTTGGAACAGCCTGAGCTTCCTGCAAGACGTCGTCGATCCTGCGAAGTTCCGACTCGATGGCTTTTGCTCTGAGCTCAAGCTGGCTCGCCACATCATCAGGCGTAAGCAGCGGAAGAAATGACATCGCCGCGGGGAATTCCGGATATTCTCGCGTCAGGGTCGACAATATCGCCCGCATCCATTCAAGCGCGATTTCGCGGCCCTTCTCAGTTATCTCGTACACGGTTCGCTCTGGACGCTTGTCGTCCCGGACTGTTTTCCGCGGGATGATCAAGCCCTCGCGTTCGAGCCGCTGGATTGTTTGATAAAGGCTCGCCCTCTGCGTGACATTGATCACTTCGTCCTTGCCGCGCTCCTTAATGAGCCGCTGCATTCGGTAAGGATGCATTGGCTCTTCCATGAGCATTGCAAGGACGGCGAGCGCGACTGGAGAGCGTTTGATAGATGTCATAGTAATAATACTACTAGTTTATTTATAACTAGTCAATTCGAAGGCTCCAGGTCGCTGGATTCGAGACTCGCGCTGTTTGAAACGATGGTCGTGAATCCGCGCGGCGAGCGCATTCAACCAATTCCAAAGCGCAAGTTTCCGCTTTAAGGTGATCGCGCTCGAAATTTCATACGACTGTCACGAAGCGGTTTTATCCGCTGCGGCTTGTCAATCATCGGATGCGGTCAGGAGAAAGCCCATGTGGCTCAGCAATTTCACCCTCGTTCTCCCAAACGAGGTGGTGAGTGAAGGTGCCGTGCGTGTTGAGGATGGCGTCATCGCTGAGATCAGGCCGGAGCCGGTCGCCGCCGCTGCCGTCGATGGCGGCGGACGGCTGCTGATGCCCGGATTCGTCGATCTGCACGGCGACATGATCGAGCGCGAGATCGCCCCGCGGCCGAACGCGACGATGCCGATCGATTTCGGCATCCACGAACTCGACAAGAAGCTTGCCGCCGCCGGTGTCACGACCGCCTTTGCCGCCGTCTCTTTTGCGACCGAGAGCGTCTACGGCCATGTCCGTTCGCTGGAGACGACCTCGGCAGTGATCGAGGGCATCAACCGTCTGCGCGATGATCTGCTGATCGACCACCGCGTCCATGCCCGCTACGAAATCACCAATGTCGGTGCAGCCCCGGCACTCGAGCGTCTGCTGAATGCCGACCAGATCGACATGGTGTCGCTGACCGACCACACGCCGGGCCAGGGCCAATACAACAATCTGCAGAGCTACATCCTCAGCATTTCCGAGCGCCGCGCCATCTCAGAGGACATGGCGGCGGAGATCGTCGCCAAGCGCATCGCCATGCGCAACAATCCTGACATCGAGGCCAAGCTGAAGGAGATTGTCGCGCTGTCGCTGAAGCACAAGCTGTCGCTTGCCTCGCATGACGATGACAGCGTCGAAAAGGTCGCCGAAATGCATGATCTCGGCGTGACCATCAGCGAGTTTCCGGTCACGGCGCCTGCGGCGGAAGAGGCGCGCCGCCGTGGCCTCTGGACGCTGATGGGCGCGCCGAACGCGCTGCGCGGCCAGTCGATGTCGGGCAATCTCAGCGCCCTCGATGCCGCAAGGGCCGGCCTGCTCAGCGTCATCGCCGCCGATTATCATCCGGCCGCCTTCGTGCCCGGCATCTTCAAGCTTGCCGACATGGTGGAAGGCGGCCTGCCGGCAGCCGTTGCCATGGCGACCGGCAATGCGGCCCGTTCGGCCGGTCTGTCGGATCGTGGCGAGATCGCCCTTGGTCAGCGCGCCGATCTCGTCGTGGTCGAACCGGGCGATATCAACCGCATCCGCGCCACTTTCCGCGCCGGCCGCTTCGTCTACAGCGACGGCACGCTGCATCCGCTGCGGGCTTTGGCGGCTTAGCTGCACGTCTGAGCGTCGAAATAATCCCTCCACCACAGAATGACGAGATCCCGGCTAAGCTGGCTTTCTCGTCGACGGTACCCCGACTATCACATAACTCCGGAACAAGACGCCAACGATGCGGAGTCAAGATGTCATCTGAGCCGAGATTGCTGCACAAGGAGTGGGGGCTGCTGCCGTTCGTTTTAAGTGGAATCGCGACAATATGTGTAATTGTTGTGTCAATTTACTACGATAACCAATATGGTATCCCGAACGTCTATATAGGTGGCAAATATATACAATGCAAAAAATCGGCTGCTTCCTTATTGAATGCGATTATATTTGTATATAAGTATCCATGATTTGTTCTGATATTTATTTCTTTGATTTCTGTTGCTTTTTGTTATATATACGACAGGGGAATATTTGTTTTTGTTGTAATATATTTTGTAATATTCAACTATCCATTTGCTACGATATTGAGCGGATCCAAGATTGTTTTAAGTCAAGCTTCGGTAGAGACGCTGTGTGAGAGGGGAGGTTACGGCTCGGTCGCGATTCACCTTCCTCTATTGTTTTTGTCCTCTTACGTAATCATTGGAAATATTGTTCTGGTGGCCAAGCGATGGCTCAGAAGGAGAATCAAGAATACCTGATACCACAGGATGGAATCAGTTGGCTGACCTCTGTGATTATTTTGGGGTCATAGCGGCGGGCGCTGCTCAATTCTTTCCGAAAGCTCCGGTGTTCAGATCAGTAGGGAAGACCTGATAAAGTTACCGGCTTTCAGAAAATAGCGCAGCAATCTAAGCGCGGTCGCCGATCAGCGAAATCAGCTGTGCCTTGGGTGCGGCGGTCGAGGCCTCCGCGCCGACGGCCTTGCCGCCTTCCATCGTCACCCGGCCTTCGGCAAACAGCCGCAGCGCCTGCGGATAGATTTGATGTTCGATGGTGAGCACACGCGCGGCAAGGCTTTCGGCTGTGTCGCCCGAGAGAACCGGTACGGCCGCCTGGCCGATCACCGGCCCTTCATCCATGCCCTCGGTGACGAAATGCACCGTGCAGCCCGCGATCCGCATCCCGGCGTCGATCGCCCGCTGATGCGTATGCAGGCCGGGAAACAGCGGCAGCAGGGAAGGGTGGATGTTGAGCATCCGGCCTTCGTAACGCTGGATGAAAGTTGCCGTCAGTAGCCGCATGTAGCCTGCCAGGCACAGAATGTCGGGCGAAAGCTCGTCGAGCGCCGAAAAGATCGCCGCCTCATGCGCGTCCTTGCTGGCGTAGTCCTTGCGGGGGAAAGCGAAGGTGGCGATGCCTTCGGCATCAGCCTTGGCAAGCCCGCCGGCATCCGCCTTGTCGGAGATCACCCCGACGATCTCGGCCGGATAGTCGGCGGCCTTCGCCGCCGCAACCAACGCCATCATGTTGGAGCCGCTGCCTGATATGAAGACGACGACGCGTTTGCGCGGTGCGCTCATATCGCAAGCGTGCCCTTGTAGACCGTGCCGGCAGCGCCTTCGTCGCGGGCGATCATGCGGCCGAGCGTGATCACAGTCTCGCCCTCGGCTTCGAGGGCGGCCGAAACGGCCGCGACGTTCTCGGCGGCAACGACGGCGATCATGCCGACGCCGCAATTGAAGGTGCGCAGCATTTCCCTGGATTCGACGCCGCCCGTCTTGGCGAGCCACGAAAACACCGCTGGAACCTTGACGGCATCAAGATCGATCTCGGCGGCTAGGTGTTTCGGCAAGACGCGCGGAATGTTTTCCGGGAAACCGCCGCCGGTGATGTGCGCCAGCGCCTTGATGGCGCCGGTCTCGCGGATCGCCTTCAGAAGCGGCTTCACATAGATGCGGGTCGGCTCGAGCAGCGCTTCGCCGAGCAGCCTGCCTTCGGCAAAAGGTGCGGCGGCGCTCCAGTCGAGGCCGGACAGTTCCACGATCTTGCGTACCAGCGAAAAGCCGTTGGAATGGACGCCGGAGGAGGCGAGGCCGAGGATCACGTCACCCTCGGCGATATCGCCCGAGGGCAGCAGCTTGCCGCGTTCGGCAGCACCCACGGCAAAACCGGCGAGATCGTAGTCGCCGGAGGAATACATGCCGGGCATCTCGGCGGTCTCGCCGCCGATCAGCGCGCAGCCGGCCTCGCGGCAGCCGGCGGCAATGCCGCCGACGATGGCTGCGCCCTGGTCGGGGTCGAGCTTGCCGGTCGCGAAATAATCGAGGAAGAACAGCGGCTCGGCGCCCTGCACCACGAGATCGTTGACGCACATGGCGACGAGGTCGATGCCGACGGTGTCGTGATAGTCGGCATCGATGGCGATCTTCAGCTTGGTGCCGACGCCGTCATTGGCGGCGACCAGAACCGGATCGCTGAAGCCCGCCGCCTTGAGGTCGAAGAGCCCGCCGAAGCCGCCGATCTCGCCATCGGCGCCGGGACGGCGCGTCGAACGCACTGCCGGCTTGATCTTCTCGACGAGGAGGTTGCCGGCATCGATATCGACGCCTGCATCGCTATATGTCAGGCCGTTTTTCCCAGACTGGCTCATGCTGGTCTCCGATGGCTATTTCAGGCGGCAAACGTGCCGCGTCATCTGCCGGTCGCAATTGCATGACAGGGGCGTTTATGCAAGCGTTGCATGGCAAAAGCCCCCAATTTCCCGCGTCTCCCTCCACCCTTTCCGGGATTTGACGCGACAGGGTTGACCATCTTTGCGCCTGCATCCTATGTGCTGAATGGCCGCTTCGGATCGGATGCGGCGTTTGGCGGCGGCGAGCAATCAACGGGGAAGCGATGCCACAGCATGTCAGCGGCAACAGTCTCAAGCGTCAGATCTTCTTCTGGCTGGCAGTGCTCGTCTTCTTCATCGTCTTTCTCTATGTCTTCAGCTCGATCCTGCTGCCTTTCATCGCCGGCATGGCGATCGCCTATTTCCTCGATCCGGTGGCCGACCGGCTTGAACGCCTGGGCCTGAGCCGCATGATGGCGACCATCGGCATTCTGGTCGCCTTCGTCATCGTCTTCGCCTTAGCGCTGATGATCCTCATTCCGGTGCTCATCAGCCAGTTCAACGATTTTGCCGAGCGTCTGCCGGGTTATATCAGCCAGTTGCAGCAGTTCATCACGCAGGCGCAGAATTCGCTGCTGCCGGACTGGGTCGAGAACCAGATGGGCGCGATCAAGGACAATCTCTCCGGCATCCTGTCGGAGGGTATGGGGTTCCTCACCGGGCTCTTCGCGCAGATCTGGAATTCCGGCAAGGCGATCGTCGACGTCATATCGCTGCTCGTCGTCACCCCCGTCGTCGCCTTCTATATCCTGCTCGACTGGGACCGCATGGTTGCCAAGGTCGATCAGTGGATCCCGCGCGATTATGTCAGCGATGTCCGCCAGATCGCCAAGGAGATCGACCAGGCGATCGCGGGCTTCATCCGCGGCCAGGGCTCGCTCTGCCTTATCCTCGGCATCTATTATGCCGTCGGCCTTTCTCTCGTCGGGTTGAATTTCGGCCTGCTGATCGGCCTCTTCGCCGGCATGATCAGTTTCATTCCCTATGTCGGCTCGATGGTTGGCCTCGTCCTCGCCATCGGCGTGGCGCTCGTGCAGTTCTGGCCGGATTATCCCTGGATCGGGCTGGTGCTCGTCGTCTTCTTCAGTGGTCAGTTCCTGGAAGGCAACATTCTGCAGCCGAAGCTCGTCGGTTCCAGCGTCGGCCTGCATCCGGTCTGGCTGATGTTTGCGCTTTTTGCCTTCGGCGCGCTCTTCGGTTTCGTCGGTCTTTTGGTCGCCGTGCCGGCCGCCGCAGCCGTCGGCGTCCTTGTTCGCTTCGCGCTTTCACGCTACCTTCAGAGCGATCTTTATTTTGGCGGGTCATCAAGCGGCCGCGCCAGGAAGACGAAATCAGTTCCCAATGAATGACGTCAAGAACGCTGATCCGAAGCGCAAGGCCGGAGAGCAGTTGCCGCTGGTCTTTTCGCACGATGCCGCAAGCGGGCGCGACGACCTCCTGATCTCGGAGCGTCTCGCCGCCGCCGTTTCGATCGTCGATGCCTGGCCCGCATGGCCATCGCCGGTCGTCGTGCTCGCCGGCCCGGTCGGCTCGGGTAAATCGCATCTTGCCCGCATCTGGCGGGACTTGAGCGGCGCCGTCGACATCCATCCCGAGCTCGGCTCGGATGCCGCCGTTGCCGCCGCCGCCGGCCCGGTGCTGTTCGAGGACGCCGATCGCCTCGGCTTCGATGACAACGCGCTATTCCACGTCATCAACAGCGTGCGCGAAAACGGCACCAGCCTGTTGATCACCAGCCGTCTCTGGCCGATGTCATGGCCGGTTTCGCTGCCCGATCTGCGCTCACGCCTGAAAGCGGCAACCGTCGTCGAGATCGGCGAACCCGATGAGGCGCTGTTGTCGCAGGTGATCGTCAAGCTCTTCGCCGACCGGCAGCTTTATATAGATGACAAACTCGTGCTCTATATCGTCAACCGGATGGAGCGGTCGCTGAACGCGGCCCAGACGATCGTCGAAAGGCTCGACCGGCTGGCCCTGTCGCGGGGTACGAAAATCACCCGGTCTCTTGCGGCCGAAGTATTGAATGAATTGGGAAATTCAGAACCGGCCGATTGACTGTCACAGTTCCGTCGTCAAACTGATATAATTGCCTTTGGCGATTGAGAACGGGGTAAGCGGACAATGGATAGTGCAGTCGCAGAACATCAAGAACTCGCTCCCGAGATCAACGACAACACTCCCCCGCTGGAAGAGCTGCTCAAGAGCCCCGAGCGCTTCATCAACCGAGAATTCTCCTGGCTGCAGTTCAACCGCCGTGTCCTCGAAGAAACGCTGAATACCGAGCATCCGCTGCTCGAGCGCGTCCGCTTCTTGTCGATCTCAGCCGCCAACCTCGATGAATTCTTCATGGTGCGTGTCGCCGGCCTCGAGGGCCAGGTGCGCCAGAACATCGCCATCCGCAGCCCTGACGGCAAGACGCCGGCCGAGCAGCTCGACTCGATCCTGCAGGAGATCGACCATCTGCAGATGGAGCAGCAGGCCTCGCTCGCCGTCCTGCAGCAATATCTCGCCAAGGAAGACATCCTGATCGTGCGCCCCGGCGCCTTGAGCGATGCCGACCGCCAGTGGCTGGCTGCCGAATTCGAACAGGCGATCTTCCCGGTCCTGACGCCGCTGTCGATCGATCCGGCCCATCCGTTCCCCTTCATTCCGAATCTCGGCTTCTCGATCGGCCTGCAGCTCGTCAGCAAGAACGGCCGCGAGCCGATGACGGCGCTGCTGCGCCTGCCGGTGGCGCTCGACCGCTTCGTTCGTCTGCCGGATGATGGAAACACGATCCGCTACATCACGCTGGAAGATGTCGCCAACATCTTCATCCATCGGCTCTACCCGGGTTACGAGGTGCAGGGTTCCGGTACGTTCCGCGTCATCCGCGACAGCGATATCGAAGTCGAGGAAGAGGCCGAGGATCTCGTCCGCTTTTTCGAAACGGCGCTGAAGCGCCGCCGCCGCGGTAAGGTCATCCGCATCGAGACCGACTCGGAAATGCCGGCCTCGCTGCGCCAGTTCGTCGTTCAGGCCCTCAATATCCCGGACAATCGCGTCGCCGTTCTGCCGGGTCTTTTGGCGTTGAACACCCTGTCCGAGATCACCAAGGCGCCGCGCGAGGATCTCAGGTTTGCCCCCTACAATGCGCGATTTCCCGAGCGCGTTCGCGAACATGCCGGCGACTGCTTTGCCGCCATCCGCGAAAAGGACATGGTCGTCCATCACCCCTACGAATCTTTCGACGTGGTGGTCCAGTTTCTTCTCCAGGCTGCGCGCGATCCTGACGTCCTGGCGATAAAGCAGACGCTTTACCGTACCTCCAACGACAGCCCGATCGTCCGCGCCCTGATCGACGCCGCCGAAGCCGGCAAGTCGGTGACGGCGCTGGTCGAGCTCAAGGCCCGCTTCGACGAAGAGGCGAACATCCGCTGGGCGCGCGATCTCGAACGCGCCGGCGTGCAGGTCGTCTTCGGTTTCATCGAGCTCAAGACCCATGCCAAGATGTCGATGGTCGTCCGGCGCGAGGAAGGCAAGCTGCGCACCTATTGCCACCTCGGAACGGGCAACTACCACCCGATCACCGCGAAGATTTATACCGACCTTTCCTATTTTACCTGCAATCCCGTCATCGCCCATGACATGGCGAATATCTTCAACTTCATCACCGGCTACGGCGAGCCTGAACAGGGCATGCAGCTCGCCATCTCGCCCTATACGATGCGCCCGCGCATCCTGCGCCACATCGAGGAGGAGATCCAGCATGCCAGGAACGGCGCGCCGGCCGCGATCTGGATGAAGATGAACGCGCTTGTCGATCCCGACATCATCGATGCGCTCTATCGCGCCAGCCATGCCGGCGTCGAGATCGATCTGGTGGTGCGCGGCATCTGCTGCCTGCGCCCGCAGGTGCCCGGCCTTTCGGAGAAGATCCGCGTCAAGTCGATCGTCGGCCGCTTCCTCGAACACAGTCGCATCTTCTGCTTCGGCAACGGCCACGGCCTGCCGTCCGATAAGGCGCTGGTTTACATCGGTTCGGCCGACATGATGCCGCGAAACCTCGATCGCCGCGTCGAAACCATGGTTCCGCTGACGAATCCGACCGTTCACGAGCAAGTCTTGTCACAGATTATGCTCGGCAACGTGATTGACAATCAACAAAGCTACGAGATATTGCCCGACGGTACGTCGCGACGCATGGAAGTGCGCAGGGGCGAAGAACCGTTCAATGCGCAGCAGTATTTCATGACCAATCCGAGCCTGTCGGGCCGTGGTGAAGCTCTGAAGTCCAGTGCGCCGAAGCTGATCGCCGGCCTGCTCGAAGGCCGCAACAACAAGTAAAACTGGACCTAAATGGTTGAATCTGAAGCCCAGGGGCGCCTTCCGGGGATCGCCCCGGTCTCCGTCGTCGATATTGGATCGAATTCCATTCGTCTAGTCGTCTACGAAGGCATGTCCCGTTCGCCGACCGTCCTGTTCAACGAAAAGGTCCTCTGCGGCCTTGGCAAGGGCGTCGCCCTTACCGGCAAGATGGATGAAGACAGCGTCGCGCGGGCTTTGGCGGCGCTGCATCGTTTCAAGGCTCTGTCCGACCAGGCGCGCGCCGCCACCATGTATGTGCTGGCAACGGCAGCCGCGCGCGAGGCGAGCAACGGTCCCGATTTCATCCACCAGGCAGAAACCATCCTGAACCGCAAAGTCCGCGTGCTTTCGGGCGAGGAAGAGGCGAAATTCGCCTCGCTCGGCATCATCAGCGGTTTCTACAATCCTGACGGCATTGCCGGCGACCTTGGCGGCGGCTCGCTGGAGCTGATCGATATCAAGGGTAAGGAATTCGGCAAGGGCATCACTCTGCCGCTCGGCGGCCTGCGCCTGTCGGAATATGCCGGCGGTTCGCTCTCCAAGGCCCAGAGCTTTGCCCGCAAGCAGTTGAAGACGGCAAAGCTGCTGTCGAAAGGCGAGGGGCGTACCTTCTACGCCGTGGGCGGCACCTGGCGAAACATCGCCAAGCTGCACATGGAAATCACCCATTATCCGCTGCACATGATGCAGGGCTATGAGGTGTCGCTCGAAGCGATGATGCTGTTCCTCGACCAGGTGGTGGCCGCGCGCGACTCCAGGGAGCCGGCGCTGCAGGCCGTTTCCAAGCACCGCCGGTCGCTGCTGCCCTTCGGCGCCGTCGCCATGAAGGAAGTGCTGAGCGCGATGAAGCCGTCGATGATTTCCTTCTCGGCGCAAGGTGTGCGCGAGGGATATCTCTATTCGCTGCTGTCGGAGGCCGAGCGCCGCGCCGATCCGCTGCTTGCCGCTGCCGGCGAGCTGGCGATCCTGCGTGCCCGCTCGCCGGAGCATGCTCGCGAGCTGGCCGAATGGACCGGCCGCATGATGCCCCTCTTCGGCATCCAGGAAACCGAAGAGGAAAGCCGCTACCGTCAGGCCGCCTGTCTGCTTGCCGATATCAGCTGGCGCGCCCATCCTGACTATCGAGGGCTGCAGGCGCTGAACGTCATCGCTCACTCTTCCTTCGTCGGCATCAGTCATCCCGGCCGCGCCTTTATCGCGCTTTCCAACTATTACCGTTTCGAAGGCCTGCATGACGACGGCGCCACCGGCCCGCTGGCCCAGATCGCCACGCCTCAGCTCATCGAGCGCGCTAAGCTGCTCGGCGGCATGCTGCGTGTCGTCTACCTCTTCTCGGCCTCGATGCCCGGCATCGTCAAGAACCTGACCTTCCGCAAATCGCCGAACCCGGACCTCGACCTTGAATTCGTCGTGCCTCCCGAGTACCGCGATTTCGCCGGCGAACGCCTGGACGGTCGCCTGCAGCAGCTGTCGAGACTGACCAACAAG
Organism: Rhizobium sp. IY2; assembly: GCF_047532935.1. Taxonomy (NCBI): domain Bacteria; kingdom Pseudomonadati; phylum Pseudomonadota; class Alphaproteobacteria; order Hyphomicrobiales; family Rhizobiaceae; genus Rhizobium; species Rhizobium sp. IY2. The sequence continues at coordinate 202,564 of NZ_JBLKNU010000003.1, forward strand.
CGGCTGGCGTTTCTGTTCGAGTAGGGTAGGCATCTTTACGGCGGGCTGTTTTGACCGTGCCGTCCCTCCGCCCTCCCTCATTCCTGTGCTCATCACAGGAATCCAGCCACCGCGCGTCCGCGTGGTGAACGGCTCAATGCGGCGGTTGAAAAACTCTCTTGCGCCCAACGACTTGGACGCACTGCATTCCTGTGAAAAGCACAGGAATGAGGGAGAAACTTAGATGCCCACGACCAGATAAAAAAGGGGGCGCTTACGCACCGCCCTCTCTATCTCACATCAAACCCGAATTACTTCGCGTTCAAAAACTCGCCAACCTCAAGCAGGCTGAACTCGTTATTGTCGGCCTTGTCGACGGCGCGGCCGGCCGAGAAGGGCAGGTTGTTGTCGTTGCCGATGATGATGTGCGTGGCGTCGACGCGGTCGACGTTTTCGATCGTCACGAACGGCATGTCGTAGACGCCGTCCTTGCTGCCGGCCTTCTTCTTGTTGTCGGGGTCCTGGATATTGAGGAGGTCGATATAGCCGATCTTGCGGACGGCCTTGCCGACATTGGCATCGTTGAACTCGATCTTGTAGACGCGCTTCAGTTCGGCCGGAGCCTCGAAGCAATCCGGCTTCGGCTGCTTGGGGTCGGCGCAGGCCTTGTCCTTGGTGCCGGCGCCGCTGTCGCGCTCGATGACGAGAGCGGTCGTGTCGTCGAGCATGTTGAAGTCGCCGATCGACACGCCCTTGTCTTCGAACGGATAGAGCCAGCTGCGGCCGGTCCACTTCTTGGCGGCGACGTCGAATTCGATGACGCGGATGGCGGTGTGGCCATCGACCGTTTCCATCGTGCCGTCATCCTTGTAGATGGCGCCTTCGAGCAGGCCGTAGAGCTTGGCGCCATCCTTCGACATGGCGAGGCCTTCGAAACCGCCGGAGCGCTTCAGATTGAAGACCGGCATCTTCGCGGCCGGGTTGCCCGGCAGCTGGATCAGCGGATTGTCGGGCGAAAGCACCGGCTTGCCGTCGAGCGTCGTCGGGATGACGTCGGTCAGGCGGCCTGACGGGTCGAATTTCAGGATGTAGGGACCGAATTCGTCGCCGAGCCAGAAGCCGTCGGAAACCGGCTGGATCGATTCGATATCGAAGTCGGCGCCGGTGAGGTAGCGCGTGTCGGTGCCTTCGAGCACGATCGGGAACGGAGCGATCTTGTTGGGGTCGGAGAGGAAGAGGTTCTTGACGACATCAGCCTTGTTGCCGGCCCAGTCGAACGTCATCTGGTGCAGGAAAAGCATGGAGTCCGATGAGTTTGCCCTCGAGCCGAAGCCGTTGTCGGAGAGCGTCCAGAAGGTGCCGTCGGTCATCGTCTTGATGCCGGAAAAACCCTGGATCGGCTGGCCGTTGAAGGGAAGCTTCAGATCGGTGATGCGGGCGCCGTCCTTGCCGGGAACGGTGCCGAGCGCTTCGGTGCGCTTGCGGTCCGCCGTCGTGAACTTGCCGGAATGCTTGAGGAATTCGGGGGCATCGGCCGGTGCCGGAACCATGGTGTTGGCAGGCAGGATCGCCTGGCCGGCGAGCTTGGCCGGAAACTGCTGCTGGTCGGCCGCAGCGGAGGTCGCGACCAGGATGAAAAGCGATACGGAAGCAAAAAGGACGGTCTTCATAATATCCCCGTGGAACGGATGCGAATGCTTTCCGCTTAGCAGGGCTTTGATGTCAGCGAATTGACGGTTGGGTGAAGCTTTGGTGACGTGCGGCCGAACCGCTGCTCAGCCGTGCAGAATGACGGCGGGCGTGTTCAGGACGGTCACCGCGCGTGAGGAAAGCGCCATGACGCCAAGCGCCTGGCCGCGGCCCCTGACGGCATGGGTGCCGAGATCTTCGCAGGAGATGTTGTCGGGAAACTCCATGCGCCGGGCAAGCTCGGCGGAGATCAGCACCGGTCGGTTCAGACTGCGGCAGAGGGTTTCCAGCCGGGCGGTGGTGTTCACCGTATCGCCGAAATAGCTGATTTTGTGATGGTCGACGCCGACTTCGGCGGTGATGATCTCGCCGCCGTGAAGGGCGGCGCGCAGCTTCGGCACCTGGCCGTAATTTTTCCGCCAGCCGGCGGCATTGGCGTCGATATCGGCGAGGATGTCGAAGATGCAGCGCACGCAGCGCGCATTCTTGACACCACGGGCAAGCGGCCAGGTGATGATCGCGGCATCCCCGACATAGTCGTTGATCATGCCCTTGTGACGCCTGACGGGCTCGGCGAAGGTCGCAAACAGCGAGCTCAGCAGCTGCTGCGCCCTGAGGTCACCGTGCTTTTCGGCAAAGGCCGTCGAATCGACGAGATCGATGAACAGGAAGACACGTTCTTCCCTGACCGGATTGCGGTAGCGGCTGACGAGCATGCTGAGGAAAACGTCGCGGCCGAGCAGTTCTCGCACACGCAGGACGAAGATCATCAAGGCGCAGACCGCCAGCGCATAGAGGAAGACCTCGAACGGCATGATGACGAGATCGAGGAGCGACGGCGGCTTCAGCATGCCGACCGACCAGAGCAGCAGGCCCGCGCAGGCAAAGCCGATGCTCATCAGGATCTCATAGATCACCAGCTCGCTGATGATGAAGGCGAAAGTCGGCAGCTTCTGGATGCGCCTGTAGAGCGTGCGCAACAGCACCTTACGCTCGAAAGCGATGATCGGCATGCCGATGAAAAGCGCGAAGATCGCTCCGATGACGGGCGTCTGGTTGGAATAGAACATGGAATCATAGATGACGCCGCTGGCCGCGAGGACGATCGCGATCAGGATCCAATTCTGCGTCGGAGATATTTCCCGCATGCCGCCTCTGCGCCGTGATGTTTCACCCAGCCATTGTTTCCGGCCGGAACCAACCGTCAAGCGAATTCGAAACGACGGCGCCGCGTCGTTCGGACGCGTGAAGCACGATGCAGCCCTTGGAAGTGCTGCATAATCTATCCAACCTCAGAGGCTGACGGTTTCGACCTTCCGGTCGACGAAGCGCAGAGCGATGTCGCCCTGGATCAGCCGCAGCGCCGGCTCGCCGAAAAGATCGCGCCGCCAGCCGCTGAGGGCCGCGACATCGGCCTTTTCGCCCTCGGCGGCGATCCTGTCGAGATCCTCGCTGTTGGCGATCACCTTCGGCGCCACGCCGTGTTTTTCCGAAATCAGCTTCAACAGCACCTTGAGCAGTTCGACGGCGGCAGCGGCCCCTTCGGGCGCCTGCGCCTGGCGTGGTGCGTGCGGCATATCGGCCTTCGGAAGAGCAAGCGCCGTGTTGACGGCCTCGATGACAGCGGCGCCGGAAGTCGAGCGCTCCCAGCCTTTCGGAATGGTGCGCAACCGGCCCAGCGCCTCGGTATCCTTGGGCTGCTGCTGGGCGATCTCGTAGATCGCATCGTCCTTCAGCACGCGCGACCGCGGCACGTTGCGGGCGCGTGCCTCGCGTTCGCGCCAGGCGGCGACATATTTCAGGATCGCCAGCTCCTGCGGCTTGCGCAGGCGCATCTTCAATCGCTGCCAGGCATCGTCGGGATGCATGTCGTAGGTTTCGCGCGCCTCGAGAATGTCCATTTCCTCGGAGAGCCAGGAGGTGCGGCCTTCGCGATCGAGCTCCGCCTTCAGCGACAGGTAGACGTCGCGCAGGTGGGTGACGTCGGCCAACGCATATTCCAGCTGCTTGTCGGAGAGCGGCCGGCGGCTCCAGTCGGTGAAGCGCGACGACTTGTCGATATGGATACTCTTGATGCGGCTGACCAGTTGATCGTAGGAGACGCTGTCGCCGAAGCCGCAGACCATGGCGGCGACCTGCGTGTCGAAGATCGGATGCGGAATGAGATTGCCGCGATTGAAGATGATTTCAATGTCCTGGCGCGCCGCATGAAAGACCTTCAGCACCTTCGTATCGGCCATCAGCTCGAAGAAGGGGGCGAGATCGATGCCCTTGGCCAGCGGATCGACGAGAACTTCGGTCGTCGGGCTTGCCATCTGGATCAGGCAGAGCTCCGGCCAGAAGGTCGTCTCGCGCAGGAATTCGGTGTCGATGGTGATGAAGTCGGACTTGGCCAGCTCTTTGCAGGCGGCCGCCAAATCGGCGGTGGTTTCGATCATATCATTTCATTCGCAAGGAAAAGGTCGGTTGAACCTTCCTTCTCCTTTCGGTTCGATATGTCAATACAACAGCATACGCTTCGAGCATTGCTGGCGAAGAATCACGTCCAAACTGAGGCAAGGGCGAACCACGGCGCGACGCGCGGCCACGATCGTGAAGGCGCGCGGTCTCAGCTCACCCTGAGATAACTCGTCATCCCCGTCTTCTGATGCTCGATGATATGGCAATGCAGCAGCCAGTCGCCGGGATTGTCGGCGACGAAGGCGAGCTGCACCTTCTCGTCCGGTTGGATGAGATAGGTATCGGAGGTGAGCGGCATCACCTCCCGCGTCGAGGAGGAGATCACCGTGAAGCTCATCCCGTGCAGATGGATCGGATGCGTATGCGGCGTGGTGTTCTCCAGATTGAAGACATAGCTCCTGCCGAGCTTCAATTCCGCAAGCGGCGCCGTCGGATCGGGCGTGTCGCCCGGCCACGGCACCTTGTTGATGGCCCAGAAACTGTAGCCGAGCGTGCCGCAGATGCTTTCGACGGCGGCATTCTCGGCGGTGGCGCTCAGCACCAGCGGGATCTGTTCGGCGGCGGAAAGATCGGCCTTCGGCACCGGATTTTCGACAAGCGTCCCGAGATCGCCGATATCGCGCTTCAACGATGATCCGACCGCGCGCAGGCTGGCGATCGTCTTCGGCGTCGTGCCGCGGATATCTTCCAGCGTCGCGACCGCGCCGTCGCTATCCGGCATGCGCACGGCGAGATCGAGCCGTTGACCCGGCCCGATCTGCAGGAGGTCGAGGGGAAAACGCTTCGGCACCGGGTTGCCGTCGATCGCAATCACCGTCGCATCGGCGCCTTCCATCTTCAGCGAGAAGATCCGCGTCACGTCGGTGATCGCGATGCGCAGCCGCACCAGCCCGCCGGCCGGCGCGTCATATTGCGGTTCCTGGTGCCAGTTGGCCGTGCGCACCGTGCCGTAGGTGCCGGTCTTGGCCGCGTCGCGCGGCCGGAAGGGAGCGATGAATTGCCCGTCGCCGCCGAGCCGCCAGTCACGCAGGTTCAGCACCACTTCGGCATCGAACCCCGGATCGGCTGGGTCCTCGACGACGATGACGCCGGTCATGCCGTGCCCCATCTGCGTCAGCGTGTTGCAATGTGGATGATACCAGAAGGTGCCGGCATCGGGTGGCGTGAAGGCATAATCGAAGCTGTCGCCGGTATAGATGTAGGGCTGCGTCATGAACGGTACGCCGTCCATGCGGTTGTCGATGCGAAGCCCGTGCCAGTGGATCGTGGTCGGCTCGTCGAGCCCGTTTTTCAGCCGCGCCGCATAAGGGCGTCCCTTGGTCATCCTCAAAACCGGCGGCATGCCGTCGTGGCCCCAGCTCATGATATCCCTGGTCGGTCCCGCCTCGGTCAGCATGGCCTCGGTCTTTACCGCCGTCAGCAACTGCGGCTCGGGAGCTGCCTCGGCAAGCCCGAATTTGCCGGCAATGCCAATGCCGGCGCCATAAGCGCCCGCGACGGCGGATGCCTTCAAGAGGTTGCGGCGGGTAAGCAGAGGCATGCGGACGCTCCACGGTGAGAATGCCGATCCTTTTAAAGTTGACCGGTAGCTTCAGCAATACGGCAAGCGCGGCCAAACTGCCGCAGCATGGCGGCCGCCGCCTCGCCATAAACGCGTGTCAAACGCCCGGCCGCGTGCGCCAAGCCTTGACAAATCGGAGCGTCCATGCGCTTTTCCGCCCGATTTTCTTGTCGGCGCTTGAGGGTCCTGAAACCCTTGCTGCCGTCTCAGTACATGCCAGGATTTGACATCATGCATCGCTATCGCAGCCACACATGCGCCGCCCTCCGTAAGACGGATGTCGGCTCGACCGTCCGCATTTCCGGCTGGGTCCACCGCGTTCGCGACCATGGCGGCGTTCTCTTCATCGACCTTCGCGACCATTACGGCATCACCCAGGTCGTCGCCGATCCCGACAGCCCGGCCTTCAAGATGGCGGAAACCGTCCGCGGCGAATGGGTCATCCGCATCGACGGTCTCGTCAAGGCTCGCACCGAAGACACCATCAACAAGACCATGGCGACCGGCGAGATCGAGCTTTACGCGCAGGAGATCGAAGTCCTCTCCGCCGCCAAGGAATTGCCGCTGCCGGTCTTCGGCGAGCCGGATTATCCCGAGGACGTCCGCCTCAAATACCGTTTCCTCGATCTTCGCCGCGAAACGCTGCACCGGAACATCGTCAAGCGCACCCAGGTCATCTCCGCCATGCGCCGCGAAATGGGCAATGTCGGCTTCACCGAATATACGACCCCGATCCTGACGGCTTCTTCGCCGGAAGGCGCACGCGACTTCCTCGTGCCCTCGCGCATTCATCCCGGCACCTTCTATGCCCTGCCGCAGGCGCCGCAGCAGTACAAGCAGCTGCTGATGGTCGCGGGCTTCGACCGCTACTTCCAGATCGCGCCGTGCTTCCGCGATGAAGATCCGCGCGCCGACCGCCTGCCGGGCGAATTCTATCAGCTCGACCTCGAAATGAGCTTCGTGACCCAGGAAGACGTCTGGAACACGATGGGTCCGTTGATGACCAACATTTTCGAGGAATTCGCCGAAGGCAAGCCGGTCACCAAGGAATGGCCGCGCATCCCCTATGACGAGGCGATCCGCAAATATGGTTCGGACAAGCCGGACCTGCGCAACCCGATCGTCATGGAAGCGGTGACCGAACATTTTGCCGGCTCCGGCTTCAAGGTCTTCGCCGGCATGATCGCCTCCAACCCGAAGGTTGAGATCTGGGCGATCCCGGCAAAGACCGGCGGCTCGCGCGCCTTCTGCGACCGCATGAACGCCTGGGCACAGAGCCAGGGCCAGCCCGGCCTCGGCTACATCTTCTGGCGCAGTGAGAACGACAAGCTCGAAGGCGCAGGTCCGCTTGCCAAGAACATCGGCGAGGAACGCACCGATGCGATCCGCACCCAGCTCGGTCTCGGAGATGGTGACGCCTGCTTCTTCGTCGCCGGCGAGCCGGAAAAGTTCTACAAGTTCGCCGGCGAGGCTCGCACCAAGGCTGGCGAAGAACTGAACCTCGTCGACCGCGACCGCTTCGAACTGTGCTGGATCGTCGACTTCCCCTTCTTCGAGTGGAGCGAGGAAGACAAGAAGGTCGACTTCGCCCACAACCCGTTCTCGATGCCGCAGGGCGGCCTTGACGCGCTGCAGAACCAGGATCCATTGACGATCAAGGCGTTCCAGTATGACGCCGTCTGCAACGGCTTCGAAATCGCCTCGGGCTCGATCCGCAACCAGTCGCCGGAAACCATGGTCGCCGCCTTCGAGAAGGTCGGCCTCAGCCAGCAGGATGTCGAAGATCGTTTCGGCGGTCTCTACCGTGCCTTCCAGTATGGCGCGCCCCCGCATGGCGGCGCTGCCTTCGGCATCGATCGCATCGTCATGCTGCTCGTCGGCGCGAAGAACCTGCGCGAAATCTCGCTGTTCCCGATGAACCAGCAGGCCCAGGACCTCTTGATGGGGGCGCCGAGCCCGGCAACGCCGACGCAGCTGCGCGAGCTCTCGATCCGGCCGATCCCGCCGGTCAAGAAAGACTGAGATCTCTGATCCCAAATGCAAAGCCCGGCGGCACAACCGCCGGGCTTTTGCTTGTTTCACTCGCTCATAATGCCGCGTAGATCGCCTCGCGAAGATCGACGGTGAACTTGCCCCACATGCCCTCCAGCGTCGTGTTGGTCAGCGCCACGACGGTCAGCCCGTTGACCGGGTCGATGAACCAGCTATGGCCGTAGACGCCGCCCCATTTCAGCGTGCCCTTGGGGAAGGGGACGCCTGCCTCGGCCGGATTGGTGATAACGGACCAGCCGAAACCGAAGCCGGAACCGGGCTCGTGCTGTTGGCGGCGCCCGCCGGCCTGGTCGGTCGTCATCATCCCTACGGTTTCGCTCGAGACCAGCGGGGCGCCGCCCCTGCGGATGGTGTCGAGGATGGCGAGCACGTCACCCGCGGTTCCCGCCATGCCGGCGCCGCCCGAATGATAGGAGGCGGGGTCGAAGATGCGGTTCGGCGCGAAGCGGATGGGACCCATCAGCGACATCACCAGCGCATTCTCGCCCATCAGCGCCGGTTCCGGTGAAGCATCCATATAGGCCGCCGCCAGCCGGCTGCGGTCGCGAACCGAAAACGTGGTATCGGCAAGACCGAGCGGTTTCGTCACCAGATCAGCGACCGCGTCGCCGAGCGGCACGCCGGTTTCCGCCTCGATGACGCCGCCCAGAACATCCATGGCGAGGGAATATTGCCAGTCGCTGCCCGGGGTGAAGCGCAGCGGCGCGCTGGCGATCCGCCGCAGGTTCTCGGCCAGCGGCAGTCCCGGTTCGTCGAGGCCGTCGGAAACGCCGGCGCTGATATAAGGGCCGCCGTCCTCTTCGGAGAAGCTGTAGCCGAGGCCCGCTGTATGGGTCAGCAGGTGGCGGATGCGAATGGTTGCTTCGGCGCCGTCGGGCAGCCTTGGACGGAAGTCCGGCAGCCATTGCGTCACCGCGTCGTCGAGCCCGATTCTTCCCTGCTCGACGAGCCGCATCGCGGCGATGGTGACGATCGGCTTGGTAATGGAGGCGAGCCTGAAGATCGTGTCCTCGCGCATGGCCAAACCGTTTTCGCGATCGGCAAGGCCGGCGGCGCGGCGATGGACGATCTCTCCGTCGCGGGCGACGAGCACCACCGTTCCAACCAGCCGTTTTTCGGTGATCGCGCTTGTGATTGCCGCATCGACTGCTGCGGCAAGGGATGAATTCCTGTCGGCATCCGCCGTTTCGAGGGGAAGACTCATCAGATTAAATCTCCTATAATCACAATGACCGTTCCTGAATATAGCAAGCTGCTTCGAATTTCTAGAGTGATCATTGTGAAAAATAGCGCTGACACGAAAAATCCCGCCGCCCGACGACGCGGCCGCCCGCCGGCCTTCGACCGCGAGACCGTTCTCTCGGCGGCGCGCGAGACCTTCTGGGCGCATGGATATGAGGGCGCCTCGATCGCCGATCTCACCGCCGCAATGGGCATCACGCCGCAAAGCCTCTATGCCGCCTTCAACTCGAAGGCCGATCTCTATCGCGCGGCGCTCGAGCAATATCGCGGCCTGGGCGCTGACACCTTTTCCGCGCTCGGCGAGCCGATCGACACCGTCTCCGCCTTCGAGCGCATATTGCGGGGCTCGGCGGCGATCTTCTCGGCACCGGAGCATCCGAAAGGCTGCATGATCTCGACGGCGGCGCTGAACTGCGCCAGCGAGAACGAAGCGATCGTCGACCATGTCGCGGCGATGCGTCGTCGGTCGCTCGACGCTTTCACCGCGAGGATCGAGCGCGGCATTCGCGAACGCGATATCAAGGCCGGGACGAATCCTCGCGCACTCGCACGGTTCCTCGGCGCCATCATCCAGGGCATGTCGGTGCAGGCGAGGGACGGGGCGCCTCTTGAAGAACTGCTTGATATCGCAGCCCACGCGATCGCCGAGGTCGCCCGCCACCGCGCCTGAAAACGAAAAGGCCCGGCAGTCCGTGAACTGGCCCCGAGAGTTGGACATCAACCTTTGGGGCGCAGTTCACTGCTGCCGGGCCTTTGATCGCAAGATCGAAGCGATCAGTCGTTGGCGGTAACCTTGACGCCGAGCACCTGCGGCAGGGTGTTCGGGGCGCCCATGGCGGCGCCCACGATCGTCGGGAACGGCACCGGCTTTTCAGGCGCGGCCTTGACCGTCAGGCTCTTCGGATCGTCGAGGAAGGTGTTGACGGCGGCCGAAACGGCGTTCTGCAGTTCCGGGATATTGAGCTGCGCCAGCATGATCGGCGTCATCGCCTTCAGCGAATCCGCCATCTGCTTGCCGGACATGTTCTGCTGCGAACCGGCATAATCCAGCGCGCGCTTGGTGATCGAAGCATCTTCGAAGCGCACCTGTGCGGCCTCGAAGGACAGCTGCTGCATCAGGCCAAGCATGGCAAGGCCGAGCGCCTGCTGCGACTGTTCCTTGTTCGGATTGGCTTCGGATTCCTTCATCGCATCCTGCATCGATTTCATGAAGGCCATCGTGTAGCCGGAGATCTTGAAACCGAGATTGAGCTTGCCGACGTTGGTGAAATCGAGGGCGAATTCCGAAATGTCGATCGTGCCGGGGGCAAGTTCCCAGGCGCCCTTCATGGTGATGTCGCCCTGGACGTGCTGCAGTGCGAGCTTCTCGATCGCGTCCTTGCTCTGCGCATCCTGGGTCTTGGTCAGATCGGCCTTCATGCTTTTGAAGGCGCCGTCGAAATCGAAGCCGGATTCGTCCTCGCGCAGCGTCAGGTTCATATTGCTTTCGAGCACCGAGAACACTTCCGCGCCGTCCTTGACCACCTTCAGCGGGCCGGTATGGGCACTTTCGTAGAGCATCATGGTATCGAGCGTGTCGCCGCCCGCCGTTGCCGGGATCGAGATGCCGCCGAGCGTCAGCTCCTGCGCCGTCACCGTGACGCCGTCTTCCGTTTTGTTGATATCGGGGAAGGCGGCCTCTTCGATGTAATAGCCGCCATCCTCGTCTTCTTCGACGCCGGTAAGGGTGACTTCGCCGATGGGCAGGCTCTCGCCGCCGGTCGGCTTGACGGTGACATTCTTCAAGGTCACGGTCGTGCCGTCGATGTCGATGTTCTCAGCCGCAATCGTCCCGCCCTGAGCGGCATAGGCGGCATTAAGCTTCTTCAGCAAATCGGTGCCGTCGAGAGCGAAAGCCGAACCGGCGAGCGAGAAAAAGGCGGCGCCCGACAGCATCAGCCGCGTTGTCCGGGAAATATTCATGGGGTGATTCCTCTGGTGGCGTGTGGCGGTTGGAAATCTGCAGTTACGCTACTACGGATTGGGCCCGCTTTATATTTGCGGACTTCTAAATTTCCGTTGAAAGGAACGGCAAACGAAGTCCAAATTACGGCGGAACGTTTGTCTCATCCTTGCAGTGCCGCGCGTCTTTCAGACGCGCAAAGGACACTGTAACACTTTCAACCCTCGCATCGTGCTCTCCGAAAATCTATTCCGATTTTCGGAGAGCACGATGCGTTGGAGATGTCATTCCCAAGACTTCATCCACAGCTGCAATAGGCTAGATTCCTTGCCCGCCGGGCTCTTCTGGGCTAGTCAAGACCCATGGGACAAGAGATTTTGCCGCCTTCCGGCGGAGACGACGACAACATCCAGCCGGTCGACCTCAAGGCGGCGCTCGAGCAGCGTTACCTTGCCTATGCGCTGTCGACCATCATGCACCGCGCTTTGCCTGACGTGCGCGACGGGCTGAAGCCCGTCCATCGCCGCATCGTCTATGCGATGAACGAGATGGGGCTGAGGCCGAATACAGCCTTCAGGAAATGCGCCAAGATCGTCGGCGAAGTGATGGGTAACTACCATCCGCACGGCGACCAGTCGATCTACGATGCGCTTGCCCGTCTCGCCCAGGATTTCTCGCAGCGCTACACGCTGGTCAACGGCCAGGGCAATTTCGGCAATATCGACGGCGACAGCCCCGCCGCCATGCGTTACACCGAATCGAAGATGACGGCGGTCTCCGAACTGCTGCTCGAGGGCATCGATCAGGATGCCGTCGATTTCCGTGATACTTACGACGAATCGAATACCGAGCCGGTCGTCCTTCCCGGCGCCTTCCCGAATCTGCTCGCCAACGGCTCCTCCGGCATCGCCGTCGGCATGGCGACCTCGATCCCGTCGCACAATGCCCACGAGCTTTGCGATGCCGCCCTGCATCTGATCAAGCATCCGGATGCCACCGTCGAAAAGCTCGTCGAATTCATTCCCGGCCCGGACTTCCCGACCGGCGGCATCATCATCGACAGCCGCGACAGCATCATCGAGAGCTATCGTACCGGCCGCGGCGGTTTCCGCGTGCGGGCGAAATGGCAGACGGAAGATCTCGGCCGCGGCGGCTACCAGATCGTCATCACCGAAATTCCCTTCCAGGTGCAGAAATCGCGGCTGATCGAGAAGATCGCCGAGCTGCTGATCGCCCGCAAGCTGCCGTTGCTGGAGGATATCCGCGACGAATCGGCCGAGGACATCCGTGTCGTGCTGGTGCCGAAGACCCGCAGCGTCGATCCGACGATCCTGATGGAATCGATGTTCAAGCTGACGGAGCTCGAGAGCCGATTCCCGCTCAACATGAACGTGCTCTCCATGGGCCGCATCCCGCGGGTCATGGCGCTGAACGAGGTGCTGAAGGAGTGGCTGGACCACCGCCGCGAAGTTCTGCAGCGCCGCTCGCGCTTCCGTCTGGCGGCGATCGACAGGCGCCTCGAAATTCTCGGTGGTCTTCTGGTCGCCTATCTCAACATCGACGAGGTCATCCGCATCATCCGCGAGGAGGATGAGCCGAAGCCGGTGATGATGGCGCGCTGGGATCTGACCGACAATCAGGTCGAGGCGATCCTCAACATGCGGCTGCGCGCCTTGCGCAAGCTCGAAGAGTTCGAGATCCGCAAGGAATTCGACGAACTCACCAAGGAAAAGGGTGAGATCGAGACACTTCTTGCCTCCGACGAAAAGCAGTGGCAGACGGTCGCCTGGGAAATCGGCGAAGTGAAGAAGAAATTCGCCAAGGCGACCGAGGTCGGCCGCCGCCGCACGCAGTTTGCCGATGCGCCTGAGGCCGACGAGGAAGCAATCCAGCAGGCGATGATCGAGAAGGAACCGATCACCGTCGTCATTTCCGAAAAGGGTTGGATCCGCGCGCTGAAGGGCCATATCGCCGATACGGCGACGCTGACCTTCAAGGAAGGCGACGGCTTGAAGATAGCCTTCCCGGCGCAGACGACGGACAAGATCCTGATCGTCACGACCGGCGGCAAGGCCTTCACGCTCGGCGGCGACAAGTTGCCCGGCGGTCGCGGTCACGGCGAGCCGCTGCGCATCATGGTCGACATGGATAACGATCAGGCGGTGTTGACCGCTTTCGTCCACGATCCCGCGCGCAAGCAGCTGATTGTCTCCACAGCCGGCAACGGCTTCGTCGTTCCGGAGGCAGAGCTGGTCGCCAATACGCGCAAGGGCAAGCAGATCATGAACGTCGCGCTGCCCGAGGAAACGCAACTGCTCGTGCCTGTCAGCGGCGACCATGTCGCCGTCGTCGGCGAAAACCGCAAGCTGCTGGTCTTCCCGCTGGCGCAGGTGCCGGAGATGTCGCGCGGCAAGGGCGTCCGTCTGCAGCGTTACAAGGATGGCGGCATTTCCGACGTCCGCTGCTTCGCGATATCAGACGGCCTTATCTGGGAAGACAGTGCCGGCCGTACCTTCACGAAGAACAAGGACGAGCTTGCCGAATGGCTGGCCGACCGCGCCACTGCCGGTCGCACCGTGCCGAAGGGCTTTCCGCGCAGCGGTAAATTCGCCGGCTGAGGCATAAATTCCGCGCTCGTCTCTTGGCGGGCGCGGCAACTCCTCTATCTCATTGCTGTTACCAAAAATATGAGAGGCCGGCTCCGGAGGCGGACGGAATGGTCGCAGGCCGCGCACGGGAGGAGTGTGCGCGCATTACCGGAGGAAAATTGATGCCCGCCAGCACAATTAAAGTGCATGTCAGCCACACCTACAGGGCCCCGCCCGCCGTCGTCTACGACGCCTGGCTCAATCCCGAAATCGCCCGCCGCTTCCTGTTCGCGACCGATGACGGTCACGTCATCCGCGCCGATATCGATCCGCATGTCGGCGGCCGTTTCTTCGTCGTCGACCGCCGCCCGACCGGCGACGCCTTCCACCAGGGAGTCTTCCTGGAACTGAAGCGCCCACGACGCATGGTCTTCAGCTTCTCCGTCGAGGAGCATGATCACAATTGCGACCGCGTCGAAATCGAGATCGAGCCTCTCGGCGGCGGCAGCCGCCTGACGTTGACCCACGAAATGTGCGCCGAATGGGCCGAACACGAGGAAAAGACCCGGCAAGGCTGGGCGCATGTGATCGAGGGGCTTGGCAGGGAACTGGAGCAGCAGCAGTTCAAGGCGACGGGTTGAGCGCTATGCTGAAATCCCGAAGGAAGCGGGTCGCGCCTTCCTCGTCGATCTCGCCGGCGGCGACGTCGAGTACAAATGCAATGACCTGCGCGTTATCGGCATTGATGACGTAGCGGTTGATATAGAAACGTAAACGCCGCGAGATAGCCGGTACGCTTGTTTCCATCCTTGAATGGGTGGTTTCTAACAATGGCGTAGAGATAGGCTGCGGCGAATACGAAGATATCGGTTTCGCCATGTGCCGACCTTGTCGAGCGGCCGTGCCAAACTGGTTTCCAATGCGTTGGCATCCCGCAGGCCAGACAGACCGCCGTGCTCGGCGATCTGCTCGTCATGCATATTTTCAATCGCCTGGCGGATTCGCGGAGCGCCACTCGATATTTTTCCATGCCGATGCGGGCTGCCCGCACTTGCTCGGCAAGGTCCGCCGATTCCGGCACGAGCCGAATATTACCCTCGACCTCTCGCAATTCGAGGCTGTCGCCGCGGCTCAAGCCCAGCCGCTGCAGTACCTCTTTAGGGATAATAACGCCCTGGGAATTGCCGACCTTGCGGATTGTGCCCTTCATCATTTTATCCCCTGTAATAACGGAGTTACAACATCGGTCCGATCCGGCGGCAACGTCCTATTCCGCTGGTTGCCTGATGCTCTTCTCCCGCACCATCCAGAAGCAATGCCCGGCGATCGCCGTCACCAGGATGCCGCCGCCGACCAGCGTCATCGTCGCCGGCGTTTCGGCGAAGATCAGCCAGACCCAGATCGGCGCGAGCACGGTCTCCAGCAGATAGAACATGCCGACTTCAGGCGCGGAAAGATAACGCGGCCCCGTTGCAAGGCACCAGAAGGCGACCGGCATCATGATGGCGCCATTCAAGAGGATCCAGCCGGGATGGGCGATGGAAAATCCCAAGGGCAGAGCTTGCGCGAGGCCGAGGGCGGCCGGCAGGATGGCGGCAAGCAGCGGCACGAAGCCCATTTCCCGGCGCGAGCCACGTCCGATGGTGATGGCTGCGGCAAGAATAAGCGCGCTGAGAAGCGCCATGGCGTCGCCAAAAATATGGCCGCTCGCAAGCCCTTCGCGCACGATCAGCCCGACGCCGAAGATCATGAACAGCATGGCGATCAGCGTCGCGGCCTGCGGCTTCTCCTTCAGGAAAATCCAGGAAAGCAGGGCAGCGAACATCGGGTTGAAGGCGACGATGAAGACGACATTGGCTGTGGCCGTATTGAAGACTGAAAGCACGAAGGTGAGGGAGGAGAGGCCGTAAAGCAGGCCGGCGAATAGGCCTGCTCGCCCAGGAATGAGGACCGGCCATTTGCCCGAGGCAAGGCGCATTGCTCCAAGGATGACGAGCGTCGCAAGAATCGTTGCTGCGCTTCGTATTCCCAGGATCGACCAGATGTCGCCATCGCCAAGACGGACGAGCGGGATATCCATCGAAAGCGCCAGCCCGCCGATCGCCGTCAGCAGCAGACCCTTCCGATGATCGGAAAGAGCGGTGGGGAACATTTAGAGCCTTTCCTGGTCAGCTTGAAGCATTCTGCCGGAGCAGGTTTTCGTCAGGGCAGAGGCGATTGGCGAAGGGCATACCTCTTGGTACGTCCGAGCCGATCGCCTCTGATCCTGGCGCAAAGATGCCCGGCCCTTCGGGTTGGCTGAAACGGGCCGGCTGATCGACCGGCCGGCTTGGCCGTAGAGCTGGGCTACGACGCGCGCCGGCCGGTCGACCATCCGACTCCGTTTGAGCCAACAGAATGCTTCAAGCTGACCAGGAAAGGCTCTAATCGTGGGTGCTTTCGGGCATGGAGGCGGGATCGAAGCGTTCCCAGCCGCGCGGCGTCAGATGCTCCTGCGGCTGGAAGCGCGTCTTGTAGTCCATTTTCCGCGACCCTTGAACCCAGTAGCCGAGATAGACATGCGGCAGTCCCAGCGCTTTCGTGCGCCTGATATGGTCGAGAATCATGAAGGTGCCGAGCGAACGCCGATCGAGCGCCGGATTGAAATAGGAATAGACCATCGACAGCCCGTCGCTCATCGTATCGGTCAGCGCTGCGGCAAGCAGCTCGCCCTTCGGCCGCTGCTCCAGTCCGGAGCCTTCCTCGCGCCGGCGGTATTCGATGATTCTCGTATTCACATGCGTGTCTTCCACCATGATCGCATAGTCGAGCACGGTCATGTCGGACATGCCGCCCTGCTGGTGGCGAAAATCGAGATAACGCCGGAAGAGCGAATATTGCTCGCTGGAAGGCTGGGCGGGGAATTCAGTGGCGATGACGTCGGAATTGGCGGCAAGCACCCGCTTCATCGATTTCGTCGGCTCGAATTCCTGGGCGAGAATGCGCACGGAAACGCAGGCGCGACAGGATTCGCAGGCCGGGCGGTAGGCGATGTTCTGCGAGCGGCGGAAACCGCCCTGCGTCAGGATGTCGTTCATCTCGGCGGCACGCGGGCCGACCAGATGGGTGAACACCTTGCGCTCCATCTCATGCGGCAAATATGGACACGCAGCCGGAGCCGTCAGATAAAACTGCGGGGATGGCGTGGTCTGCGTATTCATTTGTCGCGGAAATTTCCTTGTCGAGACAGTGCCGTTTTCAGACAGCATGACCTAAGAATAGAAAACGTCAACAGCGGGGCGGGTTTCGCCCTTCATTTCAGTCTTCTAATTTTAGATATGGAGCGTCCGAAGTTCCCGGCAAAGGCAAGGCGGAGACTTTATTTCGTCTCCGCCCTCCAAAAAAGCCCAAAGTTGCAATGAGGCTCTGAGCCAGGGTCTCAGGCTGTGCGCACCGTTGCCGTGCCGACCAGCAGGTCGTGGACGAGACGGCTGCGCTCGATGAACAGGCCGGCCAGCAGGATGAGCGGCGTCAGCACCGAGTTGAGGATCCAGAACAGCGCCAGATGCACGATCGCCGTCATGAAATCCATCGGCCGCCCATCGACGCGCACGATTGCGATTCCCATGGCGCGCATGCCGAGCGAGGCCTGGCTCGGCCCGCCCACCGTCAGGCCGAAGTAAATGCCGGCGACGATGACGAAGAGGGCAGGGTAGAGAAAGAAGCCGAGCCCCAGCGTGACGATCGACAGGAAGAACAGTACGATCGCCGCGGGAATGCAGAGCAGCGCCACGATGACGTAATCGAGGATGAAGGCGAGGACACGGCGGCTCAACACGCCGCTATAGGCGCGCCAGTCCTCCGGTGCGGCATAAAGCGGATTGGGGTTGTAGCTCATCTCAATCTCCTGCGGAAAAACGATGCCGCTGATATGGTATCGGCAGGGCAAAATGCAATAATCTGCCCCCAAATCGCCAATCTGCTTGAAATCACCGCTTCGCGAGAATCCTCGCCACCTCGACCGCGAAATAGGTGAGGATGCCGTCGCATCCTGCCCGCTTGAACGACAGCAGCGTTTCGAGCATCGCCCGCTCGCCGTCGATCCAGCCGTTCATCGCCGCAGCCTTGATCTGCGTATATTCGCCGGAAACCTGGTAGGCGAAGGTCGGCAAGCCGAAGGCCTCCTTTATCCGCCAGCAGATATCGAGATAGGGCAGGCCGGGCTTGACCATCAGCATGTCGGCGCCTTCCTCGACGTCGAGGGCCGCGTCGCGGATTGCCTCGGTGCCGTTGGCGGGGTCGAGATAATAGGTCTTCTTGTCGCCTTTCAGCAGCCCGCCCGTCGAGATCGCCTCGCGATAGGGACCGTAGAAGGCGGAGGCGAATTTCGTCGCATAGCTCATGATGCCGACGTTCTGGTGGCCGGCCGCATCGAGCGCCATGCGGATCGCGCCGATACGCCCATCCATCATCTCCGACGGTGCGATGATGTCTGCGCCGGCATCCGCCTGCATCACGGCGGCGCGCGCCACCTGGTCGACCGTTTCGTCATTGACGATTTCGCCGTCTCTGAGAATACCGTCATGGCCGTGGCTGGTGAAGGGATCGAGCGCGACGTCGGTGATGACGCCGATATTGGGCACCGCCTTCTTGATCGCTGCCGTCGCCTGGTTGATCAGATTGTTGGCTTCGAGGCTGTTCGAGCCGGTCTCGTCGCGCAATTCCATCTCGATATTCGGAAAGGTGGCAAGTGCCGGAATGCCGAGGCCGGCCGCTTCACGCGCGGCTTCCACGGCTTTGTCGATGCTCATCCGGTTGACGCCGGGCATGGCCGGGATCGGATCGACGATGCCGGAACCCGGGACGATGAAGATCGGCCAGATCAGGTCGTCGACCGTCAGCCGGTTCTCCTGCACCAGCCGGCGTGTCCAATCCGCCTTGCGGTTGCGCCGCATGCGGCGATGGCCGGTGATCTCGTCGACGAGATGAGTCCTGTCCTGCATGATATCTGTCCCAAGCCCATTCCATTTATCCGAGCGCTCATTATCATGGCGCCCGGAAAATCCAAACCGGACGATTGGCCGCGGCGGAAAACCTCCGGCGCATAACCGCGAAATTTGGAGTCGATTTTCAGGGTTATGCGCCAACGCAATGTGATAGAGCGTCCTCAGCCCGTCTTGTCAGATGCGCGGGCGCCTTTGTGAAGATGCAACCCCAAACCGATGTCTGCGCTATGGAAACCGATTCCCCGACGATACCGAAACGCACGCTGGCGGATATCCTCTTCATTCTCTTCCTGAGGCTGGTTGCCGTCTCCTGCTTCTGGTTCGGCCTGCAATATTGGGCGATGCTCGTCGGCTATTCGCTGGTCGGCGCCGGCCGCTTCGATCTTTTGAGCCTGCCGTGGAAGGTGGCGAGCACCAGTCTCGCCGTGCTTTTCCCCGTGGCCTCTCTCGGCCTCTGGCTCACCGTTTCCTGGGGACCGGTCATCTGGGTGCTCGCCGCCGGCGGGCAGATCCTGATGTATGGCCTGCTGCCGGATATTTTCGGCCCCAACCAGCTGATCATTCTGCTGCATGTCATGGTCGCCGTCGTTTACTGGATTTTCCGCCTGCTGCTGTGGCTGGAAAAGCGCCGGCATCGCCGCCAGGTAAGCGTTGATTTACCCTGAGACAACGTGGAGTTACCGGTAAGGCTCCGTTAAGCCTGCGGTTTAAGTCGAATTTTATATGTATTCGATAGGGTCTCACTCAAGGCGGGAAGAAAACACACCGCCAAACAAACAGTGAGGCAGTCAATATGAATACGAAAATCAAGCCGCAGGCGGTATCGACCTTCCGTGACCAGCAGGATCATGACATCCGTGATCTTTACATGGAATCCCTTCATCTCGTTGAACGTCTGCACCGTCGTCTTCTCGACGTCATCAAGGACGAATTCGACCGTCAGGGTCGCAGCGACGTCAACGCCATTCAGGCGCTGCTCCTTTTCAACATCGGCAATTCCGAGCTGACCGCCGGCGAACTGCGCTCGCGTGGCTACTATCTCGGCTCCAACGTTTCCTACAACGTCAAGAAGCTGGTCGATCTCGGCTTCATCAACCACCAGCGCTCGCGCATCGACCGCCGCTCGGTCCGCATCAGCCTGACCGAAACCGGCCAGGACATCGCCGAAACGGTCGCCAAACTCTACGAACGCCACATCGCCTCGATCGACAAGGTCGGCGGCATCGGCACCGACGAGTTCACGCAGATGAACAAGCTGCTCCAGCGTCTCGATCGCTTCTGGAACGATCAGATCCTGTACCGCCTCTAAAACCCGGACCTCCTTTCAGGGTTGCAGAAAATCGGACGTGTTCCCTGCACGTCCGATTTGCCGTTTGATCCGCGTGGCATCTTTGCAACGCATGGCTGACAAGCGCAAAGCCCGGTATTCAAGCCGTTTTTTAGCCGTTATTAACCGGCACGGTTTACCCCGTCATATGGTTCGTTGCGTCGTGTTCCCGGCAGCCGACAGTCCTTCTGCCGACCTGGCAACACGAATTGGCCATATTGGTGTGGCAGCGGAAGGCTTAACAACCGGCGCTTTCAATGGACCGATCAGAGTTCAGGCTTTCTCATCGCAATCTTGTGATGGGGGAGGCGGAGTTTTTTGATACGCCGGGACAACGAATGGACAGGGATCTGCGTTAAAGCGCAGTGATTTCGCAAAGAGCCGCGGCTTGTTCTTATGGCGGCATTGAGTGGTTGGGACTATGTCGAAGAAAAACGGAATTGAAGCTCTCTCTCGCCGCGCTTTCCTTGCGTCCGCGGCAACGGTTGGCGCCAGCGCGATCGCGGCGCCGGCATTTGCGCAATCGGCGCTCGATACGCTGATCAACGCGCCGCGCCGCGGCAACTGGGACGACCAGTTCGACGCCAAGGCGGCGTCGCGCACGGCGACCGCCATGGTTTCCAACACGCCGATCCTTGGGCCCCAATCTGTCGCGAGCGCCCAGCAGGCAATCATGCAGTATCAGCAGATCGCCGCAGCCGGAGGCTGGCCCGAGGTCAATCCCGGTGATCAGCGCCTGCAACTCGGCGTCAGCTCTCCCGCCGTCCAGGCGCTGCGCCAGCGTCTCGCGATCACCGGCGATCTGCCGCGCGAGGCCGGCCTGTCCAACGCCTTCGATTCCTATGTCGACGGCGCCGTCAAGCGCTTCCAGGCGCGTCACGGTCTGCCGGCCGATGGCGTTCTCGGCGAATTCACCCTGAAGGCGATGAACATCCCTGCCGATGTTCGCCTGCAGCAGCTGAACACCAATGTCGTCCGTCTGCAGACCTTCCCCGAGGACTTGGGCCGCCGTCACCTGATGGTCAATATCCCGGCCGCCTATGTCGAGGCCGTCGAAGACGGCAGTGTCGCGACGCGTCACACCGCGGTCGTCGGCCGCTTGAGCCGCCCGACGCATCTGGTCAATTCGAAGATCTACGAGGTCATCCTCAATCCTTACTGGACGGCGCCGCGCTCGATCGTCGAGAAGGACATCATGCCGCTGATGCGCAAGGATCCGACCTATCTCGAAAAGAACGCCATCCGCCTGATCGACGGCAAGGGCAACGAAGTCGCCCCCGAAACCGTCGACTGGAACGGCGAGGCGCCGAACCTGATGTTCCGACAGGACCCCGGCAAGATCAACGCCATGGCGTCGACGAAGATCAACTTCTACAACAAGAACGGCGAGTACATGCACGACACGCCGCAGCAGGGCCTGTTCAACAAGCTGATGCGCTTCGAATCCTCGGGCTGCGTCCGCGTGCAGAACGTGCGCGACCTGACCAACTGGCTGCTGCGCGAGACCCCCGGCTGGAGCCGCCAGCAGATGGAGCAGGTGATCGCCACCGGCGTCAACACGCCGATCAAACTCGCGGCGGAAGTTCCGGTTTACTTCGTCTATATCTCTGCCTGGGGCATGCCCGACGGCATCGTCCAGTTCCGTGACGACATCTATCAGATGGACGGCAATGCCGAGCTGGCGCTCGACACTACGGCTGGCATGGAACAGCCAGTTCAGTAAGCGGCAAGCTCTGCATCGCAATTTGAGAACCGCGCTTTCGGGCGCGGTTTTTTTATGCCGGGAGGGGCTCTCCATAAAATGGCCGCCAGGCATCGGCGCGGCGCGGCCGGAAAAGAGCGTGAGCGCGCGCTTTGCTCAGCAAATGTCGTTCTTCGTATTGCCCTTGCCACAGCGGGAGGCTAATACCTCAGCGCATTCCAGTTGAGGAGCCCGCCCATGACCAATGCTTCCACCGAATCCTTCTTCAATCGCTCGCTTGCGGACGTCGATCCGGACATTTTTAGCGCGATCGGAAAGGAGCTCGGTCGCCAACGGCACGAGATCGAACTGATCGCTTCTGAGAACATCGTCTCCCGCGCCGTGTTGGAAGCCCAGGGCTCCATCATGACCAACAAATATGCCGAGGGTTATCCCGGCAAGCGTTATTACGGCGGCTGCCAGTTCGTCGATATCGCCGAGGAACTGGCGATCGAGCGCGCCAAGAAGCTGTTCGGCGTCAATTTCGCCAACGTCCAGCCGAATTCCGGTTCGCAGATGAACCAGGCGGTGTTCCTGGCGCTCCTGCAGCCCGGCGAAACTTTCATGGGTCTCGACCTGAATTCGGGCGGCCATCTCACGCATGGTTCGCCGGTCAACATGTCCGGCAAGTGGTTCAACGTCGTTTCCTACGGCGTGCGCGAAGGCGATAACCTGCTCGACATGGATGAGGTCGCCCGCAAGGCCGAAGAAACCAAGCCGAAGCTCATCATCGCCGGCGGCACTGCCTATTCCCGCATCTGGGACTGGAAGCGCTTCCGCGAGATCGCCGACAGCGTCGGCGCCTATCTGATGGTCGACATGGCCCATATTGCCGGCCTCGTCGCCGGTGGCGTTCATCCGTCGCCGTTCCCGCATTGCCATGTCGCGACGACGACGACCCACAAGTCGCTGCGCGGCCCGCGCGGCGGCGTCATCCTCACCAATGACGAGGATCTGGCGAAGAAATTCAATTCGGCCGTTTTCCCCGGCCTGCAGGGTGGTCCGCTGATGCACATCATCGCCGCCAAGGCCGTTGCCTTCGGCGAGGCACTGCAGCCGGAATTCAAGGATTATGCCGCTCAGGTCGTCAAGAATGCCAAGGCGCTCGCTGAAACGTTGATCGCCGGCGGCCTCGACGTCGTCTCCGGCGGCACCGACAACCACCTGATGCTGGTCGACCTGCGCAAGAAGAACGCCACCGGCAAGCGCGCCGAGGCAGCGCTCGGCCGTGCCTACGTCACCTGCAACAAGAATGGCATTCCCTTCGATCCGGAAAAGCCCTTCGTCACCTCGGGTGTGCGCCTGGGCGCACCGGCCGGCACCACCCGTGGCTTCAAGGAAGCGGAATTCCGCGAAATCGGCAATCTCATTGTCGAGGTTCTCGACGGCCTGAAGGTCGCCAATTCCGATGAAGGCAATGCCGCCGTCGAAGCCGCCGTGCGCGGCAAGGTGGTCAATCTCACCGACCGCTTCCCCATGTATGGCTACATGGGATAAGGAGTAGGGATGCGCTGCCCCTATTGCGGTTCGGAAGATACTCAGGTCAAGGATTCGCGCCCGGCGGAGGACAACACCTCCATCCGCCGGCGGCGCATCTGTCCGGATTGCGGCGGTCGCTTCACCACCTTCGAGCGCGTGCAGCTGCGCGAGCTGATGGTCATCAAGAAGACTGGCCGCAAGGTGCCATTCGACCGCGACAAGCTGGTGCGCTCTTTCGAGGTGGCGCTACGCAAGCGCCCGGTCGAGCGGGATCGCATCGAGCGCGCCGTCTCCGGCATCGTCCGCCGGCTTGAAAGCTCCGGCGAAACCGAGATCTCTTCCGAGCAGATCGGCCTGCAGGTGCTGGAGGCGATGAAGAGCCTCGATGATGTCGGCTTCGTGCGCTACGCCTCGGTCTATCGGGATTTCTCGCTTGCCGAGGATTTCGAGAAGGTCATTTCGGAAATCAACGCCAAGATTGCCCGCGACCCGCTGGACAGGTGAGCCATGAGCATCACGCCGCATGACGAACGTTTCATGGCGGCGGCGATCCGCCTGTCGCGCTGGCATCTCGGCCGCACCGCTACCAACCCCTCCGTCGGATGCGTGATCGTCAGGGATGGGGTCATCGTCGGCCGGGCGGTGACGGCGCTCGGGGGCCG
Organism: Rhizobium sp. IY2; assembly: GCF_047532935.1. Classification (NCBI taxonomy): domain Bacteria; kingdom Pseudomonadati; phylum Pseudomonadota; class Alphaproteobacteria; order Hyphomicrobiales; family Rhizobiaceae; genus Rhizobium; species Rhizobium sp. IY2. The sequence goes on from NZ_JBLKNU010000003.1 coordinate 226,271, forward strand.
CCCGCATGCCGAGACGCAGGCGCTGGCTGAAGCCGGCGCGCTCGCCCGCGGCGCCACCGCCTATGTGACGCTCGAACCTTGCTCGCATCACGGCAAGACGCCGCCCTGTTCCGAGGCGCTGATCGCCTCTGGCGTTGGCCGCGTCGTCATCAGCGTCACCGATCCAGATCCGCGTGTCTCGGGCCGCGGCATCGCCATGCTGCGTGAAGCCGGCATACAGGTGGATGCCGGTGCTCTGGAGGAAGAGGGCCGGCGTTCGCTTGCCGCCTATCTCACCCGCCAGACGAAGAACCGGCCCTATGTGACTCTCAAGCTTGCCGTTTCCGCCGACGGCATGGTCGGCCGTCAGGGGGAGGGACAGGTGGCAATCACCGGCCCGCTCGCCCGCGCGCAGGTGCATGCGCTGCGCGCCGAAACCGATGCGATCCTCGTCGGCATCGGCACGGCGATTGCGGACGATCCGCTGCTGACGGTGCGAACACCAGGTCTCGAAGCCCAGTCCCCGATCCGCATCGTTCTCGATCCCACCCTGGCATTGCCGCTGACCAGCAAGCTCGCCCTGACGGCGCGGGACGTGCCTGTCATCGTGGTGGCGAGTGAGGAAGTGTGGCCTTTGTCGGCGGATGCGGAGGGGCTACCCCCCTCTATCCTGCCGGACACCTCCCCACCTGTGGGGGGTCCGAAGGACGGGTCGAGACCTGTGGCTCGGCCCCGGTACTCCGGCAGGGCAGAAGGCGGTACCCCACCCACAGACGCTACCGACATGGACTCGCGCCGCGCCGCACTCGAAGCCGCCGGCGTCGAGATCGTCTATTGCAATCCTTACCATCCGGAAATCCTGCTGCCGGCACTCGCAACACGCGGTATTTCCTCGCTTCTGGTCGAGGGCGGCGCAAAGACGGCGCGGCTTTTCCTCGAGGCTGGCCTCGTCGACCGTATCCAGCTTTATCAGGCGCCTGTCGTTATCGGCCAGCGCGGTATTGAATCGCCGCTTGATGCAACCGACATACCATCGGGTTTTGCCCATAGGGGCACGCGGATGTTCGGCGAAGATCGCCTGGACGAATATGAAAGAGGGTTTTGATGTTCACCGGAATAGTCACCGATGTCGGCACGGTCGAATCCGTTTCCCCGCTGAAAGAAGGCATCCGCTTGCGGGTCGCGACCGCCTATGATCCCGCCACCATCGACATGGGTGCCTCGATCTCGCATGCCGGCATCTGCCTGACCGTCACCGCCCTTCCGACCGAAGGCAGCAATGGCCGCTGGTACGAGGTCGAGGCCTGGGAAGAGGCGCTGCGGCTGACGACGATCGGCACATGGCGGGAAGGCAGCCGCATCAATCTCGAACGGTCGCTGAAGATCGGCGATGAGCTCGGCGGCCATATCGTTTCCGGCCATGTCGACGGCAAGGCGGAAATCCTCTCGGTGACATCGGAGGGTGACGCCACGCGCTACCGCCTGCGCGCGCCCGAACACCTCGCAAAATTCGTCGCCCCCAAGGGTTCGATCGCACTCGACGGCACCTCGCTGACGGTCAATGCGGTCGACGGCACGGATTTCGACGTGCTGCTCATCCGCCATACGCTCGAAGTCACCACATGGGGCGACCGCAAGGCCGGCGATTTCGTCAATTTCGAGGTCGACACCATGGCGCGTTACGCCGCCCGGCTGGCCGAATTCCCCAGCGCCTCAGCCTGAAATGTGCCCCTCACCCTAACCTGCCGGGGTCGAGCCACTCGTCTCGCCCTGTCCTTCGGACCCCCGTAAAAGCGGGGCGAAGGGACGTGCCATGCGAGACGCCGGCGAAGGACGGAGAGGTCGCCGCATATTCCCTTCGCCCCGTTTACGGGGAGAAGGTGCCGGCAGGCGGATGAGGGGCCGCTACCGCGAAAACTGAATAATCTCGCCATTGTATTGCGTCCGCGCCGTCTCGCGAAAACCGAGCTTGGCTGCCACCCGCAACGAAGCCTCATTCTCGGGGCTGATGATGCAGCTCATTGGTTTTCCTGGGAAATGCGCCTCCGCCCAGCCGATCAGGATTGCCAGCGCCTCGGTGGCATAACCGCGGCCGTGTGCTAAGGGCATCAGCGCCCAGCCGACTTCCATCGTCCCTTCGATCGACGGTTCCATCTCGCGGCGGGCTTCGAGGAAGCCCGCTTCGCCGATGAACCGGCCGCTCTCTTTTTCGATGATCGCCAGAAAGCCGAAGCCCATATGATGCCACATGCCGGCGAGGCGCAGCATGCGGCTCCAGCTCTGCTCGCGCGTCGATGGCACGCCGGTGATGAAGCGAACGACGTCCTCGTTTGCCCATAATGCCGCATGCGCCTCGAAATCGTCGAGGCGGTGAGGGCGCAGCGTCAGCCGCGCCGTTTCGAAGGTCGGAATGTCGGTCACATCAGGTCCTTATGGAAATCGCGCCCTCAGGCGCCGGGCTCGCCGTCCCAATAATCGAGATCACCTTCCGACCGTCCGATGTGGCGGAAGCGCCCGGCTTTTGTGCCGTCCCTGTTGGTCTTGGCAAGGAACTTTCCGGAATCGGGATATTCGACGATCTCGGTCTTCGCCATCGTCGAGATGCCGAGATAGACAAGCGTCGTCGTGCCGGTGTTGATGATTTGGTGCGCCGTTTCCGGCCCGCCAGCCGGCGCGCCGAGCACGTCGCCCGCCCTGATCGGATGGCGCGCGTCGCCGAAGCGGTATTCGCCGGTGCCTGCGATTATATGGAAGAGTTCGTCTTCGACATGATGATTGTGGAAGGGACAGCCCGACTTGCCTGGCGGTACCTCGTTGTAGCTGACGCCGAGTCCGGCGAGGCCGAGAAGCGTGCCGAACGAGGTGTCGACGCTTTCATAGAACTCGCCCTGTTTCCAATGGTCGAGCTTGAGATCGGCGGTATTGATCACCGCCTTCGGTTCCATCGCCATGATGTTCTCCTGTTCCAGGAAGAGAAACTATCATCGCGCCGGAAAATTCAATGCCTATCTCGGAAATCCCCGGCATGGGCGGAGAGGAGACCGCCGCCCATGCTGTGAGCGGCCGCGCATGGAATGGAACACGCTAGGGACGCTCGATCACTTCAACCCACGCATACCCCCGAAGATCGATTCCGATCTCGGGGGTATGCGCTGGAGCGTCAGCGGACGTAGAAGGTCAAGCTTCCGTCGGCTGCCTGCTCGGCGTTGACGATGTTGCGGACGTCGACGCCTTCATTGTTGAGCCGGTGGGCCAGCGATCTGTTGGCGTCGATCGAGGCCTGGATGCCGCGAACGGCCTGACCGGAGCGTTCCGGCGCCGAGCGCGGACCGGTCGTTTCGTCGTCGAGATTGCGCCAGTTATGGACCTGCTCGACATTGAAATCATTGCCGTGGAAGGTCCGGAGTGTCTGTTCGATGCCCTGGGCCGTGTTCATTCCAAGGCTTTCGGCCCGGCTGACGCCGGCAAATGCGAGCGAGGAGAGGGCTGCGGCGAGGGTGATGGTGACAACGCGGTTCATGATGGTATCCTTTCATCTGCTTTGACGGTCGACTGTCGTTGCAGGGGATCGTCTGCGTCACGACATGGAATTGGCGTTGCCCTCTTCGCGATTCAATGGGTTAAGCCACTGAAAATCCATTAAGAATTGTTCATGAAAACCGCCTTCGAATTGCCGTTTTCAAGGCATCCGGGAAAGCTGATTTGAAAGGCTTGCCCAGCAGTGCAGGCAGGACGCGGCTATCCCCTTGCAGATATTTCTTCTTTGGCATTGGGGCATCGGGCGAAATTGCTTGCCATTCGGACGAAGGCATGTTTTGACCGCGGGCTGCCGAGTGGGAAATGTCCCGCCAACCGAAGGTGAACCATGCCGAGAGAGACCGCTCCCCATATTTTGATCGTTGAGGCCCGCTTCTACGACGACATGGCCGACGCCCTGCTCGAAGGCGCGACTTTCGCATTGCAAGAAGCCGGCGCCACCTTCGAGGTGGTCACCGTTCCCGGCGCACTGGAAATTCCGGCGGCAATTGCCATGTCGCTCGATGGAGACGACAATGGCGGCACGCATTATGACGGCTATGTCGCCCTCGGCATGGTCATTCGCGGCGAGACCTATCACTTCGATATCGTGTCGAACGAATCCTCGCGCGCCTTGATGGATCTTGCGGTCAGCGAGTCCCTTGCCATCGGCAACGGCATCCTGACCGTCGAAAACGATGAACAGGCATGGGCGCGCGCGCGCCGCTCGGATAAGGATAAGGGCGGATTTGCCGCTCGTGCAGCTCTGACGATGATCGAGCTGAAGCAGAAACTGGGTGCATAACGAATGAACGACGACAAGACGGAACGGCCGGTCAAGACTGCAAACCAGCGGGGCGCTGCCCGTCTTGCTGCCGTTCAGGCACTTTATCAAATGGATGTCGGCGGCACCGGCGTTCTGGAAATCGTCGCCGAATACGAGGCGCACCGTCTTGGCCAGGAACTCGACGGCGCGACCTATCTGAAGGCCGATGCCGCCTGGTTCCGTTCCATCGTCTCCGGCGTCGTGCGCGATCAGGTCCGCCTCGATCCGCTGATTGCCGCGGCACTGCAGGATGATTGGGCCTTGTCGCGCCTCGACAGCACCGTGCGCGCCATTCTGCGCGCCGGCGTCTTCGAGATCACCGACCGCAAGGACGTTCCCGTGGCGGTCATCGTCACCGAATATGTCGAGATCGCCCAGGCCTTCTTCGACGACGACGAGCCGAAGCTTGTCAACGCCGTGCTCGACCGCATCGCCAAGCAGGTCCGCGGCGAGGCGAAGAAATAACTCCTTAGCCGCCAAACAATCTCCCTGCGTCTTTCTTCGCACTGCAATGGTTTTCGCCCGTTGCGGTCTTGACGCAACGTGATCGACCACGCAATCTCCGCACCGCTTAGCTGTGGCATTTCTGTGGAGAGGAAGGCGATTCGGCGGCGTATCTGCCGGAGAAGGAGTGATCTCCGGCCTATGGGAGGAACGAGCGAAATGACCATTCTTTTATGCGTAATCGCATGCGGTCTGCTCTCGGTGGTCTATGCCGCCTGGGCAACCCGGTCGGTGCTTGCCGCCGATCAGGGCAATAGCCGCATGCAGGAGATCGCGGGTTACATCCGCGAAGGCGCTCAAGCCTATCTGACGCGCCAGTACAGAACCATTGCCCTTGTCGGCGTTGTTGTTTTCATCGCAGCCTGGCTGCTTCTTTCCGCCACGGCCGCCATCGGTTTCCTGATTGGCGCCGTACTATCAGGCGCTGCCGGTTTCATCGGCATGCATGTCTCCGTCCGCGCCAATGTGCGCACCGCCCAGGCAGCCTCCATCAGCCTTTCCGCTGGCCTCGACATCGCCTTCAAGTCGGGTGCGATCACCGGCATGCTGGTGGCCGGTCTGGCGCTGCTCGGCGTCTCCATCTACTACACTATTTTGACCATCGGGCTCGGCCATGAGAGCGGCTCGCGCGAAGTCATCGATGCGCTGGTGGCGCTCGGCTTCGGCGCTTCGCTGATCTCGATCTTCGCCCGTCTCGGTGGCGGTATCTTCACCAAGGGCGCCGACGTCGGCGGCGACCTCGTCGGCAAGGTGGAAGCCGGCATTCCCGAAGACGATCCGCGCAACCCGGCAACGATTGCCGATAATGTCGGCGACAATGTCGGCGACTGCGCCGGCATGGCCGCCGACCTCTTCGAGACCTATGCGGTCTCGGTCGTCGCCACCATGGTTCTCGCCGCCATCTTCTTTGCCGGCGCGCCGATCCTCCAGTCTGCGATGGTCTATCCGCTGGCGATCTGCGGTGCCTGCATCATCACCTCGATCATCGGCACCTTCTTCGTCAAGCTCGGTGCGAACGGCTCGATCATGGGCGCTCTTTACAAGGGCCTCATCGTCACCGGCCTGCTGTCGATCGTCGGTCTCGGCGCTGCCACCTCGCTGACCATCGGCTGGGGCTCGATCGGCTCCGTCGGCGGCGCCGATATCTCGGGCGCGCACCTCTTCTTCTGCGGCGTCATCGGCCTCGTCGTCACCGCGCTGATCGTGGTGATCACCGAATATTATACAGGCACCGGCAAGCGCCCGGTCGTTTCGATCGCCCAGGCCTCGGTCACCGGTCACGGCACCAACGTCATCCAGGGTCTGGCCGTCTCGCTGGAATCGACGGCACTGCCGGCGATTGTCATCGTCGGCGGCATTCTCGCCACCTACCAGCTCGGCGGCCTGTTCGGCACCGGCATTGCGGTCACGGCGATGCTGGGCATTGCCGGGATGATCGTCGCGCTCGACGCCTTCGGACCGGTGACGGACAATGCCGGCGGTATCGCCGAAATGTCGCATCTGCCGCCGGAGGTGCGCAAATCCACCGACGCGCTCGATGCTGTCGGCAATACGACCAAAGCCGTCACCAAGGGTTATGCCATCGGTTCCGCCGGTCTCGGCGCACTGGTTCTCTTCGCCGCCTACTCCTACGACCTCAAATATTTTGCGGCGAATGGCGACAAGTTCCCTTATTTCGCGGGCATAGGCGAAATTTCCTTCGATCTTTCCAACCCCTACGTCGTGGCGGGATTGATCTTCGGAGGTCTCGTTCCCTACCTCTTCGGCGGCATTGCCATGACCGCCGTCGGCCGTGCGGCCGGCGCGATCGTCGAGGAAGTCCGCCGTCAGTTCAAGGAAAAGCCCGGCATCATGCAGGGCACGGAAAAGCCGGATTACGGCAGGGCCGTCGACCTTCTGACCAAGGCCGCCATCCGCGAGATGATCGTGCCGTCGCTGCTGCCGGTGCTGGCGCCGATCGTCGTCTATTTCGGCGTGCTGCTCATCTCCGGCTCCAAGGCTTCCGCCTTTGCCGCGCTCGGCGCATCGCTGCTCGGCGTCATCATCAACGGCCTCTTCGTCGCCATCTCGATGACATCGGGCGGTGGCGCCTGGGACAATGCCAAGAAGAGCTTCGAGGACGGTTTCGTCGACAAGGACGGCGTGCGTCACATGAAGGGTTCGGATGCGCACAAGGCCTCCGTCACCGGCGATACGGTCGGCGATCCCTACAAGGATACCGCCGGCCCCGCCGTCAACCCGGCGATCAAGATCACCAATATCGTCGCACTTCTGCTGCTCGCCGTTCTTGCTGGCTAGACAGATCAGAGACCATTAAAAAACCCGCCGGAGCGATCCGGCGGGTTTTTCGTATGAGGTATGTCCGATCAGCGCAGGCTGCTTGGGTTCTGCGGCGTACCGCCCGCACCGCCGCCGAACAGGCTGCGGGCAGCACTCGCGGCGCTGCCGCCGGAGAGCATCTGCTGCAGGAAGGTGAGTTCCTTGCCGCCGGTCGGCGTGACGCGTCCGATCGTGTCGAACACCTTGCCGTCCTGCAGCGTATAGTTGGCACGGCGGCTGACGACGTTGTCCTTGTCGAAATAGATTGCCAGAACGCTCTGGTCGACGACCTTCAGCTTCTGGAAGGCGACGGCACGCGTGCGTCGCTGCGAGATATAATAGAAGACTTCGCCGTCGAAGGTCGCCGTCGTCGAGGGGGTACCGAGCGACAGCAGCACCTGCTCGCGGCTTGAACCCTCCGGAACGAGGTTCAGCGACTGCTGGTCGGCGACATAACCGCCGTTGAGCACGGTGCTGGTTTGGCAGCCGGAAAGAGCTGATGTGGAGGCGATTATGAAGGCAATGGCCGCACTGCTGAAGAATTTCATGTCAGACTTGAAATACCGTTTCTTCAACGACATCTACTCCCTTGAGTGTCGATAGCAGCCATTTTGGGCCTTGCACGCTTTCCTCCTGCAAAACCATTGTGGCCATTCCGAGTCGAATGTCCCGAATTCGCTTCGTAGACGCATTGAAGGCATTGTCCCGAAACTGGCCACGATCAGCATTGCAATTCGCGCCTGCTTCGGTAAACCAGCTTTCGAAATCATGCAACAAGGCCAGACGCCAGCCGGCATGAAGAATGAGGCATTTCCGGAAAAAACAATGATCTTCGGGCTCTTCCGTAAGAAAAACAACAATCAGGCGATCGTCGACAGGCAATATGCGGCCTTGGCGGCGGCCGCGCGCATGCCGGAACTCTACGAGCAGCTCAATGTGCCCGATACGGTCATGGGCCGTTTCGAGATGCTGTCGATCACCATGATTCTGTTTTTTCGCCGCACGCGCGCTTCCGCCACCAGCGGTCAGGAGATCGCCCAGGAGATCGTCGACGCCTTCTTCCAGGATATCGACTATTCGATCCGCGAGCTCGGCATCGGCGACAACAGCGTGCCGAAGCGCATGAAGAAGCTTGCCGGCATGTTTTACGGCCGGCTCGAAGCCTATTCGAAGGCGATGGACACCGGCGATGCCGAAGCCCTGGCTCTTGCTCTTCAACGCAATATCTACCCCGAAACCGAAGCGCCGGCCGATATGTCCGGCCTCGCCGGATGGATGATCACCGCGGAAGCGCATCTGTCCGCTCTAGCCGAAGAGGTGATCGCCACCGGCTCGGCAACGCTTCCGCCGGTCGCCAGCCCACCGGTTGCCTGAAGGAGGAAACGATGAAGAATGATCGGGACGATGTTCCCTTCTCCTATCATGTCAAGGTCGGCCATATTTCGGCCAACCCCGTCGAGGTCCATGTCGAGGCCGACGCCAGCGAACTCACGGCGCTTGCCAAGACCTGGAACGTCGTTTCCGTCGACGATCTCAGCGCCGATCTGCAGATTGCCCGCTGGAAGCGCGACGGCGTGCGCATCAAGGGCCGCGTGCAGGCGAAGATCGTCCAGTCCTGCGTCGTGACGCTGGAACCGGTCGAATCCGCCATCGATGAGAGCTTCGAGCAGATCTTCGTGCCGGAGGGCTCCAAGCTTGCGCGCCAGCCCGGCAGTGACGCCGGCGAGATGCTGCTCGATCCCGACGGTCCCGATCTGCCCGAAACCTTTGTCGGCGATACGATCGATGCCGGCGAGGTGGTTGCAGAATTCGCCGCTTTGGCGATTGATCCCTATCCGCGCAAGGAGGGTATCGAATTCTCAGGTCATATCGAGGATAGCGGCGAGGACGATAAAAAACCCTCCGCTTTCGCGGTCCTCAAGGACTGGAAAAAGGACTGAAGCGTCTCTGGCATTTGACACAATTCAGTTGTAAGCGACGCCAAAACCGGTATTTTGGCCGAAATTTCGCCCCTCGGCGAAAAGAAGGATCAGGGACGCGTGATCAGAATATCTCTCGACCTCATGGGTGGCGACTTTGGTCCCCAGGTTGTCATCCCCGGCGCCGCCAAGGCGCTGGATCGGCATCCGGATATTTCCTTCGTTTTCTACGGTCTCAAGGAACAGTGCGATCCGGTTCTCGCCAAGTTTCCGAAACTCAAAGAAAAATCGCTCTTTCACGATTGCGAACTTGCCGTTGCTATGGATGAGAAGCCGAGCCAGGCGCTGCGCCGCGGCCGCTATATCTCCACCATGTGGCGTTCGATCGAGGCGGTGAAGACGGGGGAGGCCGATGTCGCGGTCTCAGCCGGCAATACCGGGGCGCTGATGGCGATGGCGAAGTTCTGTCTGCGCACCATGGCCAATATCGAGCGCCCGGCGATCGCTGCGATCTGGCCGACGCTGAAGGGTGAGAGCATCGTCCTGGACGTCGGTGCGACGATCGGCGCCGATGCGCAGCAGCTGATGGATTTCGCCCTGATGGGTGGCGCCATGGCGCGCGCGCTGTTCGAAGTCGAACGCCCGACGATCGGCCTTCTGAACGTCGGTGTCGAGGAGATGAAGGGCCAGGAGGAGGTCAAGGAAGCCGGCCGGCTGTTGCGCGAGGCCAATATCGATTCGCTCGAATATTCCGGCTTTGTCGAGGGCAACGACCTTGGCAAGGGCACGGTCGACGTGGTCGTCACCGAAGGATTCTCCGGCAACATCGCACTCAAGACCGCCGAGGGCACCGCCAAGCAGATCGGCGAATATCTGCGTGCCGCCATGTCGCGCACGCTGCTCGCCCGCATCGGCTACCTCTTTGCCAAAAGCGCCTTCGACATGCTTCGTGAGAAGCTCGATCCGAGCAAGGTCAATGGCGGCGTGTTTCTCGGCCTGAACGGTATCGTCATCAAGAGCCATGGCGGAGCGAATGCCGAAGGCATCGCAGCCGCCATCGAAGTCGGCTACGACATGGCCAAGAACGGCCTCAATCAGAAAATAGAAAACGATCTTAAGAAATATCATGCCAAACGGCTGCCCCCAATGGGCCCGGAAGCGGCATGAGCGATAGGGTTCAGTCAAATATGATCCGTTCAGTGGTACGCGGGTTCGGAGCCGCACTTCCGAAGCGCGTGATGACCAATGGTGACATGGAGGCGATCGTCGACACATCCGACGAATGGATCGTCCAGCGCACCGGCATCCGCCAGCGTTATATCGCCGGTGATGACGAAACGACGGCGTCGCTCGGCGAGGCCGCCGCGCGTGCAGCCCTTGCCAATGGCGGTCTGACGCCCGCCGACATCGATCTCATCATCTGCGCCACCTCGACGCCGGACAACACCTTTCCGGCAACGTCGGTCAACATCCAGAACCGTCTCGGCATGAGCCACGGCTTTGCCTTCGACGTCCAGGCTGTCTGCACCGGTTTCGTCTATGCGGTCACCACAGCAGATGCCTATATCCGCGGCGGGCTTGCCAAGCGCGTTCTCGTCATCGGCGCCGAAACTTTTTCGCGCATTCTCGACTGGAACGACCGCACCACCTGCGTGCTTTTCGGCGATGGCGCCGGCGCGATCATACTCGAAGCGACCGAAGGCGAGGGCACCGTTGCCGACCGCGGCGTGCTGACCGCGCATCTGCGTTCCGACGGCTCGCATAAGGAAAAGCTGTATGTCGATGGCGGACCGTCGACGACCGGCACTGTCGGCAAGCTGCGCATGGAAGGCCGTGAGGTCTTCAAATATGCCGTCGGCATGATCACCGATGTCATTCAGGCGGCTTTCGATTCGACCGGCACCACTGCCGATGATCTCGACTGGCTGGTGCCGCACCAGGCCAATCGACGCATCATCGATGGTTCGGCGAAGAAGCTGAACATCGACGCGGCGAAAGTCGTCGTAACCGTCGACCTGCACGGCAACACGTCGGCCGCCTCGATCCCGCTCGCACTGGCGACCGCTGCCGGCGACGGCCGCATCAAGAAGGGCGACCTGGTGATGCTCGAAGCGATGGGCGGCGGCTTTACCTGGGGCGCCGTTCTGCTGCGCTGGTAGGCAGGAATCCTAAAAAACTGGCGGCGAACAAGAGCTTGACCGTAAGGCGCAAGACAAATACTCTTCGTGCGATTTCACAAAATAGTTTGTAGTGGGCGGGGAAACCATGACCGGAAAAACAGTGACGCGAGCAGACCTGGCGGAATCCGTTTTCCGAAAGGTCGGGCTTTCCCGGACCGAATCTGCCGAACTCGTCGAAACCGTCATCGACGAGATCTGCAATGCCATCGTGCGCGGTGAAACCGTCAAGCTTTCCTCCTTTGCCACTTTCCAGGTGCGCGACAAGAACGAGCGGATCGGCCGCAACCCGAAGACCGGCGAGGAGGTTCCGATTTCCCCGCGCCGGGTCATGACCTTCAAGGCGTCGAACGTGTTGAAGACGCGCATCCTCAAGGCGCATGTCGCTCGCAAGATCAAGCTGAAGCCGCAGAATCCGGCTCCCTGATCATCGGCTCCCGTTTCTAAGCAGCGTTTTTTTGCTTTCGCACTGTCCAACGTTGTGCGCAACGTCGAGACATGACTTGAATTGTCGACGCCAAACCGTTGAAATATGATGAGTCGCCGTTGGATCGAGCCGCGAGGTCGCGTAGCAGTATGACGTTGGACAAGAGCCCCGATGCCTTTCGCACCATCAGCGAAGTCGCAGACGATCTTGATCTGCCGCAGCATGTGCTGCGCTTCTGGGAAACGCGTTTTCCCCAGATAAAGCCGATGAAGCGCGGCGGCGGCCGTCGTTATTACCGGCCGGAAGACGTGGATCTCCTCAAGGGCATCCGGCATCTGCTCTATGATCACGGCTATACGATCAAGGGTGTGCAGAAGCTTCTGAAGACCAACGGCAACAAGTTCGTCATATCGGTCGGCCACGGCGATCTCGCCAGCGTCGAGGCGCTTGCTTCGGGCGTGCAGGATGCCGGTGCAGGCGAACCGCGCGTCGGCATGGCCGACGAAGATCAGATCGTCGGCCGCGCCAAGCCGCCGATCACCCGCCGATTCTTCAATTTCGTCGCTGGAGACGACGAGCAGGAAGTTTCGATCGGCAAGTCGAGCGTCGGCAAGGAAGACAGGGCGCTACTGCAGGAGGCGCTCTACGATCTCCTGGAATGCAAGCGCCTGCTCGACCAGGTGCGCTGAACCGCTTCAGGCTTCGGTCAGTCGCTTCATCGCCTGTTCGAGTTCGCTAAGCTGGAAGGGTTTTTGCAGCACGGGCAATGTGCTGGGGCTGCTGCCATCAGGCGCGGTGCCGTATCCCGTCGCGTAGAGATAGGGTTTGCCGCGTTCGTCGAGCAGCTTTGCGACCGGCAGTGAACTCTGCCCGGCCAGCGAGACGTCGAGTATGGCAGCGTCGAACTCCGTATCCCTGGCGGTTGCCAGCGCCCGCTCCAGATCGGGCGCGCTGGCGCAGACCCGGTAACCCAGATCGGCGAGCATGTCCTCGAGCAGCATGGCAATCAGCGCGTCGTCTTCGACGATGAATATGTCTTTCATGATCCGGTTCACCCATTGCCCCTTGCTAGAGCGCCGTGCGTCCTTTCGGATGCACAAAGGACGCTCCGACACTTTAAACCCACGCATCGTGCTTTCCAAAAATCGATTCTGATTTTCGGAAAGCACGATGCGTAGGCATGATGGTTTATGTGGACCGCTTGCACGGCTCGTCAAGACGTCGTGCCCGGCAGTGTGAGAAACAGCATATTGCCGGTTGAAATTCGATGTGCAAAAGCTGGGATGCCGGCCGCGCAACGGCCACTTGCTGCATAATTCCTGAAATCCGAATCGATTTCGGGATAAAATTATGCAGAAATCCAAAGTGTTACAGCGTCTTTTGCGCGTCTGAAAAGACATGGCGGTGCTGTAAGAAGGGGTGTCGGATGGATTTGCTGAGTGCCACGGATTGGCTGCGTCACAGGCCGGGTTTTACCTATCCGCTTGCCGTTGCCTTCGTTGGCCTGACGTTTCTTTTGAGGCTTGCCGCCAGCGACTATCTCTCCGGCTTTCCCTTCCTGAGCTTCCTTCCGGCGATATTGCTCGCAAGTTTCATCGGCGGCGCCGGGCCGGGCCTTGTCGCGGCCATGCTTGCCGCTTTCATCGTCCAGCAATTTTTCGTCGAGCCGCACAATATCTTCTGGCCGGTCAGCGCCGGCCAATGGGTCGGTCTTTCCACTTATCTCATCAATGCCGCGATCATCGTCGGCCTGATGGAGATGATCATTATCGCCCATGAGCGGCAGAGCCGCCTTCGCAACGAGCTCAACAGCTTCAACACGCGCCTCGAAGAGACGGTGGTCCAGCGCACGGCCGAGCTCCGGCACGAGATGGAAGAGAATGCTGCCGCTCAGGCGCAGGTCCGCCAGTTGCAGAAGATGGAGACGATCGGACAGCTGACCGGCGGCGTCGCTCACGATTTCAACAACATGCTGGCGATCATCATCGGTAACCTCGATCTCGCCCAGCGGCGCCTGACCGGCAACGAGGATCCCCGGCTGCTGAATTCCATCCAGAACGCCAAAGACGGCGCGCAGAGGGCGGCCGTTCTGACCGCGCGCCTTCTCGCCTTCTCGCGCCAGCAGCCGCTCGCGCCTGAAGTGATCGACCTCAACAAGCTGGTCGGCGGCATGTCCGAGCTGCTACGGCGCACGCTCGGCGAGCAGATCCGGATCGAGACCGTGCTCGCCGGTGGCCTCTGGCCAAGCTTTGCCGATCTGAGCCAGCTCGAGAACGCTATTCTGAACCTGGCCGTCAACGCCCGTGATGCCATGCCGGGCGGCGGAAATCTGACGATCGAGACCGCCAATACCGAACTCGACGAGCGCTATTCTCGCATGCATTCGGAGGTGGAGGCCGGCCAGTATGTGATGATCAGCATCACCGATACCGGCACCGGCATGTCGCCGGAGGTGATCGAGCGCGCCTTCGACCCGTTCTACACGACCAAGGGACCCGGCAAGGGCACCGGTCTCGGCCTTAGCCAGGTTTACGGCTACATCAAGCAGAGCGGCGGCCACATCAAGATCTATTCGGAAATCGACAGGGGCACGACGGTGAAGATCTATCTTCCGCGTCATGTCGGCGCAACGGACGCCCGCTTGAGCGCCGCCGGCGCTCAGCCGCTTCCTCAGGGCAGCGTCAACGATACGATCCTGGTGGTGGAGGATGATGAGAACGTCCGCACCATGACCGCAGAAAGCCTGCATGAACTCGGTTACACCGTATTGCAGGCGGCAAGCGGTATGGAGGCGCTTTTGCTTCTGGAGGAGAATGCGGCAGTCGACCTGATCTTCACCGATATCGTCATGCCGCAGATGAGCGGACGCCAGCTTGCCGATGTCGTCCAGGAAAAATGGCCGGCGATCCGGATCCTCTACACGACGGGCTACACCCGCAATGCCATCGTCCACAATGGTGTGCTCGATCACGGCGTTTCCCTGCTCGCCAAGCCCTTCAGCCTGGAGCAGCTCGCCCACAAGATTCGTGAACTTCTGAATGTGCCGGTGAGGATGGAAGATGAGCGGACGTGAAGCCGCTAGATCATAATGCCGAAAAGTGTGTGCGGTTTTCGCACGACATCATGTTCTACTCCTTAATTTAGAACAGGATTTAGATTTTAGGCTGGCCGGGCCTAAAATCATCCTGTTCTAGACGGCCGCACGTCCACGGTTAGATCAGATTATTCCAGGACCTGGATTATGCGGTGCGTCTTCGGCTCGACGATCACGCGCCGCTCGTTGACGACGGTGTAGCCGTAGCCGTCGACGTTGGGCACGGTATGCACTTCGACGGTATCGGGCAGTGTCGCGCCGACTGCGATATCGCCTTCATAGACGACGGACGGCGCGGTTTGCTCCATCACATAGGTGCGCACTTCGCCGGGCAATACCACGGAGCCGGTCGGTGCGGGATCGGTGACGATGACGGTGCTCTGCGCGAAGGCGGCGGAGCTGATGGTCAGCATGGCGGCCGCAGCCAGCATGATCTTGCGCATGGGATATTCTCCTTTTCCTACCCAGACATCAACGCAACGCCGGCCATGCGGCATAGTTCCCCACTGACTTTTGCCGGACGGAGACACGCGCAATGAGAGCGGTTGAGGTGTTGCGAAACTGGTTTGTGCATCATACGGTTGAGCTGTCCGAATAACGTCCAGTGTGATTCCCTCCGGTGATATCAGCGGCTCGTTCTTTTTTACTCTTCATTAACCATGCTGGCGGTTTATGTCGGATGAACGGCCGGGTGGTCGTTGATTCGAAGGTCCGTCGCGTTTCGGTTCGCGAATGGATATCTGAAAAGACGATTGCGGCGGCTCGAAACATGCGTTTGCGGAAGACGATATCGCTGATGGCCGTGGCAGGCGTGATGGCCGGCTGCACGTCGACCGGCGGTGTGCATCAGCCTTCCGGGCCGGAAACCGTGGCGCCTGAAAAGGCGCTGGTCCTGCCGCCGCCGGGCGGCCCGTCGATCGTCAGCGTCGTCGAGCGCAAGCGCGGCAACGGCGTCGAGCAGACGATCTCGCTGTTTACCTCATCCGCCGTGCCCGGTCAGAATTTCCTCAAGGTCCAGTTCCTCGGCGCTTCCGGCGCCAATCCCGGCACCGGCAATGCCGGCTTCAGCATGATCAACGAGAGCGGCATTACCCGCGAGGTGGCCCGCTCGGCCCCCGGTGTGCCGATGGCGACCTCGGCGACCTTCCTGCAAAACGCTTATGGGCCCTTCGGCTATGCCGCCGGCCGCAGCCGCGCAGGCGACACCTGCATCTATGCCTGGCAACAGATCCGGTCGAGTGCCGCCGCCAATACCCAGGCGCGCAATTTCGGCATGATCCAGCTGCGTCTGCGTCTCTGCGATGCGAGTGCTACCGAGCGTCAGCTGCTCGGCATTGTCTACGGCTACACCGTATCAGGCACGTTCGACGGCGAGATCTGGAATCCTTACGGCAATCCGCCGCCCGCCGATGGTGCGCTCGGGCGCAGCGGCGCGCCGATCTATCCCGACGAGGGCGGTTATCGCGCCAGTCCGATGCCGATCGGCTATGAGCCGGCGCCCGCGATTGTCAGCGGGCCGCGGGCAACGCCTCTTCGCAAGACCCCGACCTCGCAACCGGCTCAAGGCGCAGCACCTATGCCCGCGCCCATTGGCCCGCGCGTGCCGCTGCCGGGCGAGGCGCCACAGACGAGCGCAAAGCCGGATGCCGCGCCTGCGCCGAACCAACAATCGGCAAGGGCGATCGGCGTCACCGTGCCTTCGCCGGACTGTATAGGCGACGCGGCCATGACGGCCGCCTGCCGGAAATAGTGAGCATGCCAGGGGCGCCGGAAGGCGCCCTGGTTGAGCAACTTCGAAGGAACGACGATGCGCAAAGCCCGCAGTGTCATCATATGGGCCGTGGTTTCGCTCTGCCTGATCGTGCTGATCACGCTGCCGGTCAACCTGCAGACCCAGCTCATCACCAGCATCACCGTGGTAACCGTCATGGCGGTGATCAAGGTCTTGAAGGGCGAGGGGACGTGGCGCCTCGTGGCGCTTGCCTTCGGCACTTCGATCGTGCTGCGTTATGTCTATTGGCGCACCACCAATACGCTGCCGCCTATGAACCAGCCTGAGAATTTCATTCCCGGCCTGCTGCTCTATCTCGCCGAAATGTATAGCGTCGCGATGCTGGCGCTCAGCCTTTTCATCGTCGCCACACCGCTGCCGCCGCGCCCCTCGCGTGCCGCCAATCCCGGGCGTCTGCCGCATGTCGATGTCTTCGTACCGTCCTATAACGAGGATGCCGGGCTTCTTGGAAACACGCTCGCCGCCGCCAAGGCCATGGATTATCCGGCCGAGAAGCTGCATGTCTGGCTGCTCGACGACGGCGGCACCTTGCAGAAGCGCAATTCCGGCAAGCTGCTCGAAGCCCAGGCGGCTGCCGCCCGCCATATCGAGCTGAAGCAACTCTGTCAGGATCTCGACGTCAGCTACCTCACGCGCGACCGCAACGAGCACGCCAAGGCCGGCAATCTCAACAACGGCATGAAACATTCGACCGGCGAACTCATCGCCGTCTTCGATGCCGACCACGCGCCGGCTCGCGATTTCCTGCTCGAGACCGTCGGTTATTTCGAAGACGATCCGAAGCTCTTCCTCGTCCAGACCCCGCACTTCTTCATCAATCCCGATCCGCTGGAGCGCAATCTGCGCACCTTCGACAAGATGCCGAGCGAGAACGAGATGTTCTACGGCATCATCCAGCGCGGCCTCGATAAATGGAACGCCGCCTTCTTCTGCGGCTCGGCGGCGGTTCTGAGCCGCAAGGCGCTCGAATCCCAGAACGGCTTTTCCGGCATCAGCATCACCGAGGATTGCGAGACGGCGCTGGCGCTTCATGGCAGCGGCTGGAACAGCATCTATGTCGACAAGCCGCTGATCGCCGGCCTGCAGCCGGCCACCTTCGCAAGCTTCATCGGTCAGCGCAGCCGCTGGGCGCAGGGCATGATGCAGATCCTGCGCTTTCGCTTCCCGCTTCTGAAGCGCGGCCTGACGATCCCGCAGCGCTTCTGCTACATGTCGTCTACGCTTTTCTGGCTCTTCCCGTTCCCGCGGACGATCTTCCTGTTTGCGCCGCTCTTCTACCTGTTCTTCGATCTGGAGATCTTCACCGCCTCCGGCGGCGAGTTCCTTGCCTATACGCTGGCCTACATGCTCGTGAACCTGATGATGCAGAACTACCTCTACGGGTCGTTCCGCTGGCCCTGGATTTCCGAGCTGTACGAATATGTCCAGACCGTACATCTGCTGCCGGCCGTGGTCTCCGTCATGCTCAATCCGAGGAAGCCGACCTTCAAGGTCACCGCCAAGGATGAATCGATCGCCGTCAGCCGTCTGTCGGAGATCAGCCGTCCGTTCTTCGTCATCTTTGCGGTACAGATCGTCGCGCTCATCATCACCATCTACAGGATCTATGCCGAGCCTTATAAGGCCGACGTCACGCTCGTCGTCGGCGGCTGGAACCTCATCAACCTGATCATGGCCGGTTGCGCGCTGGGTGTCGTGTCGGAACGCGGCGAGCGCGCCTTGTCCCGCCGCGTCCGGGTCAACCGGCGCTGCGAATTCGGCGCCAACGGCAAGTGGTACGCGGCTTCGATCGAGGACGTTTCCGTCCACGGTGCGAGGCTTCACATCTTCAACAAGCAACTCGACGAGATGCTGGTCGGCGCACTCGGCGAAATCCGCTTCCGGCCCTATAGCGGCGCCGATCTGGAAACCCTGCCGCTCATCGTCCGCAACATCGAGCTGTCGGGCGACATCAGCAATGTCGGCTGCCAGTACGTGCCGAAAAGCGCGCTCGACCATCGCCTGATCGCCGACCTGATGTTTGCCAATTCCGGTCAGTGGACCGAGTTTCAGGCCTCGCGCCGCCGCAATCCCGGCCTGATCCGCGGCACCATCTGGTTCCTCGGCCTGTCGTTCTACCAGACGAGCCGGGGCCTCATTTACTTCTTCCGCAGCATGCGGCCGGAGCGGGAAGCCCAGCAGCGGGCGGCAAAGGTCAATGCCGGATGAGAAGGATCGTCGCCGCCTCGCTTCTCCTGCTGAGTGCCTCCGCCTTTGCCCAGGCGCAGACGGCGCCCTTCGACATGTCCGGCGAGCGGCCACCCGGGGCATCCGTTACCCCGAGATTGACGCCACCCACGCCGCCGACAGCCCCTGCACCCGCTCCCGGCACGCCTCCGGTTTCCGTAACACCCGCACCTGCAACGCCGGCCGCTCCTGCTCCCGCAGCCGTTCCTCTGACGATTGTCGTCCAGCCGCAACTGGCAGCACCCGCGCTCCAGCCAGCCGCGGCGGCAAATACCGCAGCGCCGCCGCGCTCCGGCGATGTCCGTCGCTATGTCGTGCCCTTTTCGAAACTGGATCTCAGTGGCGAATACGATCGCCGGTCATGGTCGGTCTATCTGACGCCGGAACAGGCGGCGGCCAAGGCAAGCTTTACCTTCGCCTACCAGAATGCGATCGTCGTCGCGCCTGAGGCATCGGCGGTGACCGTCTATCTCAACAACCGCCCGATCGGCCAACAGCGCGTCGGCTCGCCGGATGGACCGTCGGCCGTCACCTTCCAGGTTCCGCCCGGTTTGCTGCAGCCCGGCGCCAATCTCGTCACCTTCGAGGCCGCCCAGCGCCACCGCACCGATTGCAGCATCCAGTCCACTTATGAGCTGTGGTCGAACATCGATCCGGCCGGAACCTATCTGAGCTTTGCCGGCAGGGATGCCGCCCAGCTGTCGAGCGCCGACGCGATCCGCGCCATCGGCGTCAACGGCGCCGGCAAGACCGAGTTCGACATCGTCGTCCCGGCACTGGAGCAGCCGGGAACCACCAAGCCGCTGCTGCGACTGGCGCAGGGCCTGTCGGTGCTGAGCAGCATGCCGAACCAGATCTTTGCCTTCAGCACCGCTTCGCTTCCGGCCGCCGGGCCAGGTAAACTCAGCGTGCTCGTCGGTACCGCGGCGGAGCTGCGGCCGCTCTTTCCCAGCCTGCCGCCCGGCGCCGAAAGTGCGGCATTCGCCGCTTTCGCCACCGATCCGCGCAGCGGTTCGCCGGTGCTTCTGATCAGCGGCCCCTCCTGGCAGGCGGTCTCCTCGGCGATCGATACCATCGTCTCGCCGACGGACAGGTCCTCGGATGTCCGCCGCGACGTGCTGACGACCGAGCGCTGGAGCGCGCCGAACGCGCCGCTGGTCTTTTCCGATACGAACATCGCCTTGTCCCAACTCGGCGTGAAGACCACCGAATTCTCCGGCCGGCGGCTGCGGACCAGTTTCAATGTTGCCGTGCCGGCCGATTTTTATGCCAATGCCTACGGCGAGGCGAAGGTGCTGCTCGACGCCGCCTATACCGATAACGTGCTGCCCGGCAGCCACATCGATATCTACGTCAACGACAACATCGCCTCCACCGTGCCGATTACCACCACCACCGGCGGCATTCTCCGTCATCTGCCGATCCGCGTGACGATGCGGCACTTCAAGCCCGGTCTCAATTCGGTGGCGATCGAGGCGATCCTGATGACCAAGGACGATGCGGCTTGCGCGCCGGGCGCCACGGCCGGTGCGACGCCGCGCTTTGCCCTGTTCGACACATCCGAGCTGCAGATTCCGGATTTTGCCCGCGTCGGTCAGCGTCCGAATCTGGCGGCAATGTCCGGCACCGCCTATCCCTATGGTCGGGCCACCGAGCCGACGCCGCTCTTTATCGACCGCGTCGATGCCGATACGCTTTCGGCCGCCGCCACGCTGCTCGGCCAGATGGCGATCACGGCCGGCCATCCGATTGACGTCGACACCGTCGCCTCGCCGAATATGATCGGCGATCGCGACGCCATCTTCATCGGCTCCGTCTCGCAGATGCCGGCCACCGCGTTGTCGCAGGCCAATATTTCGACGGAGAGCCAGGCCTCGTGGCGTCCGGTGGCCGATACGCAGGCGAGCGTCGTCGATACCGGTACGGCCTTTGAGGAATGGAATTCCAAGGTCAGCGGCGGTGTCTTGCACAACCGGATCACGGCTTTCCGCGAATGGGTGTCGCGCAATTTCGATATCTCCCGCAGTTCGCTGCAATTCGTGCCCGGCGCCGAGGAGATTTTCACGCCGTCCAACGTCGACACGCTCCTGGTGGCCCAGGGCTCCAGTCCCGCGGGGGCGGGCGCGTGGACCGTGGTGACGGCGCCGTCGGCGAAGGATTTGCGCGAAGGGCTGGAGGTTCTGACCGCGCAGCTGAACTGGCCGCAGATATCAGGCCACATCACCACCTACTCGAGCAAGACAGGCAAGATCGAGACCGTGCCCGTCACCCGTTTCGATTTCGTGCCGTCCACCCCCTGGTCGATCTCCAATTACCGCTTGATCGCCGCCAACTGGCTGTCGACGAATATCCTCTCCTATGCCTTCCTGCTGGTCGTCTTCGTGCTGCTGATCGGGGTCACCACCTCAAGCATGCTCGGAAGGCTGGGTCGGTCGAAATGAGACGGTTACGCGCGCTCCTGCTTGCGGCATCGGTCGCGCTCGCTCCGGCTGGAGCGCCCGCCGTTGCGCAGCAGGCGATGATCAATGCCGGCGCATGGTCGGCATACAAGGCGAAGTTTCTCGATGCGAGCGGCCGTATCGTAGACAACGGCAACGGCAATATCAGCCACAGCGAAGGGCAGGGCTATGGCATGCTGCTCGCCTATCTCGCCGCTAGCCCCGCCGATTTCGAGCAGATCTGGTATTTTACCCGCACCGAACTGCTGCTGCGCGACGATGGCCTGGCCGTCTGGAAATGGGATCCGAACGTCAAGCCGCACGTCACCGACACCAACAACGCCTCGGATGGCGACATGCTGATCGCCTATGCGCTGGCGCTGGCCGGCACGGCGTGGAAACGCGAGGACTATATCCTTGCCGCCTCCCGCATGGCGCAGGCGCTGCTTGCCGAAACCGTCGTGCGCTCGGCTGGCCGGACGCTCCTGTTGCCGGGAAGCGAGGGTTTTACCGGCAGCGACCGTGACGACGGTCCCGTCGTCAACCCGTCCTACTGGATTTACGAGGCTATTCCGGTGATGGCGGCGCTCGCTCCGTCGGATGCCTGGAAACAACTGTCGGAAGATGGCGTGGCGCTGCTGAAGACGATGCAGTTCGGCCCGCGCAAGCTTCCCGCCGAATGGGTGAGCCTGCGCGGTCAGCCGCAGCCGGCCCAGGGTTT
This sequence comes from Rhizobium sp. IY2, assembly GCF_047532935.1. Classification (NCBI taxonomy): domain Bacteria; kingdom Pseudomonadati; phylum Pseudomonadota; class Alphaproteobacteria; order Hyphomicrobiales; family Rhizobiaceae; genus Rhizobium; species Rhizobium sp. IY2. The sequence goes on from NZ_JBLKNU010000003.1 coordinate 248,209, forward strand.
CGACGCGGAATTTGCCTATAACGCCATTCGCATTCCGCTTTATCTCGTTCGCGGCGGCGTCACCGACAAGGCGCTGCTGACCCACCTGCGCGAAGGGATGTCGAAAGACGGTGTTCCCGCCACCTTCGATCTGACCACCGGCCGGCCGAAGGCCGTGTTGCCGGATCCGGGTTATAGAATTGTTAACGATGTTGTGGCCTGTGTAATCGATGGGACCAAGCTGCCGGGCTCGGCCCTGCAATTTGCGCCCGCACTCTATTATCCGTCTACGCTCCAGTTGCTGGGGCTGGCCTATATCGGGGAGAAGCATCCGGAGTGTCTGTGAAGTCTTCCCTCGTGGCGGTTTCAGCGGCAGTCGTGGTGGCGACCCTCGTCACCGGGTTGAAGGATCGTGCCGCTCTGCAGGAACGGTTCGGCCTTGGGCCTGCCGGCAAGCCGGTGCCGGAGCTGATGATGATGGGCCGCATCAAGCCGGCCGATGCTCCCGGCGGCAATTCCGAATTCAACGCGCAGCTCGTCGCCGACAAGATCGAGGCAATCACTTCCTCGCCGCCGCCGGCACCGGATACATCCGCGCCGGATGCCGCAGCACAGCAGCCCGAAGTCCCTCCACCTGTGGCATCACAACCTGCGGCACCGCAGACGGCCGCCCCGCCGGCGCCGGTCACGCCCCCCATCGTTTCCGAGCCGCCCACGCCGCAACAGGCTGCGGCGCCGCCGCCGCCCGCCGTCGATGAAAGTGCGCTTCGTTATTTCGCCAGCCGCGGCGACAAGCTGCGCCTGCAGGCCGAAATCTCCCGCCTTCAGGCGCTCTACCCCAACTGGGTTCCGCCGGCCGATCCGCTCGCCGTGCCGCAGAATGGCGACAAACAGCTCGAGGCCATGTGGCAACTCTATTCCGATGGCCGCTATGCGGAGCTGCGCAAGGCGATCGCCGACCGCCAGGCAGCCGATGCCGGATGGCAGCCGCCGGCCGATCTGCTCGACCGGCTTGATGTCGCCGAGGCCCGCGCCCGCCTCATCAATGCGTCCGACCTCAAGCAATTTGCGACGGTGGTCGATACCGCTGCCGCAACGCCGAGCCTGCTCACCTGCAGCGAGATCGATATTCTCTGGCGCGTGGCCGAAGCCTTCATCCGGACCGAGAGGACGCAGCGCGGCCAGGACGCCTACACCTATATCCTGAAGAACTGCCCCAATCCGGCCGAGCGGCAGGCGACGGTCGAAAAAGCCTCGACGCTGCTTGCCTACCAGCCGATGCAGGCGCTGCTCGCGCTGGAGAGGCCTGCCAGTGAGGGCAGCAGCGAATTCGATGCGATCCGCGACAACCTCGCCCGGCGCTTCATGGCCGAAGGCAATGACGATCCGAATCTCGCCATCGCGCCCGATTATGTCGCCCGTCTCGAAAAGCTCGCCGCGACCGAGGGTCTTGCCTCGGATGCGCTGCTGCTCGGCTGGTATCAGCTTCGCCGCAACAACGATGCCGATGCCGAGAAGTGGTTCCGCGCCGCCCGCGCCAAGCAAGATTCGGCGGCCGCTTCGCAGGGGCTGGCGCTGGCGCTGATTGCCCGCAAGGCGCCGCAGGAAGCCGAAGAGGTGATGTTCCGCTGGCGCGCCGATTCCGAGGATGCAACATCAACCTATCTCGCCGCCACCGCCAATCTGATGGCGCTGCAGCCGCCGGCCGATCTGGCCGAGGATGTGCTGCATCGCGTCGCCGCCGAAGTCATCGCCCGCAAATACGCGCCGACGGCGCAGCAGTTCGGCTGGTATGCCCGTTCACTCAATCAGTTCCAGACCGCCGCACGCTGGTTCGAGACGGCTCTTGCCTGGAAACCTGATGACGAACCGTCCGCCTATGGCCTTGTCATCACCCGCGAGCAGTTGAGCGACCGCAAGGGCGTGCTCGACCTCCAGCGCGCCTGGGCCGGCCGGTCGACCCGGATCACCAAACTCGAAGATACCTCCTCGCTGACGCCGAATGCGGTCGCGACAGAGAAGGGGACGCTCGCTCCGCAGCAGCCGGTTCAGCCGACGCAGTCGCCGCGTCCGACCGCCGCTCAACCGCTCCCAGCCGAGCAGGGACCTGCACAGCAGCCGGAGCCGGAAGTCGCCGTTGGCGCGGCAAGGCCTTCGCTGCAGACGGTGACCGTCCAGCGCGGTCCGCGCCAGACACGCGGCTGCTCGACGACCATCGATGCAGGGCAGCTCAGCCCGGCCGACGCCCTGTCGCGCGGCTGGTGCCTGATGGATATCAACCGGCCGATGGAGGCGATCTCGGCCTTCGAGGCGGCATTGCAGAGCCCGGCCCGCAAGGTCCGTGAAGACGCGGCCTACGGCCAGAGTCTTGCCTATCTGCGCGCCGGCCTTTCCGGCAATGCTGCCGTCGCGGCCACCAAGGCGCCACAGAACCGACAGCGCGCCGCCGAGCTTCAGGTGGCGATCCTCGCCGACCGGGCGCTTTCGGCCTTCGATGCCGGCCGTTATCGCGAAACCCTGATCTATCTCGATCAGCGTGCCCAGCTGCAGCAGGAACGTATCGACCTGATGGTTCTGCGCGGCTACTGCTACCTCAATCTCAAAATGTACGGCGATGCGACCCGTATCTTCGAAGCCGCTGCCGCGACCGGCAGCCGTGATGCCGCCCGCGGCCTTGCCGACGTCCGCAACGTCACCCATCCGGACGTCAACGACTGACGTTGACGCCGCCGCCGCTCTCCGCTACTCGCCTGCGCAGGGGCCGCCGCGGCCTCATGCTTCCCGGCCTCATGCTTCAAGGAAAAGCCCGTGCCCGCTCGCCATGACGTCCTCGACAGGTCCTATGATGCCTTCCTCTTCGATATGGACGGAACCCTCCTGAATTCCATCGCCGTCGTCGAACGCGTCTGGAGCGACTGGGCAAGGCGCCACGGCTTCGAACCGGAGGTTTTCCTGAAGACCATCCACGGCATCCGTGCCTCCGACGTCATCCGCGGGCTCGGCCTGCCCGGCGTCGATCCGGCCCACGAGTCGGATCTGCTGCTCGCCGAGGAGATGGAGGATGTCTCCGGCATCGTCGAAATCCCGGGAGCCATCCGCTTCCTCTCCGCCATTGCCGATGGCAAATGGGCAATCGTCACCTCGGCGCCGATTGAGCTCGCCAGGCGCCGCATGGCTACCGCCGGCATCCCGATGCCGAAGGTCATCGTCAGCGGCCAGGAGGTCAAATCAGGCAAGCCCAGCCCCGAAGGTTATCTGCTCGGCGCAAGCCGCCTCGGCGTCGATCCCGCGAAATGCCTGGTCTTCGAAGATGCCGTCGCCGGCATCCTCGCCGGTGAAGCCGCCGGCGCCGACGTCACCGTCATCACCGAAACCCACGCCACCCCATTCGAAACACCGCATTTTTCGATCGCCAACTACCAGGCATGGCAGCCCATTCAAACCGCTGAAGGCCGATTGGCACTCGCCTCGATCTGAGCATTCGCACAAACCGCTTCCTTTTTGTGGGAGGCAAGGTTTTTCCGCTTGCATTGCACGCGCTGAAAAACTAAACGAAGCAAGCCGTTTCGGCAGGTCGGGGCGTAGCGCAGCCCGGTAGCGCACTTGACTGGGGGTCAAGGGGTCGCTGGTTCGAGTCCAGTCGCCCCGACCATTTATCCCCTTGAAATCCCAGTCAGAATGTCACTTTCTTCGTCCCGCCGGCGGCGGAAAACGGAACGAGACATGGCCAGTAGTGCTGAAACGGGAACCGAAAACCCCGGAAAAGTCCCGAACGAAAACGTCATTTGTTGATGTTGCAGACGAGTTGCTGCGCCGCCATTGAAAACACGGCGGGCGTTCCGCCGTCTTCAGTGTGGTTTCTGAGCGATCGCGATCATCGACTTCGCCAGCAGCGGAATCCTCCCGACATATTCGAAGTCGACGTCTTCGAAGCCTGTTTCGACGAGCAGCGTGCTGAGCGTTTCGGGAGACCAGAATTTGATATGGCCATGGTCCTTGAGCGGCATGAAATGGTCATCCATCTTTCCGCTTACGGCCAACGCCAAATTTTTCCAGTAACCGTGAAAAGGCGTCGACACGACCGCGATGCCGCCGGGCTTGACCAGATCGTAAATGGTGGCCGAGAAAGATTTGGGATCATAAACATGCTCCACCACTTCAAGGCTTATCACCGCATCGAAGGTCCCGTACCGGCTGGAGAGATCTTCGTAACCAGAGCCGATCTCCAGCGGAAGATCGGGATGAGCCGTTCTCGCTTTCGCAATGCCGTCCTCGGACGGATCGACACCGACGACGTCGTAACCTTTTTTTGCCAGCACGGCGGCAGCACCGCCGGTGCCGCAACCGAGGTCGAAGACCGCAGTCTCGTTTGCCTCCTGAAAATTATTCTGGAGAACATCGACAACGGCCGGCAAGATATAGGAATGGGCGGTCGCCGGCTTGGCGTGGACATAGGTAGTCGCGTCCAGTTCGATAGACATATTACCTCCTGATAAGTGAGCCGCCGCAATGGTACGGCGGACTTTGACGGCAGTGTGGTGTCGTTGTGGTATTAAGGTGATAAACGCCGAAGGCGTTCGCGGCTGCCAAGGGATCTCCAGCGGTCCCGGCGCTCGTCTCGGGGAAATCCGCGAAGCTGATTGACAGGGTGCCAGGAAGATGCTGAAAACGGGCCGCAATTGAGATTGCCGCATTCTCGCGGACCAAAGGGCCGCTGTATCGGCTCCAGCTGTTTCGACCATTTAAAATAAATAACGCGCCGGAATACCCTTTGGGAGTGTGTCGCAAATAGTTCCTGTAGTTCTTTTTGGTACTCCCTCAGTTGGGAGAGGTGATGATTGTTGCATTTTGTTAAGGCTATACAGAGCTTTGAAGTTAAGAGCCCAATTTTGATTTGAAAAAGATCTGAACCCTCTTCGCTTTCTGGCGAATATGTGTAGATTAACATTATCCCTGTCAGAAATAGCCTAGTGCGAGCGCATGGCGGATATGAAGCAGAATCTCACTTGCAGGCAGGCCCTCGCAGCCGCTTTCCAAGCTCTGTCGGAAGAGGCCGTCAAAGCCGGCTGGTCGGAGGGCGATGTCGCCCTCGCGCTCGCTGAACTCGCCGAGGAGCAGGTGATCGAGGTGACCGCCAAGGTCATCACGGAAGGCTCCATCCATCCCCAGTTCGCCGCCAGCGGCCGTAGCAGCTAGAGCAATTCACACCAGCAATCCTGCCGCTTTGGCTGCCGTGACGAAGGAAGCCTGCGCTGCGCGCGGGCTGCGCAGTCCGTCGAGCGCATCCAGGCAATGCTGGCGCGCAACGCGATAATCGCGCCCGCGCTTGCTCGGCCACCGTTTCAGATATTCGACGGCCTCCCAGACGGTGGAAACGATCAGGCTGCTATTTGGAGAAAGGACCCGGACGGGGGAGGGAAAGCGTATTTCGCTCACGTCTGCACTCACTGATTCCTGCTACAAGCGCCACCAAACGCGCGGGACAAAATTTTGTTCCATAATTTTATTCCCCGGGAATTTGCGCAGTTGCTAAAGTTCGGACCGTCGCGCATAATGATTTTATGACGGTTGCGGAGGGCGGCCGGCGATGCAAGCGTGAATGCGTTTGCCCTCGGAGGATGTGCGGCGTGATGTTACGATCATCAATTCATCCGCATGATTTACCGCTATTTTCGGAAGATCTCGATTTGCTGTCGCAAGTGCTAGAAAAGGTCTGCGACGAACGCGGCCTGGCCAGGACGACACCGGAGGCCGAGCGGATCGGTGCGGTCATCATTCAGCTCTACAGGCAGGGCGTGAAGGACGGCGGCAAACTCGCCGATCTTGCAAAAACCTATCTCTGACGATCAGTTCTGCTCGATCGACACACCGTTCTTGCCGATGCTCATCTCGATCCCCTGCGGCTTGCTTTCCTCGTGGAAGATGTAGGCGCCGAGACCGACGACGGCGACGACGAGAACGCCGATGATGACGTAGAGACCATTGCTTCGGTTCAAGAGACTGCCCCTGGATGTGTTCATGGGACAGCGAAACGCTGAGCGCACCGATTGGTTCCGTCAGTCGTCGTTGGCGGCGTTGAGGTTTTCCGGCCGGATGCCGTCATCGCTGGAGCTGCGTGCGCGCAACCGGATGCCGGGGCCGCCTTCATCTTGATTGCCGCTGGAAAGGAAGATGATGCCGTGCGCTTCGAGCGTACTGCGCACATCGAACAGCGCGTGCGGCTCGCCCGCAAATTCACCGTTTTCGAGCGCCGTCACGGTCTCCACGGGCAGGCCGCTGGCGGCGGCGAGCTCTTCGATACTCATTCCGATCATGGCGCGCGCGCCGCGTATCTGCGTTGCCGTTATCATGGTGGAAAATCTAGCGCATTTGCAGCGCTTCTCAAGTGGCCCGGCGATTGATTGGCGAACGAAGCAATGCTGCATGCATTCTTCAAACGTCCCTCAGTTTTACGCCAAACAGATCATCATGCATGCGCTGGACCGCGATCCCCACGCCGCCCATAAGGGCGGCCCGGTTTCCGAAGCGGCTGATCTCGATGCGCGGCGGATAAGGGGTACAACGCGGCAGGAAACGCCGGATGGCGTCCACGAGTTCCGGTCTCGAGCCGATGCTGCCACCGGTGATCACCAGTTCAGGATCAAGAGTTGCTCCGATTGCCGCAATGGCGACCGCCACCAGCCTGGCCGTCTCTTCGATTGCGGCCACGGCGCTTGTATCTCCTGCATCAAACGCGGCGAAGAGATCGGCCACGGTGGATGCGTCACGCCCGCCGAAACCGGTGTAGCGGCGCAGCATCGCCACGCTGCCGACCGCGCTCTCAAAGGTTCCAAGCGTAAAGCCGCCGGGATCGAACGCATCCCCGCCGATCGGGAGATAGGCGATTTCGCCGGCCGCGCCACGCGCGCCGCGCAACAGAGTTCCGTTGGCGATGATGCCCATGCCGACGCCTGTTCCAAGGGCAACGAAAGCAAAATTGCCGGTTTCGACACCGTGTCCCTGCCACCGCTCCCCTTGCGCCGCAAGGTTCACATCGTTTTCCACGATCACGGTGATACCCATTCTGTCGCTGAAGACTTGCTGCAGATTTATGGCGTCGATGCCGGGGATATTTGGCGCGACGTTGATGTGTCCGGTGACCGGATCGAGCACGCCGGGTGTGCCCAGGACGGCAAGACGGAGCTTGTCGGCGGTGGTCCCGGCCGCAAGCGCGAGTTCAGCGAGAAGATCGCTGAATTGATTGACGAGATGCATGCCGCCGCGCGGGTCGGTGGCCACTTTGGTTTCGGCAACCACGTTTCCCAACAGATCGCAGATGGCTGCGGCAATCTTGGTGCCTCCGAGATCGATAGAGACAGCCAGTCCGGCCCTCGCATTGATTTCATAGATGATGGCATTCCGGCCTGGACGACCGTCGGTCTGCCCGACAGGTTTCAGCCATCCGTCATCCTCGAGGTCGCGCACGACCTCGGAAATCGTCTGCTTTGACAGACCGGTCAGCTTGGCGATATCGGCGCGGGAGATCGGCCCGTTTGCCAAAATGGTTCGGATCACCGCATTGGTTGAAATTTTTCGTGCGATGGGTGTCTGTACGACGGAAGATGTCATTGCCATCCAGCCAGATCGATCCAATTAGTTCGGAGCGCATACTTAATTGGGGCGATATTAGATCATAATTATCAAGAAGAAGAGAAATTCGGAGGCTTAGCCCCGCCGTCCTCTCGGATTTGAGTATAGCAAGATCGGCAATTTGTCTATGTCCTTGACAAATAGGGATCGGCCTGTAGGCTGAGATCAACGCGCAATCCAATGCGCGTGATATAAAGAGGGTCGAGGAGCAGTATGCGCCACACGTCTCGTCCGGGTAGACATGCGCTCGCCAAGGTCGTCCGAAGAGGATCTGGCCTAGGCTTATTCGGCTCTATTTCTTTTTCTCGTCCTGCTGTCTGCTGAACTTGGCGTGCGGGGATCTGCCCATGATAAAGCCTTCGACTGATGGACAGCTTTTCGCCGAAGAGCCCGTTTTACTGCCTGTCATGGCGCCGCGCCTTCAGGCCGATGTTCATCCGGGTGGATATGCTGATCTTGCCCTGTGGGGAGCCGGCAGCCTGGGGCGTGTGAGATTTTCTCCACTCACCGGCCCTTATGCCTATGCCCCGAACCGAGTCGTGTCGAAACAGGGCGGCGTGTTTGTCGCGCAGTCGCGACCGGTGATGCTGATCCGCCAAGCAAGCCTTCGGGGCGTGTACCCTGCGCGTCGTTGCGCTTGGTGGCACGAGCCGGATGGCAAGGGTGCCAGGGTGAGGGTCACCCGCAACCACCATCGGCAGACTTTCGAAATGGCCTGGGGTGTCCTCATTGTCGAAACGTCGGGTTCGGATTTGCGGATCGCCATCGGCGCCTCAGGAGACGAAGCTGAGAAAGCGTTGAGCCTCACCAGCGAAGCCATCATCGGGGAAGCCGCTGAATATGCGGCGCGTTGCGACAGGATGCCCGAGGCCGATCCGTTGATGCGCAGCATGGTCAGCCAGGGGATACACGCCGCTCTTTCCAGCATCAGGCACGACGAAAACGGGGCCTTCGCTGGCCTTGCCGCCGGGCAGGCCTATAGTGCTCCGGCGCGAACCTATTACCGCGACGGCTACTGGACGATGCAGCCTCTTTTGATGCTGGCACCGGAGGCGGTGCGCGACGAGATCCGAATTCTCGCCAAGGGAGTGCAGCCGGATGGAGAGGCCCCGAGCGGCGTGATCTTGACGGGGCCGGCGCAATCACAGGCCTGGCAGCACTTCGTCGCCGACAGCAAGGCCAATCCCAAAAACCACAAAAGAGCCGTTCCGGAATACCACAACCGTCCGCAGGACTGGTGGAGCGATCACTTCGACAGCCCGCTTTTTTTCATTCTGTTTCTAAGCGATTATTTCAGCGTGACGCAAGACCTGGCAGAGGTGCAACTGCACTGGCCGATCGTCAGAGCAATCACCGATCGCTATCTCGGCCTGGCCGGGGCTGACAGCGTTCTGCCGCTGAAACCGCGCAACGACCGGGACTGGGCCGACAACGTCTATCGTGAGGGTCTCGTCTCCTATGACCTCGGTCTTTTCGTCGGTGCCATGGACGCGGTGGCAAGGCTTGGCGAGGGCCACGATCCGACGCTTGCCGCACGCGCGCTCAAGACCGCAAATCTGGCCCGTGAAGAAATCGAGGCCGGGCTCTTCGTGCCGGCAACGGCGGGATATATCGATTATGGAACGCCTGGCGCTTTCATCGAGGATCATCTGGCTCTCGACAGCCTGACCTTGTCGCGATTCAGCGCAATTTCGAAGCATAGGGCCGTCGGCCTGTTGAAAGCTTTTGAAAACAGACTGGAAACGCGCAACAATCAACAACAGCCCTATGGCAGCTGGGGTGTCATGTGCGCCTATCCGCCATTCAAGCGGCAAGGCGATCTGCGATCCAAGACCGCTTTTCCCTACCGCTACCACAATGGCTCGGACTGGCCGTATTGGGATGGCGCCTATGCCGAAGAACGCCTTCGCCACGGACTTGGGGGTGCACGCTACGCACTGACACGCTGGTGGGAAACCTGCCTCGACAATGGCTGGATCGGTGCGGTGGAATATTTCTCGCCGCCTTATGGGCGCGGTTCCCTGCTTCAGGGCTGGAGTGCCATGCCGGCGGCGGTCGTCTTGAAATATGGGCTGGACGCTGCAAATGCGGAGCCAAGGTCATGAACAATACTGCGCCGTCGGTTCTAGCGGGACCCCTCATCGATCCGCATCGCGAAGGCGACGGAACCATCCCGTTCGAATTCGGAAAAGCCGAGGTGATGGTAGAAGCCCCTGGCGCGGTGGTTGTTGGGATCGACACCGAGATGCACCGCTCGGACGCCGTGATCTCTCAGCGCCTCAAGCTCAATGCTGATCATCCTGCGTCCCCAACCGGCTGCCTGAAGTCCGGGAAGGATGTTGATGTGAAGATGCGCGGGGTAGTCGTCTTGAAGCCACGGCGTGCCGCTGCGCGGGTTTTGAATACGTTCGATCACGTCGGCGTCGCGCGGACGGGCGGCCGTCAGGCCAGCGATCTCCTGGCGGACGAACGGCCACCAATTCGCCTGCAACTCTCTGTCGAACGCCCTGGTATCCGGGACGCCGACGATATAGCCGACCGGGCGCCTGTCCTGAATCAACACAAAGGCAAAGTCTTCGGCGAATTTGAGATAGGGCACCGACCAGATGTAGCCGGGCAGATGCGGGTCGCTATAGAGCGCGCTGGCATCGTCGCCGCCGTTCGCGGTTTTCAGGCAGATGTCGAAAAGGGCTTCGGTATCCGCTTCGGTCGCCGGGCGGATGGAGCAGTTGTTGTCCATCACTTTGCCACCTCCTGCGTGGCGTTTTTTCATTTCAGGTTGCGAGGGAGGCTCATGCATTGACGATTACCTCAGATTCGCCAGCCCGGCAAAGCTCTGGGGGAAGAAAACGTTCGGCCGTCGCCTGGGCGGCAGGTCTGAACGGAAAGTGGAGAATAAATCAATGAGGTGGAACCGATGAAAAGAAACGTGAAATCGATCAACATACTGCCGGGATGCCAATGGAAGGCAGCCATCGCGCTTGCTGGTGCAGCGCTTATAAGTTTGGGCCTTTCGGCAGCCGCGCGCGCTGACGATCTGGCTGTGTGGGATGACCAGACCTATGAAGGTCAGAGCGCTGTTATAGAGCAACTGAACAAGGAGTTCGAAGCTGCGCATCCCGGTGTCACGATCAAACGCACCGCCCGCACCTTTGATGACATGAAGTTGACGCTGAAGCTTGCGGTTTCGGCAGGGAACGGCCCTGTCATCACGAAGGTCAACCAGGGCGCCGGCGACATGGGCGCGATGGTCAAGGAAGGATTGCTCCTTCCGGTTGACGACTACATCAAGAAATACAGCTGGGACAAGCGGCAGTCGGATTCAGTGCTTGCTCGAGACCGCTGGGAGGATGGAAAGTTCGGGGTCGGCAAGACCTACGGCATATCAGGCCTCGGTGAGATCGTTGGTCTCTTTTACAATAAAAAGATCCTCGACGATGCGGGCGTAGCATTGCCGCAAACCTTCGAGGAGTTTTTGGCCGATCTTGATAAGCTGAAGGAAAAAGGCGTTGCGCCCTTCATGATGGGTTCGGCAAAGCAGCATCTGGCCCTGCACATGATCGGCGCCATCGAGCAAGCGCATATCGACGCGAGCAATCGCGCCGAACTTGATGATCTGATCTACGGCAGGGGCGGTTCCTGGAACACCAAGGGGAACATCGAATCCGCGAAACTCGTGCAGCAATGGGCACAGGGCGGTTATTTTTTCCCCGGTTTCGAGGGCATCTCGGGGGATGACGCCGTCCAGCTTTTCATATCAGGGCAGGGTGCCTTCCTGATCTCCGGAACCTGGTATTTCGGTGACATGCAACACAATCCGGATATCGGCTTCATGGCCATTCCCGCCCCGAAGGGCATTTCCAAACCATTGAGTGTCGGAGGCGTGGACCTTGCTTGGGCGATAACGAGCCTTGCCAAAACCAAGGCAACGCAGGACCTGGCAGGTGATTATATCGACTATATGGTTTCGGAAAAGGCTGCTGAAACCTGGGCCGCTGCCGGCTATCTTCCGGCAACGTCGCTGGCGGCCGACGCAAAGCCGAAGCTCACGCCGCTGCTGAGCTCCGGCATCGAAATGTGGAAGACACTCAACGCGAACGATGCGCTCGGCCATTACCCCGACTGGTCGAGCCCGACGATGCTGAAGACGATAGACGACAACACGCCGCTTCTTCTGTCCGGCAATATCACCCCCGAAGCCTTCGTCGACGCCATGGACAAGGATTATCAGGCGTATTTGAAGGATAAGAAATAAAAGGTGCGGGCGCTGGCCGCGGCCGTCCGCCTTGGACGCCGCGGCCCGCGTCTTGTCGATCCACGTTAAAATCAGCGCTGCGAGCTGCGGCTTGCAGCGCGATCACCAGCGCCTTGACTTCATGGAGTACTGGATGAAACGCTCCGCACTTGATGGCTCGAAACACACCAATTTTATCTATTTATTGCCTGGATTGCTGCTCTATGCGGCCTTTGTCTTTGGACCGATTATTGCGGCTTTGGCTTTGAGCCTGACCAGTTGGGACGGCTTGAGCATGCCCAGTTGGGTTGGCTTGGGCAATTACGTCGATCTCTTTTCCGACAATCGTTTTTATATCGCCTTGCGTAACAATGCCGCGCTGATGATCTTTTATTGTGTTCTGCCGCTGGTGCTCGGCATAGGCCTTGCCGCCTGCGTCTGGAATCTGAAGCAACGCGAACAGCTCGCGCTGCGGACATTCTTGTTCCTGCCTTACATCATGCCGACGGCCGTGTTGGGCATCATCTGGGCATGGCTCTACAATCCTGCCTTTGGCCCGTTCAATCAGTTTCTGAGAGCAGTAGGGTTAGGCGCCTTCGCGTTGCCGTGGCTCGGCGATTTCAATTTTGTGCTCCCCGCGGTCGGGATCGTTGCCACTTGGTATTTCTTCGGTTTTTGCATGGTCATCTTCCTCACAGGAATTCAGCGCATCGACCCGTCTCTCTTCGACGCCGCCAAGGTCGATGGCGCTTCGGCGCGAAAAACCTTTTTCTGGATCACGCTGCCGCTTCTATTGCCTGAGATAAGGGTGGTTTTGCTTTTGACGGTCATCGCGTCGATCAAGAGCTTCGACCTGATTTTCACGATGACCCGAGGGGGACCCGCCAACGCCACCCTCGTGCCGAATATCTACATGTATCAGCTCGGCTTCGAGCTCAATCGCTTCGGCGCCGCGGCGGCCATCGCCATTGTCGGCGCGGTACTCACATTCGTCATCAACTATGCAATTCACCGATTTGTGGGATCGCAGAATAAAGGATTGGCTTGATGAGCCGTTCGTCCAACTTTCCCGTCGGTGCGCTATTCCTCCGCATTGTCCTCTGGCTTCTTGCCTTCGTCACCATCATCCCCTTCCTGCTTCTGCTTCTGACGTCGATAAAGAGCAAGGCTGACGTTCTGCAGGGTGCGTTCGCTTTGCCGGCATATCCCCATTTCGAAAATTACGTCGATGCCTGGAATGCCGGACATTTCAACGTTTACTTCTGGAATTCGATTACAGTTGTCATACCCGTCGTTGCTGCCAGCGTCTTTCTGGGCCTGCTGACCGGTTTTGCCTTCGCTTACCTGTCATTTCCGTTTCGGCGCACGCTGTTCGCTATCCTGACGCTCGGCATGATGGTGCCGGCGGAGGCCTTCATCATCCCGCTTTATTATGAAATGCGTTATCTCGGCCTGATCAACACCTATGCGGCTCTGATCTTGCCGCAGATCGCGATGTCGATACCGTTCTCAACGATCTTCCTCGCCAGCGCGATGCAGCAATTGCCGGAAGAAGTTCTCGAAGCGGCGGTTCTCGATGGCGCCGGACGCTTCTATATCCTCCGTAAGATCGTTATCCCGCTTATGGTGCCGGCAATGTCGACGCTGGCGCTGTTCCTGTTCATCTGGACCTGGAATGAGTTTTTGATCCCCTTCATTCTGGTCAACGACGACGCCTATCGGACGCTGCCCCTCGGTATGCTGTTTTTCCAAGGGCGCTACACTGTCAATACGCCGGTTTTGACCGCCGGTGCGGTGATCGTCATTGCCCCGCTCATCCTGACCTATCTGGTTTTCCAGCGGCGGTTCATTGCCGGCCTGACGGCAGGAGCCACGAAATAGACCGCTGTGCGATTTCAGACGCGCAAAGCACGATGCGCCAGAGGGTCAGGCCTCACGCCGGTCCCTGGCGCCTTCGCCCGCGCTTGTGGCGCACTTCCAGCGCCGCGCAGCCCCAGACGGTGCCAAGCAGCAGATAGACATGGCGCCAGTGGTCGATGTCGATGACGTTGCCGATCGCCGCATGGCCGAGGACGGAGATCCAGGCGACCATCAGGAAGGGTTGCCACGGCCGGTCGAGCAGCAGGTATCGAAAGCCGAGGGCGAGCGTCCAGACAAGCATGCCGACATAGCTGACGAAGCCGAGCCAGCCATAGGTGGTCAGCGATTTCAGCCAGATATTATGCTCGTCCTCGGGAAACATCGTCCCGAACACCAGCGGACCGATGCCGAGCGGGCGCTCCATCATCATGGTGAAGCCGATCCGGTGGCGCTCGAAACGGCCGAGATGTTCGCCGTCATATTGCTGTACCAACTGGGCGCGCGCTGAAAACAGTTCTGCGACCTTCGGGATCTGTAGCGCCACCAGCAGCGAGGCGACCAGCATGATGATCGCCGCCAGCGATAGCACCAGGACCCTCAGACGAAAGGCGCCACTGCGCTCCTTGAGCAGCATGATGAAGATCAGCAGCACCAGGCCGAGAGCAAAAAGCCCCCAGGCGGCGCGGGAAAAGGAGAGGAAGATGCCGAGTGCAAGCACGAGCAGGGCGGCGGCTTTCAACGGCGATTTCTTCAGGTCGCCGGCCAGGATGCCGTGGATGAGGTAGAGCGATGGTGGCACCAGGAAGGGGCCGAAAACATTCGGATCCTGAAAGGCGCCTTTGGCGCGGTCGTAGAGCGTGAAGACTTCAGCGCCTGGAAAGGCATGGAAATAGCCGAGCACGCCGAGCGCGGATGTGGCGACGGCGGCGAAGGTCCAGGCATTGAACATCAACGGCAGCCGCTTGTGGCTGTCCTCGATGATCGCCGCATAGAACACTGCCGTCAGCGCCAGGAAGGTCGACACCGCGATATACATCGGCCCCGTCGCCAGGTCCTTCATCTGCGTCAGCGACAGCATGCCGCCGATATTGAAGGTGAGCAGCAGGGCGAGCAGCGGCGCCACGCCGCGTGAAATCCGGAGGCCCAGGATGAACCAGAGGCCGATCAGCCCGGCCATCCAGAGTTCATAGGGCGCCGGCTCGTCGATCACGAAACCGGAGAGGAAGACGCCGAAGGCGACGAAGGCCGAGCCGATCAGGCGCAGCGTCATCCGCTGCGGGTGGGCGACACGGGGATATGTCGCCTCGATCGCGCTCAATAGGCGTTTTCCGTGTTGAGCAGACGGATCGGCGTCAGGAACAGGATCTTGAGATCGAACCAGAGCGACCAGTTCTCGATGTAATAGAGGTCGTAAGCGGTGCGGAACTTGATCTTCTCGTCATTGTCGACCTCTCCGCGCCAGCCGTTGATCTGTGCCCAGCCGGTGACGCCAGGCTTGACGCGGTGGCGTGCGAAATAACCCTCGACGACATCGCCGAAGGCACGGTCGCGCGCCTGGGCGAGAACGGCATGCGGCCGCGGGCCGACCAGCGAGAGATCGCCCCGCAGCACATTGAAGAGCTGCGGCAACTCGTCGATCGAACTCTTGCGAATGATACGCCCGACGCGGGTGACACGCGGATCGCCCTTGGTCACCGCAGCCTTGCCTGTGGGGTCGGCCATATTGGTGTACATCGAGCGGAACTTGAAGACGTTGATGATCTCGTTGTTGAAGCCGTGGCGCTTCTGCATGAAGAAGACCGGGCCTTCGGAGGTCGCCTTGATGGCGAGCGCGGTCGCGACCATCACCGGCCAGAGCAGGGCAAGTGCGACCACGGTGAAGAAGATGTCGAAGCCGCGCTTGGCGACGGAATCCCAGTCGCGGATCGGCTTCTTGAAAATGTCGAGCATCGGCACCGCGCCGACATGCGAATAGGCGCGCGGCCGGAAGCGCAGCCGGTTGGCATGCGCGGCAAGGCGGATATCGACCGGCAGAACCCAGAGCTTCTTCAAAAGGTCGTAGATACGGGCCTCGGCCGACAGCGGCAGGGCGATGATCAGCATGTCGATGCGCGTCAGCCGCACGAATTCGACGAGTTCGGCCACGGTGCCGAGCTTCGGATAACCGGCGACCATGATCGGCGAGCGTTTCTCGCCGCGGTCGTCGAAGATGCCGCAGATGCGGATGTCGTTGTCGTCCTGCTGTTCGAGGACGCGGATCAGGTCCTTGGCCGGCTCGCCGCCGCCGACGATGACGGCGCGGCGCTCCATGATGCCGTTGCGCGCCCAGTTGCGGATGCCGTAGGCGACGAGGAAACGCTCGGCCGCAAGGAAGAGCGCGCCTGCTGCGAACCAGGGAATATAGGCATCGACCATCGCCCATGTGGTGCCGCGAATGAGCGCAAACAGGCCGAGGGTCAGAAGAAGCGCGATCGTCCACGACGCCAGAATGCGCGGCATCAGCCGCAGCTTCGCCCGAAGCGCTGGAATGGTGTAGGTGTCGGCAAGCTGCAGGCCGATGACGGTCAAGGCTGAAGCGATCGCCGCCATGCCCGTCCGCACCAGCGTGGAATCGTGGCCGTCGCCGGGCCAGACATAGTGGACGATCAGGGCGATCGAAAAGAGCGCCAGGAATTCCAACAGCCGCAATTGCCCGATGATGATGGCCGGCGAATAGGTTCCATCGCGGAACTGCTCGGCGATCTGGCGGGCATAGGGGTTGATCTCGGTCGGGTCGGAAGGTTTTTCCTGACCTGCGTCGCCGCGCACCTCGATGTCGGAGACCTGCTTGCGCAGCGCTTCCACGTCGAATTGATCGCCTTTTTCCAGCTTGTTCATGGGGCCAGCTTGTCTATGGGGCATTGTCGCTCATTGTCACCGAGCGAAATACCAGAAAGCCCCTAAGAAATATTTACGAGGCGGCGGGCATTGCTTGGGCCGGCAGCGGTCTCGACGAGTTCGTGGTACAATTTCAGCACATCGCGCGCCATGACGGCGGAGGAAAACACCGCCTTCACCGCCTCGGGCTTCGGCATCGTCCTGGCGTGCCAGCCGGGCGTGCTCAGCGTTTCCGCCATGACGCGGGCGAGATCGTCGGAATTGCCGGGCTCCACCAGTGCAGCGCTGTCGGCGCCGAGCACCTCGGGAATGCCGCCGACTCGGCTTGCGATGATCGTCTTGCCGGCGCCGAGCCCCTCGAGCACGATATAGGGCATGGCTTCGGCGCGCGAGGGAACGACGAGGTTCTGCGCCATCGAGAAAGCCTCATGCACCCGCATTGCCGGCAGCATGCCGATACGTTTGCCGAGGCCGCGTTCGACCATCATCTCGCGGTAGCGGTCGCGATCCGGCCCGTCGCCGATCATCAGCGCCGACAGCGGCCTGCCGAGCAGCCGTTCGGTCTTGGCGAAGGCATCGACAAACAGATCGGGACCCTTGAGGTCCCGGAGCATTCCCACATAGATGAAATGCACCGCATCCGAACGGGTCGGGATCGGCTCGAAATCACGCTCGCTGATACCGTTATAGATCAGTTTCGTCTTCGTCCGCGGCTTACCCACCTTGCGTGCATAGGTGTCGCGCTCATATTCGCAGATGAAGACCAGCGCATCGGTGAAATATTCCTGCAGCCGCTCCATCCTCAGGACGAACTGTCCACTGAAGGAGGAGCGCGAATAATGCAGGCTTCCGCCATGTGCGGTATAGAGGCGGGCTACGCGATACCTGTTCACCCGCAACGCTGAGCCGGCAAGTCGCGCGAGCACGCCGCCCTTGGCGCCGTGTCCGTGCAGCACATCCGGCCGCAAACTTTTGATTTTCTTGTATGTATCCCACATCGTCGCAATATCGGACGGGCTGATCGAACGCCGGATCGGCACGCGTGTCAGGCCGAGCGAGAGATAGGGTCTTATATCGTCGAACAGGCTGTCCTCGTACTCGCCGCCGGTCGAGCTGTCGCAGAGGATGCCGATTTGATGACCGGCCTTGCTGTGCTCCTCGACCAAATCGCGGACATGGCGGAATATTCCGCCGACCGGCGACCTGAAGCAATGGAGGATGCGGAGCGGTCTCTGGTTTGACATTGCTCAGAAGAGCCGTTCGCGAACGTAGATCGTGTCGCCTGCAATGATCGGGCCCGATATGTTGATGCGGCCGGTCAGCACCTGTCCGTTGATCTTGCGGGTGACGTCGACCATGCTCTGGTTGGCGCGGCTGGTGAAGCCGCCGGCAACCGCGATGGCATTCTGCACCGTCATGCCGGGAACATAGGCATACTGGCCGGGCTGGCCGACTTCACCCATGATGAAGATCGAACGGTAGCGATCGACATCGATGGTGACGTCGGGATCGCGAAGATAGCCTTGCTGCAGTTTCTGGGCGATCTGCCCCGAGAGTTGCTGCAGGGTCCGGCCGCGGGCAGGGACCTGGCCGATGAGCGGGAAGGCGATATAGCCGGCCTGATCCACCGTATAGGTGTTGGTCAGGCTCTGCTGGTCGAAAACGGTAACACGCAACCGATCGCCGCTGTCGAGCGTATAGGGCTGGATGGTCGCCTCGTTGAAGGCCTTCGGAGCCGGCTTATACGTCGTGCAGCCGCCCAGTGCTGCCGTCATGGCTGCAAGGCTCAGGGCCAAAAAGATCTTGGGCTGGACGAAAGACATCCGTTTGTGCTCACAGAAAATGAACTCGGTGCAGTCGTTATCGATCCGTTAGGGTTAATGCCCGGTAAAGGACGCTTGCAATTTCCCGGTATCCTTGATCGATCGTCCCTCCTCTACTTGGCAAGGTCGCCATTAACCGTTGAGTTACCATGGTCGTTTACGCTTGCGGCACCTTTGTTGTGGAGTAAGAGCATGTCCAGCGTAGCTCGTGATCAGGATGTGGACATCGACCTCGGCCAGTTGGCCCGCGCGGTCTGGGCGCGCCGTCTGCGGATTTTGACGATCACCCTCGTGGGGGCGGGCGTCGCCTTTGCCGGCGCCAAGATCATGTCGCCGCAATATCGCAGCGAAACGCGCATCCTCATCGAACCCCGTGCGCCGGCCTTTGCCAACACCCAGCAGGTCAACGACGCCAGCGCCGGTCCGCTGATGGATGAACTCAACATCGCCAGCCAGGTGCAGCTCCTGCAATCGGCAGATCTCCTCAAGAAGGTGATCAACGACCTGAAGCTCTACAACCTGCCGGAATTCGACGATGCCGCCAACGGCTCGGCGATGAGCAGCATCCTGGTGAAGCTGCACCTGAAAAAGAACCCGCTGGAGAATCCGCCGGAAGAGCGTGTCATCGATGCCTTCGTCGAGCGCCTGCAGGTCTATCAGGTACCGGGTTCACGCGTCATCGGCATCAATTTCACCTCCAAGGACCCGAAACTCGCCGCCGCAATTCCGAACGCCATGGCGAATGTCTACCTTTCGACCCAGAGCGGCGCCAAGCTCGATTCCAACTCCGAGGCGACCCGCTGGCTGGAGCCGGAGATCGAAGGCCTGCGCCGGAAGGTCAGCGAAGCCGAGAAGAAGGTCGCCGAATACCGCACCTCGCACGGGCTGTTGCAGACGAACGGCACGACCACTTTTCCGGCGCAACAATTGAACGATATCTCCGCCGAACTGACCCGCGTCAGGGGCGACAAGGCCAATGCCGAGGCGAGAGCGCAGGCGGTGCGCAATGCGCTGTCTTCGGGCGAAGCCTCCGATACGCTGCCCGACATCATGTCCTCGCAGGCGATCCAGCGGCTGAAGGCGACGGAATCCGGCCTGCAGTCGCAGATCTCCGATCTGCAGACCAGTCTTCTCAACAACCATCCGCGGCTGAAAAGCCTGCGTGCGCAACTCGCCGATATCCGTACCCAGATCCGCCAGGAGACGCAGAAGATCCTGACGAGCATCGAGAACGAGTCCAAGGTCGCAGATCTCCGCGCCAGCGAACTCGAGCGCCAGTCGGACACGGTGCAGGCCACCAGCGCCCGCGCCGGTGAGGATGAGGTCGGTCTCAATGCGCTGGAGCGTGAGGCCAACGCCCAGCGCCAGCTGCTCGAAACCTATCTGGTGCGCTATCGCGAGGCCGCCTCCCGCGCCGACAGCAATTCGAGCCCAGCGGATGCCCGCATCGTGTCCAGGGCCGTCGAGCCGGTCGATCCCTATTTCCCCAAGGTGGTGCCGATCGTCGTCGTCGCTGCCGTCGCGACGCTGATTATGAGCGCCATCATCACCATGCTGGCCGAACTTTTCAGCGGCCGGGCGCTCCGCCCGGTGGATGCGTCCCCGGAGGCAATCGAGGCGGAAGCAGCCGTCGAGGAGAAGCATGTGCCGCAGGCCGCTCCGATCGCCGTAGCAGTCAGAAAGCCCGTGCAGCCGAGCATGCTCGCCGTGGTCGCGGACGAGGATGAGCCGGTAGCGGCCGTGGAGGCTGCCGAGGCGCCGGAGGACGACAATGAATTCTCCATCGCCTCAGTTGCTGATTATCTGACCGGCAGCCGTGCGCCGCTGGCAATTGCCATATCCCCGACCGGTGACAATGGTTCGGCGGCGACGGTTTCGCTGACCCGCACGCTCGCCGACGCCGGCCGCCGCGTCATCCTCATCGATATGACCGGTTCCGGCTACCCCACGGAACTGATGGTCGAGGATCAGGCCGCCCTTGGCGTCACCGATTTGCTTTGCGGCGAAGCCGCCTTCGGCGACACGATCCACAGCGACCGCCTGTCCGATGCCCATCTGATCCCCCAGGGCCAGAGCGACGTGCGCCGGGCCATGCGCGGTGTCGACCGGCTGTCCTTGCTGCTCGATGCGCTTGCCGCCGCCTACGACCTCGTGGTGGTCGAATGCGGTTCGGCCGATGTGGCCGGCGTCTCGCGGCTGACGCGCAGCCGCGACGTCGAGATCATCCTCTCGCTGCCTGAAGTCGAAGAGACCATCTTCGTTGCACTGATGACGGAATTCCAGGCTGCGGGCTATGAGCGCGTCGTGCTGATGTCGGGCGGCGAAGGGGCCGAGCAGGAGTTCGGCCGGGCGGCCTGAACGGTTGAAGCATGTCGCGCAAAAGTGTGCCGCGGTTTTGCGGCAACGACATGCGTAAAAACAAAAGGATAGAGCGGTTCTGCGTTTCAGTTAAAAGCTGAACCGCTCTAGCCAATTCGTGCCCGGACGCCCTGGGCGAATCTATAAAGCTTCGGGCGCGCCTTGATATGGGCCTTGCTGCGGGTGACGACCCGGTGGGCGGCGCCGGCGAGAACGCCGAACGACGAGACCGGCAGCACGACGTCGTAATGGGCGGTCTCCACAGGCGCCCAGGAGCGCTTGTAGGTCTGGTCGCCGAGGCCGAAATCGAACAACGCGACACCCTTGCCATGCAATCCCGAAAGGGTCTGCCAATAGAGGAATTCGCCGGGGCTCGTATCCGGCACGAGTTCTTCGTCGATCGCGCCGAACTGGCAGATGATGTGGTCACCCTTGCGTGAGATGCCTGATATCGCGGCGATCCTGCCCTCAAGCGCGCCCTTGAGCCGGAGCACCTGCATCTGCAGCCCGAAATACTGCCTGCTGTCATCCAGCCTGTCGAGCAAGCCATGCAGAAAGGCCCGCGTTTCCCTGTCGGCGAAAACGTCGGGCAGGCCGAGGCTGGCGAAGCGGGCGCTCTTCAGGCGGAAGAAGATATCGAGCACGCGGTGCTGTTCTTCCGATGTCTCGGGAATGACGTATTCGAAGCCGCCGGCTGCCTCGAGGCGCTTCGACTGAACACGGAATTTCTTGCGCCGGTTCTTGGCGTTGAGCTGTTTCAGCGTTTCCTCGAAAGTCGAGAAGAACGGCAGCTGGTAGGCATGATTCTGGTTCTGCACCATCGGCAGCCCGGTCAGCGGGGTCTGTCGCCCGCGCCATTCCAGCGGAATGTTCTGCAGCAGCAGCAGATCGGCCCGACCCTTGAGCGCCTGCTGAAGCTGGCAGGCGAACTTGCCGGCATCGATAGTCCCGCCGCTTTCTGCAAAATTTTCGGAGAACAGGCCGGTATTGATGTTGCTGTGATCGGCACCGATGAACTTCGCGGTCGCGAGCCCTCGGGACTTGACGATTTCGACCGGCAGAATGAAAGCCGTCTGGCCGGCATGGGTGCCTTTGAGGATTGCAAGCGGCCGCTGGAAGGCGCTCACCCAGGCGGCGCACCAGTCATAGCTTTGATGGAGTGATTGCAGATTGTCGCGCTCCAGAGCCCGCCAGTCATCTTCCAGCGGCTGCATCGCGTCGAAGACGTCGATATCGATTTCAGCCATGGCGAGTTTCATGCTCAGCTGACGCAGGCGCGACATGGCCGTATCGGCCAGCGCCACCGTGTCGGACGGCTGTTCATGGACATCGAGCTTTTGCGTCTGCACGGTTTTCTCCGGTCAAGAATGCTGAACGGGAGGGTAGGTATGGCAGACGTATATTTGGTTTAACCGCGCGCGGTGGGCGAGGTTTTCCGCGCATCACGGTTATTCGGCCGTTAATGGCCTACCGCTGCGGCGGCCCGGCCATCCATTTGATGATTACCATCGCCGGCAATACCCAGAGCAGGCCGGTGAGAAAGAAATAGAGCAGATGTCCCCACCAGGGCGCGTTGCCGAGCGTTGCCACCGCGATCGTGTTCGCCACCAGCGCATAGACGAGCACGAGCACGATGATGAGGATCGTGCCGATGAATTTGCGGAGGCGGACGGGCATCGGTTATCTCTCGGCATGGAGGGGGCGAACCGGCGCGACGGCATGCCGCAAAGGTTCGGGGCTTGTTTTGCATGAGCCGGTGGGGCAAATCAACTGCCGGATAGAAGGAGACATCATGGCCGTCGCAAACCCGACCACGGAACAGGCGATCCTGAGCGAAATGCGCAAGCAGAATCGCGACCGCCGCGCCTTGCGCCTCTGGCTCGGCTTCGTGCTTTTGGCGCTCTTCTGTCTCGTGCTCGTCGGCGGCGCCACGCGACTGACCAATTCCGGCCTGTCGATTACCGAGTGGAAGCCGATCCATGGCGTCATCCCGCCGCTGTCGGCCGCCGAATGGGAGGAGGAATTCCGCCTCTATCAGCGCATTCCCGAATTTCAGCAGCTGAACAGTTCCATGACCGTCGACGAGTTCAAGGGCATCTTCTGGTGGGAATGGGCGCACCGGCTGATCGCCCGCGGCATCGGCGTGATCTTCGCGCTGCCGCTGATCTATTTCTGGCTGACGGGGCGTATCGAAAGTCGCCTGCGCTGGCCGCTTCTGGGCATCCTGGCGCTCGGCGGCCTGCAGGGCTTTATCGGCTGGTGGATGGTGTCTTCGGGCCTTTCCGTCCGCACCGACGTCAGCCAGTACCGGCTCGCCACGCATCTCGTCATGGCCTGCCTGATCTTTGCCGGCTGCATGTGGATCATGCGCGGTCTCTCACCGCACTCCGACTATCCGCCGCCGGCCAGAAGCTCGCGCGCCTTTGCCGCCGCGATCGCCATCTTCTCGCTGTTCCAGATCTATCTCGGCGCGCTGGTGGCGGGGCTCGATGCCGGTTTTTCCTACAATACCTGGCCGCTGATGGATGGCGCCGTTATCCCCTCCGATCTGCTGATCCAGCAGCCCTTCTGGATCAATGTTTTCGAGAACCCGAAGACGGTGCAGTTCATCCACCGCATCGGCGCCTACACGCTCTTCGCGTTGACGCTGATCAACATGGTGATCGCCCTTCGCGCGGCACCTTGGACCACCCATGCACGCCGCGCCGTGCTGCTTTTCGCACTGGTGACGCTGCAGGCGGCGATCGGCATCGCCACGCTGCTGATGCAGGTGCCACTCCACTGGGGCCTGTTGCATCAGGCCGGTGCGCTGGTGGTTTTCGGTTTCGCCGTCGCCAACTGGCGCGGCTTTTACGGCGAATATCCGCATGGGACGATGATCGCCGAACGCGATTGAAGCCGTCGCTGTTGGGTTCTACCGCAGCACCCCATCGAGCAGTGGCATGCCGATGATCGCGGCGGCGGCGATCAGGACGTAGCAGGCGATACGGAAGGTCCGTTCTTCGGCAAGCCCGAACAGTTTCGACCCGCCATAGAGCCCGACCGCATAACTCGGCAGGATGACGACGGTGAGCGCGAAGACGGCAGGCACGAACAGTCCGCCGAAATAATAGCTGATGGCGCTGAAAACGGACGAGATCGAGAAATAGAGCACGACATTTGCCCGGACGCGGGTGAAGTCGCTCTTGCCGCCGAGCCAATAGGCGACAACCGGCGGCCCGCCGAGCTGCGCGGCGCCGCTGAAAAGCCCGGCGATCAGCCCGACGCCGCTGGTGAGCGGTGCGGATGCCTCGCCGTGGTAGCGCCATCCCGATACCAGCAGCGCAAGCAGGCAGCTGGCGATGATCGTGATACTCCAGCGCAAGAGCAGCGGGTCGAGCAACGCCAGTATCGCCGTGCCGGCCGGAATGCCGAGCGCAGCACCTGCCGCCATGACGAAAACTTCTCGCCGGTTGGCGCCGCGCCAGGCCGGCGGGATCATCCCGAGCGAGGCAACGCCGTCGATGACGAGCAGGATCGGCGAGATCAGCTTCGGCCCGACGATCGCGCCGCCGAGCGGAACGAAGATCAGTGCGGCGCCGAAGCCGGAAAAGCCGCGGGCAAGCCCGGCGATGAAGGCAAAGGCCATCAGCGCAAAGATGCCATGGTCGGGCAGGGCGGCGGTAAACCATGCGTGCACGCCATCGACCAGCGCATCGAGCGTCATGACATCAGGCTCCGTGATTCGGGAACGGCAGGCGAGGAAGGTCCGCTCTCATAGCCCAATCGTCGCCGATGATCGAGCCGAAAGCGATGCTGCGGGCCGCCGAGGCAGGCGGCCACGAGATCATGATGATGAGATCGACGAGAAGCTTGAGCGGCATCACGTCGATGCCGCTGCTCACGCCTTACGAGGCGAGCATCAGGTCCATGTTCTGGACGGCGGCGCCGGAAGCGCCCTTGCCGAGATTGTCGAGCAGCGCCACGAGGTTCACCTGCGAAGCGCCTGGTGTGCCGAAGACGAAGAGCTTCATCGTGTCCTTGCCTTCGAGTTCGACGGCGTTGATACGGGCGAGCGCCTTGCTTTCGGCCAGCGGCACGACACTGACGATATCCTGGCCGGCATAATGGGCGACGAGGGCGGTATGGATGCTCTCCATCGTCGTGCCCTCGGCGAGATCGTCGAGATGCAGCGGCACCTGCACGATCATCCCTTGAGCGAACTTGCCGACCGAGGGCGAGAAGATCGGCGCGCGGTCGAGCAGGCCGTGCACGGTCATCTCCGGCACATGTTTATGGGTCAGCGGCAGGCCGTAGAGGAAATGCGGTGCGGTGATCGCATCCGGGTGATCCGGGTTCTCCATCTGCGCGATCATCTGCTTGCCGCCGCCGGTATAACCTGAGACCGCGTTGACCGTGACGGGATAACCGTCCGGCAGAATGCCGGCGGCGCGCAGCGGCCGAATGAGGCCGATCGCGCCGGTGGGGTAGCAGCCGGGATTGGCGACGAAACGGGCGGCCTTGATCCTATCGGCCTGCGCGCCGTCCATCTCGGCAAAGCCATAGGCCCAGCCGGGATTGACGCGGAAGGCGGTCGAGGTGTCGATGACGCGCACATTGTTGTTGGCCGAAACCATCTGAACCGCTTCCTTCGACGCGTCGTCGGGCAGGCAGAGAATAGCGACATCGGCGCTGTTCAGCATGTCCTCGCGCAGGGCGGCGTTGCGCCGCTCGGCTTCGGGAATGGACAGAAGCTCGACATCGTGGCGGCCCGCCATGCGCGTGCGGATCTGCAGACCCGTCGTGCCGTGTTCGCCGTCGATGAAGATTTTCGGGGCCATGTTAAACCTGCGCTTTCAATGGGTTCTGAAGGTTTCCGGATTCAGTTTGAGCGATGATAAGTCAGCCTTCTGACACGGCGATGGCGCGTCGCTCGGCATGAAGCCCCAGCATATACATCGCCACCGTTGCCCCCGCAATGGCGGTGATATCGGCATGATCATAGGGCGGCGATACCTCGACGACATCGGCGCCGCGGATATCGAGCTGGTGCAGGCGCTGCAGCACGGAGAGGATCTTGGCGCTCGACGGCCCGCCGGCCACCGGCGTGCCGGTGCCAGGCGCAAAGGCCGGATCGAGGCAATCGATATCGAAGGTGAGATAGGCCGGCGCCCCGCGCGTATGGGTGATGATCGCCGAGGCGATGTCGCCGGCACTCATCTCCTCGACCTGATGACCGTAGAGAATATTGACGCCGCAATCCTCCGGCGCGTGGGTGCGGATGCCGATCTGGATCGAGCGGTCGGGATCGATGATGCCTTCGCGAGCGGCCCGCGCCACGAAGGAGCCATGGTCGATGCGCCGTTCCTCGTCGAACCAGGTGTCCTGGTGCGCGTCGAACTGCACGAGCGCCAGCGGACCGTGCTTTGCCACATGGGCTTTCAGCAGCGGCCAGGTGACGTAATGATCGCCGCCGAGCGTCAGCAGGAAGGCGCCGCTGTCGAGGATGACATTCGCCTGGCGCTCGATGGCGGCAGGCGTATCCTGATGATTGCCGTAGTCGAGCAGGCAGTCGCCGTAGTCGATCACCGCCATGTCGGCGAAGAGATCGCGGTGGAAGGGATATTGCGCATCATTGTCGAAGATCGCCGAGGCGCGCCGGATCGCCTGCGGCCCGAAGCGCGTGCCCGGCCTGTTCGATGTCGCGGCATCGAAGGGAATGCCCCAGACGGCGACGTCGACGCCGGCGAGCTCCTTGGTGAAGCGGCGGCGCATGAAGGACAGCGCGCCGGCAAAGGTCGGGTCGCTGGCGGCGGAAGTGAGGCTGGTCGCCGTGAAGGCGTGGTCAATCGATCTGTTCGCCAAGTCATGCTCCTTTTTTCGGTCGCAAAACCATAGTCGCGTTCGGTGCGGACGCTGCGTTGCATGATCACCGTTCGACGCCAAAGCGTCGGGTGGCGGTCTCGCGAAGGAATTGGCTGATCCCTTGCGCGCAGAAAGGGGTAGGCGAGCTGCGGGCAGATTTCAAGCCATCGATCGGATGACGGCCGCCCGGTCCGGTCGAGCGGCCGTTCTTGACCATCTGCTGTCAGGCCCGCTGCCGCAGCGACCACAATCCGGCGAGTGTCGCCAGCGCGCTCGCTGAGATATAGCCGACGAGCGGCCAGGCGCTGTCACCGCCGAGCAGAAGCACGAAGACCGTTCCGGCAAAGCCGACAATGATGCTCTCGATGCAGAAATAGAACGCTACCGCCGTTCCTGCCGTATCGCCAAAGGCCTCAAGCGCGCCATTGGCGGTCACCGCCGTCGCAAGGACGATGCCGATCGCGATGATCCACATCGGCACGACGAAGCTGACAAATGAGGGCTGCAGAAATAACTCTCCAAAGGCAAGCAGCGTGGCGCCGAGAAGCAGCGTCGCCATGCCTCCGGCAAGGCTGCCTGCAATCCCCCAGCGCATGACCAAGCGTTTGGCGAAAGGCGCGGTCACGACCATCCCCAGCGCTACCGTGGCAAAGGCAACGCTGAAGCCGATGCCGGAGAAACCGGCTCTGTCGATCAGGACGCGGGGTGCCGTCGAGAAGAAGACGAAGAAGGCACCCATCGCCGTGCTGAAGCCTGATGTATAGACCCAGAAGGGAAAGCTCCTGAGGATCGGGCGAAGGGCGATCTTCGCGGTGATGGCAGGCCGGGTTTCATGCCACCGAAAACCGGCATTGAAAAGGGCGGCAACCGAAAGGAGGCCGATGACGAGGAAGATGGCCCGCCAGCCGAAGCGATCCGCGATCAAGGCTCCGGCGATCGGGCCCAGTGCCGGCACGAAGGAGAGGATGGAGCCGAGCAAGCTATAGATCGTGCTGCTTTCGGGACGTCCGGCGTAGACGTCGCGCACTGTTGCGAAGGTTGCGACGAGGGCCGCCGATGCACCGACTGCCTGCAGCAATCTCCAGGTCACGAAAAGCGGTGCCGACGAGGTGCCGGCAAGCAGCAAGGAGGAAGCGGCAAAGAGTGCCGTGCCTGCGAGCAGGACAGGCCGCCGTCCGACAATATCGGAAATCGGGCCGAAGATGATCTGCCCGGCGCCGAGCACGAGCATGTAGAGACTGAGGGTCAGTTGGATGACGGCCGGCGAGGTGCCGAGTGCCTCGGGCATGATCGGCACAATCGGCAGATAGATATCCATGGCAAGCGAGGTCAGGATGTCGAAAGGCGCCATCAGCAGCAAGGCTGCCGGCATGGAATAGGTCCAGCGCTGGATTTTGGGATAAGACATGGGGAAGCATCCGCTCAAATGATTTCATTCGGCGGCGATCTGTCTTTTCATCAGTATCGGAATTGGCCGGACAGACGCCGCAACAACAGGGCAGGGTTGTTGCGGCCTATTTGTCTGCGGACTTGGTTGTTCCCATCATGCGACCCTGACTGCGGCTTCGCTCATTCGCGAAGCGCCTTGCCCAGTTTCTACCAGCAGAGTTTCTACCAGCCGAACCGAAATGCGACAATGGCAGCCGGCACGCTTCCGCCTGGGTTTAATAGCGCAAACAAAAAGGCCGGGTTTCCCCGGCCTTCGTAATTCCATTTGTCCGAAGCGATTAACGCTTGGAGAACTGGAAGGAGCGGCGGGCCTTTGCCTTGCCGTACTTCTTGCGTTCGACGACGCGGCTGTCGCGGGTCAGGAAGCCGCCCTTCTTCAGCACCGAGCGCAGGCCCGGTTCGAAGTAGGTCAGCGCCTTGGAGAGACCGTGGCGAACAGCGCCGGCCTGGCCGGACAGGCCACCGCCGGCAACGGTTGCGACGATGTCGAACTGGCCGTCACGGGCAGCCGCAACGATCGGCTGGCGCAGGATCATCTGCAGCACCGGACGGGCGAAATATTCCGCGAATTCCTTGCCGTTGATGATGATCTTGCCGGAGCCCGGCTTCACCCAGACGCGGGCGACGGCGTTCTTGCGCTTGCCGGTCGCGTAGGAGCGGCCGAGCGAATCGACCTTGCGGACGTGGGCCGGAGCAGCAGCTTCGGAAGCCGTGCCGAGATCCTTCAGGGAGGAGAGGTCAGCCATGATCAGGCGCTCCTTACGTTCTTTTTGTTGAGCGCGGCAACGTCGAGGGCGACCGGCTGCTGGGCTTCATGGGGATGGTTGGAGCCGGCGTAAACGCGCAGGTTCTTCATCTGGCGACGGCCGAGCGGGCCACGCGGAACCATGCGTTCGACGGCCTTTTCGAGGACGCGCTCCGGGAAGCGGCCTTCGATGATCTGGCGTGCGGTGCGTTCCTTGATGCCGCCGGCATAACCGGTGTGCCAGTAGTAGACCTTGTCGGAATACTTCTTGCCGGTGAAAACGACCTTGTCGGCATTGATGACGATGACGTTGTCGCCGTCGTCAACGTGGGGCGTGAAGGTTGCCTTGTGCTTGCCGCGCAGGCGCATAGCGATGATGGAAGCGAGACGGCCAACGACCAGCCCTTCGGCGTCGATGATCACCCACTTCTTCTCCACCTCTGCAGGCTTCTGGGAGAAGGTTGCCATAGTGAATACTCTCTTTTGGGACCCTTGGCCCTAGGGCTTAAAGGGCGTTTCTTGTTGCTTGGATTGGCAGGCGCGAGGCATGCCAAAAAGAAAGCAGCCCGGACAGGCTGCGTTCTGGCGCGGTGTATAAAGGGAATGTGACATCGGGTCAATATCGACTCTTCCGACGCCTGTAAAAAATTCCAAGCGAAAACAATATGTTATATATGTGGTATTATTATACCTCACATTTGTTAGGTCGTGAACTGGGGAGGCTGACGTTTTTTATCTCGTCGCTGCCGGCTTTTGAAACCGCATCCCGCGGTCGAAAGCGGCCTAACCTTTGAACTCGCGCAGGCATTTCATCATTTCGCGAAGGCCGCGTGTCAGATGTTTGTCCCGGCGCAGCACCATGCCGAGGCGGCGCGTGAGCTGCGGATTCAGCGATGATGTCGTCACCAGGCCGGCGCGTTCGCGCTTCAGCGCCAGTCCCGGCAGGATCGACCAGCCGAGCCCCACCGCCACCAGTTCCTTGATTGCCTCGATGCTGCCGAACTCCATCGCGGGGCGGATTCTGGTATTGGGAGCAGCCAGCCACGCATCGATTGCCCGCCGCGTATTGCCTCCCTCGTAAAGCAGCAGCGTCCTGTCGCGCATGAAGGCGGCGTCCGGCCCGCCTTCGGGAATGAGACTGCCTGCGGGAGCGACGGCCAGCAGTTCCTCCTCGTAGAAGGGTTCGATGTCGAAGTTCCGTCCCGATGCCGGCAGGGCGATGACGGCGATGTCGAGGCTATTGTCCTCCAGATCGCGCAGAACGTCGTCGGCATCACCGATGCGCACGGTGATTTCGAGGCCGGGCATGCGTTTTCTGGCGGCGGCGATGGCGCGCGGCAGCAGATGGATCGACGCCGTGCCGCCGCTGCCGATGCGCACGCGGCCGCTTGCGCCATCTCTGTACGGCAGCATCGCTTCTTCCGCCGCCGCCGAATCCTGCAGCAGGCGTCGTGCATGCGCGAGAAGATCGAGACCTGCCGCGGTGGGCTGCGCCCGTCGCCCGACGCGCTCGATCAGCCGGACACCGAGCCGCTGTTCGAGGCCCTTTACCTGCAGGCTGACGGCTGGTTGCGTCAGGCCCTCCTTGTCGGCTGCAGCCGTAAAGCTTCCGAGATCGGCAACATTGACGAAGGTCGCGAGTTGATCGAGGTTGAGCGCCATGCCAAAGAAATCCTTATGCATATCATAATATCTATAAGCTTCTTTCATGGCGTCTTCCAGCGCATCTTTCATCCGTTGAAGGAAGGAAGAACAGATGGCTTTGGAAACAAGCGGGATCTTTGTGGCGCCTCGCGATATCGTTCGATCGAAACTGCGCCGCCTGGCGCGTTGGGGCCTGCGGCGGGTGGCCGTCATCGAACATCATCTCGGAAAGCGTCGTAGCCGCCGCACGCTGTCCGAACTCACCGACGACGAGCTTCGCGATGTCGGTCTGACGCGTGCGCAGGCAAGTGCCGAGGCATCGAAGTCGTGGTTCTGGTCCTGACGGCAGCGGCTTACGCGCGGAGTGCGGATCCTGCTCGAAATTGCCAGCGCCTTGTGGCAAAACGTCTGCTGGAATCGAGCGGGCGCAGGGAGCAGCATCATGGCCGAAATCGTATCCTTCCCGGACGCAGCCAGGGCAGAAGAGTGCGGATTGCTGACCCGCTCGCTGCGCGACGGCGTGCTGCGGTTGGTGCTCAACAATCCGCCGGCCAATGTGCTTTCGATCGCGCTTCTCGAAGCGCTGATGCACGAGCTGGAGACGGCCGAGGCGGATTCGGATGTGCGCGTCGTCGTCATCGCTTCGACCGGCAATGTCTTTTCCGCCGGGCATGATCTCAAGGAACTCACGACCCATCGCGCCGATGAAGATCAGGGGGCCGGCTTCTTCGAAAAGTCCTTCCGGCTCGCTGCCGATCTAATGCTGAAGATCGCCCATCTGCCGAAGCCTGTCATCGCCGAGATCGACGGGCTTGCAACGGCTGCCGGCTGTCAGCTGGTTGCCTCCTGCGATCTGGCGATCTGCACTGACAGTTCGACATTCTGCACGCCGGGCGTCAACATCGGCCTGTTCTGTTCGACGCCGATGGTTGCCGTTTCCCGTGCCGCGCACCGCAAGCAGGCAATGGAAATGCTGCTGACCGGCGAGACGATCGACGCCTCGACCGCCAAGGATTTCGGCCTCGTCAACCGCATCGTGCCAAAACAGTATCTGGTGCAGGTCGTGTCCAAATATGCGGCGGTGATCGCCAGCAAATCGCCGATGGCGCTGAGGATCGGCAAGGAAGCCTTCAACCGCCAGCTCGAACTGCCGGTGGAGGCGGCCTATGATTATACCTTCAAGGTGATGGTCGAAAACATGCTGACGCAGGACGCGCAGGAAGGGATCGGCGCCTTCCTCGGCAAGCGTATGCCGGAATGGAAGGGCGAATGACTCACGCCAGTTTCAGAACCAGTCCGCCGATTGCGATAACCACGCCGGCGACGTAGCGCCAGATGCTGGCCTTTTCCTTGAAGACGGTGATCGAGATCACCAGCGCAAAGAGGATCGCGGTTTCGCGCAGAGCGGCGACGGTCGCGACCGGGGCTTTCGTCATCGCCCAGAGCGCCAGCCCGTAGGAAGCGATCGAGCCGGCGCCGCCGATGAGGCCGCGCCACCAGTTGCGACGGACGTGGCGCGCGACGGCGGCAGCGCCGCGCTGCGACGCTGCCCAGGCAAACAGCAGCACCGGCGGCAACAGCGACATCCACAAAGTGTAGGAAACCGCATTGCCGGAGATGCGTGCGCCGATACCGTCGACATAGGTGTAGCTGGCGATGACGCAGGCATTGGCAAGCGCGAACATGACGGCGCGGCTGCTGCCGCGCCGCGCCTCCAAAGCCAGCGTCAGCACCCCGGCCGAAATCGTCATCGTGCCGGCAAGAGCGCCCCAGGAAAGATCTTCCTTGAGGATGAAACCGCTTGTCGCGGCAATCAGCAGCGGTGCGCTGCCACGCATCAATGGATAGACGAGGCCGATATCGCCGGCGCGGTAGGCGGCGGCGACCAATTGAAAATAGGCGAATTGCAGGATGGCCGAGGCGCCGATGAACGGCCAGGCTGAGGCTTGCGGCAGCGGCAGGAATGCCAGGAACGGCAGCGCCGAAACCGCACCGCCGGCCGAGATCAGTGCCGCATCGAGGGATTTGTCGCTCCCCGCCTTGACGATGGCGTTCCATGTCGCGTGCAGCAGTGCGCCGAAGAGAACGAGCAGGATGACGTCGAGAGGCAAGGGAGTAAATCCGGAAAGGATGAGAAGAAGCGGAACACGCCTCGCTTCAGCGTTTCGAATTCCTGAAAAGACAACTGAGATTTGCACGAAAATGCACGGCGGCGGCCGCTTATGCGGTCATGTGTCGAATAGCATTCTTTCAGTAGGTGAACAATGGTGGCTCATTGGAGCAATTTTTACGTGCGCGCGACATGCGTTCAATCCAGGCGCTCCTTTCAACTATGAGATGTTTCTAATGGACATAAGAACATAGCGCGGCATTATCATGAACAAAAGGAGAAACAAGCTGTCGGAACTCGGAAGCAGATTATCCTATGCTGCTGAAATATAGATATTATTCTATAACTTTGACATAGGGGAAAATTAAAGCTTTTGATTGTGCAATCTTCAAAAAATCGCAGCGCGGGATTGAGCCCCAAACCTTTCGCAAGCGCGAAAGACGTATAGTTTCCCGCGGCCGTTACAACCGTTAAAACCATCAAAGTTGATGATGAGGAACGAAAAGCATCCCGTCAAGGTTGTCGATGTTCTGGCAGTTCAGGACCGGGCAGCGGGGATCGTCCTTCGAGGGAATATGCGTCCATTCCGCATAATCGGTCGCGTCGCAATAATTGCTGTTGCGGACATAGCGATCGTAGAGCGGCAAGCCGCGGGGAGACTGGTAGCGGAAGATGACGGCGCCCTGATTGTGGATGGCGGCGCGCACGCTGGCACAGCTCATGGCGAGCGGATTGTAGCGCGAGATCGCCAGCGCCGGCGATGCGGCAAGCACGAGCATGAGGGCAAGAGCGATTTTTTTCATCGAATCATCCTCAGGGAGTATCCAATTCATATATACGGAAAAGACGCCCAGCCGGTTTCACGGAAATGCAAAAAAACATGCGGGGCCGTGCTGAAGGGCTTTCGGGAGTGGAGACACGGACATGAATCACGACACTTACACGGATGACTACCTCGCCGGAATCCTGCATTCGGTAAAGACCATCGCTCTGACCGGCGCTTCGCCCAATCCGGCCCGGCCGAGCAACGGCGTCATGGGTTATCTGCTGTCGTGCGGCTATGAGGTCATTCCTGTCAATCCGGGGCAGGCGGGTAAGCAGATTCAGGGCCGTACCGTGTATGCCCGGCTCGCCGACATTCCCGTGCCGATCGACATGGTCGACGTATTTCGCGCCTCCGAATATCTGGACGGGGTCATCGAGGAGGCGCTGGCGCTGAGCCCGCTGCCGAAGATCATCTGGTCTCAACTTGGTGTCCGCGACGATGCGGCGGCGGCAAAGGCGGAGGCCGTCGGTGTCAAGGTGGTGATGAACCGTTGCCCGGCGATCGAATATCCTCGTCTCATTGCCTGAGTTGCTGTTGGCGGAGACGGATTTTCCACGGAACGCCCGCGGGTTGAAACGGATCGCGATTAACTTTCGTTCTTGAGTGGTTATGATCCCGCTCGTCAGCAATAACGGGAGGACGACATGGCCAAGAACGATCCGGGATTCAACACGTTGGCGATCCATGCCGGCGCACAGCCCGACCCGGCGACCGGCGCGCGGGTAACGCCGATCTACCAGACGACCGCTTTCGTCTTCAATGATTCCGATCATGCCGCCGCCCTCTTCGGCCTGCAGGCCTTCGGCAACATCTACACCCGCATCATGAACCCGACCCAGGCCGTGCTCGAGGAGCGTGTCGCAGCGCT
This sequence comes from Rhizobium sp. IY2, assembly GCF_047532935.1. NCBI lineage: Bacteria > Pseudomonadati > Pseudomonadota > Alphaproteobacteria > Hyphomicrobiales > Rhizobiaceae > Rhizobium > Rhizobium sp. IY2. Next base: position 282,455 of record NZ_JBLKNU010000003.1, read on the forward strand.
CGAGGGCGGCACGGCAGCACTTGCCGTCGCCTCCGGCCATGCAGCGCAGATGATCGTCTTCCACACCATCATGCGCCCCGGCGAGAACTTCATCGCTGCGCGCAGGCTCTATGGCGGCTCGATCAACCAGTTCGGCCATGCCTTCGAGAATTTCGGCTGGCAGGTGCGCTGGGCCGATTCCGACGATCCGGCAAGCTTCGAAAGCCAGATCGACGACAAGACGCGCGGTATCTTCATCGAAAGCCTGGCCAATCCCGGCGGCACCTTCGTCGAAATTGCCGCTATCGCCGACGTCGCACACCGCAACGGCCTGCCGCTGATCGTCGACAACACGTTGGCGACCCCCTATTTCATCCGTCCGATCGAGCATGGCGCCGACATCGTCGTACATTCGCTGACGAAATTTCTCGGCGGCCACGGCAATTCCATGGGCGGCCTCATCGTCGACGGCGGCACCTTCGACTGGTCGAAATCCGGCAATTACCCGATGCTGTCGAGCCCGCGGCCGGAATATAACGGCATGGTCCTGCACGCGACGTTCGGTAATTTCGCCTTTGCGATCGCTGCCCGCGTGCTCGGCCTGCGCGATCTCGGGCCGGCGATTTCGCCCTTCAACGCCTTCCTGATCCTGACCGGCATCGAGACGCTGCCGCTTCGCATGCAGCGCCACAGCGACAATGCGATCGCCGTCGCCAAGTGGCTGAAGGCGCACAGCAAGATCGCCTGGGTGAATTATGCCGGCCTCGACGACGACCCGAACCATGCCCTGCAGCAGCGCTATTCGCCGAAGGGCGCCGGCTCCATCTTCACCTTCGGCGTCAAAGGCGGCTATGAGGCGGGCAAGACGCTGGTCGAGGGACTGGAGCTCTTCTCCCACCTCGCCAATATCGGCGACACCCGTTCGCTCGTCATCCATCCGGCCTCGACGACGCACCGGCAATTGACCGACGAGCAGAGGATCGCCGCCGGCGCCGGGTCTGACGTCGTGCGCCTTTCCGTCGGCATCGAGGACGTCAAGGACATCATCGCCGATCTCGAACAGGCGCTCTCGAAGATCTGAGATCAAAGGGGTCCATAATGACCACGGCAAATTTCATCACCTTCAGCATCGACGGCGTCCAACCGGAGTTCGGCGCCCCGGAGCCCGGCCGGATCATCTCGGGCGATCCGCAATTCCGTAGCTGGAACCTGGAGGAGGCCGAAGGTGGCCTCTATTCCGGTATCTGGGAGGCGACGCCGGGCAAGTGGCGGATTGTCTACGAAGAGTGGGAATATTTCAGCCTGCTCTCCGGCCATTCGATCGTGACGGAGGAGGGCGGCGAGCCGGTGCATCTGAAGGCGGGTGATCGGATGATCCTCAGGCCCGGCTTTAGGGGAACGTGGGAAGTCGTTGAAACGACTCGCAAGGATTATGTGATCAAGGTTTGAGCAGACCGACGCCGGCGACCCCGGGCCTGTCCCGGTTTGCGGCGATAATGGCCTGTTTTTCCGCCAATGACAGCGCTTCTTTGCCGGATAGAACGCTTTTAACCAATCCCATTAATCGGGCCTACATCGTCAAATGCTAGATCTGATCTGCAGCGCATTGCGGACATGATGTCTCCTGCCGTCTCACAGACATGGCCTTGCAATTAATCTTTGCGGAATTTGCATGTCGTCGAATCTTGCAGGTAGGCACGTTCGGACTCAGACGTCTTCCATCATTGCGACAACCGTCTGCTTCCTCGTCGTCGCTCTCGTCCTGACCGGCCTTATGGCTCATGTCGTCGTCAAGATGACCCGGTCGGCAAACGAGATCGACGATGCCAGGGCCAATCGCGCTGCCCGCGCCGCAATCGGCGCATTTGTGGCTCGCCTGGGTTCGACAACGACTGACAATGCCGTATGGGACGATGCCTATCGTGCGACCTCATCGCCGACCGCCGCCGATTGGGCCTATGAGAATTGGGGAAAAACCAGCGAGGATTACGCGCTCTATGACGGCGCGATCGTCATCGGCCCCGACCGGTCTTCGGTTGTCTCGGCCTATGCCAAAGGCAAGCCCTTCCAGCCGAGCGCGTTTTTTGGCGAAACCTTTGATCAGCAGATCAATGCGGCCGCCGATCCTGGGCGGGCGCCGGTGGTCAATTTCATCAAGACCGAGAGCGGCGTCGCGCTGATCGCCTCGCAGGCAATCCAGCCGTTCGAGGCGAGCGGCGAGCTTCCGAAGCTCAGCACGTTGAGCTTCTACAAGGACATCACGCCTGAGGTTCTCGACACGCTCTCGAACGAACATGAACTCGAAGGCCTGCACCTCGAGACGACGCCCAAGCCGGCGTTCCTGAACGCGCCGATCACCGACATGAAGGGGGCCGTCATCGGCTATCTCGTCTGGCCGAGCAAGGCGCCCGGAAGCACCGTGTTTCATCAGGTTGCTCCTTACGTCGCGGCCGCTATCGCCATCCTTGCGCTGTTCCTGATCGGCGTTCTGATGGTTGGCGCGTCCGAGGCGCGACGTCTGCGCCAGTTGGCGCAAGCAGCACTTTTCGAGGCGGGCCATGATAGCCTGAGTGGCCTGTTGAACAGGCATGGGCTTCTCAGCCTGCTGGAAGACCTGGAGGATGTGGGCTCTACGCCACTCCGGCTCTATCTGGTCGACCTTGATGGCTTCAAGGCCGTCAACGATGCCTGGGGGCATGCGGTGGGGGACGATTTGATCCGGCTGGTCTCGAACGCGCTGACCGCCTGCCACCCCGAAGTCGTTGCCGCGGCCCGGCTGGGGGGCGACGAATTTGCATTGGTGCACGTCGGATCCGCTACGTGCGAAGACATGGAAAAGACCATTCTGGCGCTGTTTACCGAGCCCTTCAAAATCGACGGACGAACGATCGAAGTCGGCGCAAGCATCGGAGCGGCTGCGCTCAACGGAGACATTCCGCCTTTGGAGCTGCTCCGCAGAGCGGATATGGCCCTCTATCGCGCCAAGACAAATGGCAGGGGTCAGGCGATCGAATACGATCCTGAACTGGACCAGGAACGCCAACGCGTCGCCGAGCTGGAAGGCCTGTTGAAGCACGCCATCAGCAGTGGCGCGATCGAAGCCGTTTTCCAGCCTCTCGTCTCCGCCACAACAGGCGCCGTCACTGGTCTTGAGGCGTTGGCACGCTGGCGAACGGCGACGGGCAACATCAGTCCGGAGATTTTCATCCCGCTTGCCGAGAGATGCGGCCTCATCGATGCGCTTGGCGTTCATATGCTCAGAACATCGATCGAGCATGCCAAGAACTGGCCCGATCTGGCATTGTCGGTGAATGTTTCGCCGATCCAGCTCTGCAATCCGGAATTTGCCGCCGAAGTGATCTCGGTGCTGCAGGAACTCGATTTCAATCCAAGCCGGCTGACGCTGGAGATCACCGAAGGTGTCCTGATGACAAATCCGGACCAGGCGCGACGATCGATAGATCAGCTGAAGCGCGTCGGCATCAAGTTTGCGCTCGATGACTTCGGCTGCGGCTACGCCAGCATTGGCGCATTGCGGCAGTTCGGGTTTGATCGCATGAAGATCGACCGCTCGCTCGTGTCGGCTCTCGACGAAGGCGCAAATGGCGCCGATGTTCTTCGGGCGACCATTTCCCTGGCGACCGCCCTGCAGATTCCGGTGACCGCCGAAGGGATCGAGAATACCCGCCAGGCGGCGATCTTGCGCGACGCCGGCTGTGATCAGCTGCAGGGATATCTGCTTGGAAGACCTATGTCGGCACACGACATATCCAGCAAGCTGGAAGAAGAGTCAGCCGCATGACTTTCCAGGCGCGGCGGTGATCACCATTGCAGATCCAGCCGGTCCAGCCCGTGGAAATGGTAGACGTCCTTGACCACCGGCGTCTTTGACAGTTTGAGACCGGGAAGCCGTTCGAACAGGATCGGCAGCACGACATTGAGCTCAAGCCGGGCCAGCGGCGCGCCGATGCAGAAATGGATACCGGCGCCGAAGGAGAGGTTCGCCGCCTCGTTGCGGTCAGGCCGGAAGGTGAGGGGATCGCTGAATTTCGCCGGGTCGAGATTGGCGGCTGCGAGGATGAGGCTCACCTTGTCGCCGCGCTTGAAGGAGACGCCGTCGATTTCGGCAGGCTCCAGCGCCCAGCGCTGGAAGATGTGCACCGGCGCGCCGATGCGCAAGGTTTCCTCGACCGTGCGTTCCGTCGTCGCCTCGTCCCGGAAGAGTTCCGAGGGATCGCAGCCGCTGTCGAGGATGGTGCGCACGGAATTGCCGATCTGGTGCACGGTCGCCTCATGCCCGGCATTGAGCAGCACGATTGTCGTCGAGACGAGCTCCTCCTCTGTCAGATATTGGCCCTTGTGCTCGGTATGGATCATGTGGGTGAGCAGGTCGTCGCGCGGCTCGGCGCGGCGTTCTGCGATCACCGTCTTGACGTAGTCGGAAAATTCCTTGGCCGCCCGTTCGGCCTCTTCCTCCTGCTCGCGCGTGCGGCCGAACATGTACATGCGGACATAGGCGTGCGACCAGGCAAGCAGCTGCGGCCCCATCTCCTCGGGAATGCCGATCATCCGGGCGATCATCGTCACCGGGATGATGTCGGCAAAGGCCGAGAGCAGCTCGACCTCGCCCTTTTTCGCGAAGCCGTCGATCAGCCGGTTGGCGAGTTCGGCAAGCTCCGGTTTCATCTTCTCGACATGGCGGGAGACGAAGGCGCGGTTGACGAGCGTGCGCAGCCGCGTGTGCTCGGGCGGTTCGAGTTCGAGCAGGGAATACCGTTCCGAGAGATCGAAACTGGCAAGATGCGGCATCGGCTCGGCAAGGCCGAGCTCCTCGCGGCTGGCGATATGCAGGATCTGCCGGCCGAAGCGGCGATCGCGCAGCAGCGCGTTCACATGGTCGTAGCCTGTGAAGAACCACTGCTTCTGCTCGCTCCAGTAGAAGGTCGGGCAATGGGCGTGAAGTGCTGCATAAACGGCATTCGGGTTGCCGTAGAAGGCCGGGTTGCGGCCGTCCAGCGAGACGTGGCGGCGAGCCGGATCGATCGAGAGAAAGGACGGTATCATCATGTCCCGAGGCTTAGCGGATTTGCCGTGCCTCGGAAAGATGCGGGTGAAGAAGCGGGCTAGCCGGCCCGCGACAGCGTGCCCATGCGCCGCAGGGCCTCGACCTGATCGTCGACCGTCGGCACGAGTTCGCCGGCGGTGCTGCTCGGTGTGGCCGGTGCAGGGGCTGCGGCCTCCGCTTCGCCGAAGGTGACCGTGCAGTTGCGGCCGGCGGCCTTGGCGGCATAGAGCGCCCGGTCGGCAGCCGAGATCAGCTTGTCGAGATTGGCTTCGATCGAGGAGGCGAGCGCGATGCCGATGCTGACCGTGACCGGGACGATCGCTTCGCCGGTGCTGACGGGCAGGCGGCAGAATTCGGTGCGGATGGCTTCGGCGATCGCCTCGGCTTCCGTCTGGTCCGTAACCGCGGCGAAGGCTGCGAATTCCTCGCCGCCCATGCGGCCGAAGATGCTGTTCGGAATATACTGGCGGGCCATGCGGGCAAACGCGGTTAGCACGGCATCGCCGGATTGGTGGCCGAAACGATCGTTGACGCGCTTGAAATGGTCGAGATCGAAGAGCATCACTGCGACCTGGCGCTGCTCGTTATGGGCTTTTTCCTGGGTGGCGTCGAAATAGCCGAGCAGGCCGCGGCGGTTGAGCACGCCGGTCAGCGAATCGGTCAGGGTCAGCGCACGCAGGTGCCGTTCGGAGCGCTCCATGATCAGCCGGCACGTGAACGCGAAGGCGATGGTCAGCAGGAAGGCGCTGGCCATGGCGGAGACGCCGCCGAGATTGGTCGCCTCGATGTCGCTCGGCAGCGTCAGCGCCGTCGTCAGCGCCGAGCCGAAGCACAGGCAGCCCTGGATGACGAAGACGCCCATCAGTTTGACGCGGGTGCGCTCGCGGCGCATGTCGCCGGCGGCAACCGCCATGGCGAGTGCCGTCGCACCTGTCGCCGAAGCGAGATTGTAGAGCACCACGCGGTTCGAATAATCGCTGTTGACCCAGGGCAGGAAAACCCCGGCCAGCCAGATGACCGGCGGCAGCAGCGCCCACCATTCGATCCTCTTGCGGTCGAGTGCGAGAAAACCCGCCACCCAGGCGCTCTGGCCGAGCAGCGCAATGGCATTGCCCGCCTCGATGGAAAGCACGCTTGGGATTTCGCTGCGCAAGGCAATCATCGCAAAGCCGATGCCGGTCAGAAGGAAGCCGAGACCCCAATAGAGATAGGCCTCGTTCCTGACGTTGTGGCGCCAGGCGACGAACAGCACCAAAGCAAGCGTCATGGCCTCGGAACACCAGATGGCGAGACCTGTAGCAATATTGAACACGGCAGCAAACCCCTCGTCTGTCGGCCCTTTTCAGTTGGCTTGCATCCTTGCCGAGGAAGCTCGCCACTTCCTTAATGTCGCTGCGCTGCGGCATGGTTTCGGGCCGATATCTGCCGGTAGGCTTTCCGTTGGGTAAACGTGTATAAGCACGGTCGAATGGAGTAAGCCTTCCTTCATCCTGTCATGGAGAAAAACCGGGGGAGACAATGCCGAGGGCTCGCCGTTAACAGGCGTTTGGGGGAAAGAGGCTACCAGGAACCGCTTGGCCCCGCCTTCTTAACGTTATCCTCAGGCGTGTCTTGAAGAGGAGGGCAGGGACACTCTATGTAGGGATAAGACATTTTCTTTGATTCCCCGGCGCCGGCCGGCGAGACGTTGACAAAGGACGCACATGAGAAACCCAGTCGATACCGCTATGGCCCTCGTGCCGATGGTCGTGGAACAGACCAACCGCGGTGAACGCTCCTACGACATCTATTCCCGCCTGTTGAAGGAACGCATCATCTTCCTTACGGGCGCCGTCGAAGACCACATGGCGACGCTCGTCTGCGCCCAGCTTCTCTTCCTCGAGGCCGAAAACCCGAAGAAGGAAATCGCCCTCTACATCAATTCGCCCGGTGGCGTCGTCACCGCCGGCATGGCGATCTACGATACGATGCAGTTCATCAAGCCCGCGGTTTCGACGCTCTGCATCGGCCAGGCCGCGTCCATGGGCTCGCTGCTGCTGGCCGCCGGCCACAAGGACATGCGCTTCGCCACGCCGAATTCCCGCATCATGGTGCATCAACCCTCGGGCGGCTTCCAGGGACAGGCTTCGGACATCGAGCGCCACGCCCGCGACATCCTCAAGATGAAGCGCCGCCTGAACGAGGTCTATGTGAAGCACACCGGCCGCACCTATGAAGAAGTTGAAAAGACGCTCGATCGTGACCATTTCATGGATGCGGACGAAGCCCAGGGCTGGGGCGTCATCGACAAGGTTCTGACGTCGCGCCTCGAAATGGAAGGCGAACAGGCCTAGTAATTAATTGGGATGGTGTTTTTGTCGCCACAGTTCTATCCCATTTGTGATTGAACAAGGGCTTTCATCCGGCGACGAAGACGCTAATAGTAACTATTAATGCTATGTTGAATTTTTATGACATAGCATTCGGCATTCGAAGGGGAATTCGTTGCCGCCGGAACCCGGACATGATTGGTTGGGACCGGTTCGTACCCCCTGAAGCCCTTCTCGGCAAAGGCTCCGGAAACGGAGTGCCGCCAGGAGCTGATAGAGTGGACCGCGATTTCGCCTTGAAATGCGGCGTGCTGGAAGGAAAATGATATGAGCAAGGTCAGCGGCAGCAACGGCGGCGACTCCAAGAACACTCTCTATTGTTCGTTCTGCGGAAAGAGCCAGCACGAAGTCCGGAAACTGATTGCCGGACCGACCGTCTTCATCTGCGATGAATGCGTCGAATTGTGCATGGACATCATCCGCGAGGAGAACAAGTCCTCGATGGTCAAGTCCCGCGACGGCGTTCCGACGCCCCAGGACATCATCAAGGTCCTCGACGAATATGTCATCGGCCAGCGGCAGGCGAAGAAGATCCTGTCGGTCGCCGTACACAATCATTACAAGCGCCTGGCGCACGCCTCCAAGAACGGCGAAGTCGAGCTGGCGAAGTCGAACATCATGCTCGTCGGCCCGACGGGCTGCGGCAAGACCTATCTTGCCCAGACTCTCGCCCGGATCATCGACGTTCCCTTCACCATGGCCGATGCGACGACGCTGACCGAGGCCGGTTATGTCGGCGAGGACGTCGAAAACATCATCCTGAAGCTCCTGCAGTCTGCCGACTACAATGTCGAGCGTGCGCAGCGCGGCATCGTCTACATCGACGAAGTCGACAAGATTTCGCGCAAGTCCGACAACCCGTCGATCACCCGCGACGTCTCGGGCGAGGGCGTGCAGCAGGCGCTGCTGAAGATCATGGAAGGCACGGTCGCTTCCGTACCGCCGCAGGGCGGCCGCAAGCACCCGCAGCAGGAATTCCTGCAGGTCGACACGACGAACATCCTGTTCATCTGCGGCGGCGCCTTCGCCGGCCTCGACAAGATCATCTCCGCCCGTGGCGAGAAGACCTCGATCGGCTTCGGCGCTACCGTCAAGGCCCAGGACGACCGCCGCGTCGGCGAAGTCCTGCGCGAACTGGAGCCGGAAGACCTGGTCAAGTTTGGCCTCATCCCCGAGTTCATCGGCCGTCTGCCGGTTCTGGCGACGCTCGAGGATCTCGATGAAGATGCGCTGATCCAGATCCTGTCCGAGCCGAAGAACGCGCTGATCAAGCAGTATCAGCGCCTGTTCGAGATGGAAGACGTGGAACTGACCTTCCACGAGGATGCCCTGCGCGAAATCGCCCGCAAGGCGATCGTGCGCAAGACCGGTGCCCGCGGCCTTCGCTCGATCATGGAGAAGATCCTGCTCGACACGATGTTCGAACTGCCGACGCTGGAAGGCGTGCGCGAGGTCGTCATCTCGGAGGAAGTGGTGCGCGGTTCGGCCCGTCCGCTTTACATCTATGCCGATCGTCAGGAAGAAAAGGCCAACGCTTCGGCGTGATCTTGCTGCTTTCCTATGATTATTTTGGGGGCTTGCCATCGGCAGGCCCCTTTCTATTTGAAAAACCATGCGAGGCGCTGTTAGTATTTTGCCGGTGGGAACCGGAATTGCCTTTGCCGATTTTGCGCAAAGGGGAGTGCTTGGCAATGATGCGGTGATTCCGTAAGCCTATTGTTGGCGTTTGTATTTTAGCCGGGTCGGAAGTGGTAAGCGCCGGTCCAGCCACGCGCTTCATAGTGTTGGCGTTCCGTTGTAACAAAGCCGTCACATCCGGGGAACGCGGGCGTTAGCGTGGCTTGAAAAGCGTAGTCAGAACCTCCACTTGTAGCAACAAGTGAGAGTGCCGGCCGGTCCCAAGCGGCCGTGCAGAGAGCCCGGTAACGGGACGATGGAAAGGACATAAAATGACGAAGAAAACGTCTGTAGCGAGCAGCACTGCCTACCCTGTTCTGCCCCTGCGCGACATCGTGGTTTTCCCGCATATGATCGTGCCGCTGTTCGTCGGACGGGAAAAGTCGATCCGTGCGCTCGAAGAGGTCATGGGTTCCGACAAGCAGATCATGCTGGTGACGCAGATCAACGCCAGTGACGACGATCCGGATCCGTCCGCGATCCACAATGTCGGCACCGTGGCGAACGTGTTGCAGCTCCTGAAGCTGCCCGACGGCACCGTCAAGGTTCTGGTCGAAGGCCGCGCCCGCGCCGAGATCGATACCTATACCAGCCGCGAGGATTTCTATGAGGCGCTCGGCCATGTGCTCGAGGAGCCGCATGACGATCCGGTCGAACTGGAAGCCTTGTCGCGTTCGGTCGTCTCCGAATTCGAGAGCTATGTGAAGCTCAACAAGAAGATTTCGCCCGAAGTGGTCGGCGCCGCCAGCCAGATCGACGACTATTCCAAGCTCGCCGATACGGTCGCCTCGCATCTGTCGATCAAGATCACCGAGAAGCAGGAGATGCTGGAGACGACCAGCGTCAAACAGCGCCTCGAAAAAGCTCTCGGCTTCATGGAAGGCGAGATCTCGGTCCTGCAGGTCGAAAAGCGTATCCGCTCGCGCGTCAAGCGCCAGATGGAGAAGACCCAGCGCGAATATTATCTTAACGAGCAGATGAAGGCGATCCAGAAGGAACTCGGCGACGGCGAGGAAGGCCGCGACGAGATGAGCGAGCTGGAAGAGCGCATCTCCAAGACCAAGCTGTCCAAGGAAGCCCGTGAAAAGGCCGATGCGGAACTGAAGAAGCTGCGCCAGATGAGCCCGATGTCGGCGGAAGCCACCGTCGTGCGCAATTATCTGGACTGGCTGCTCGGCATTCCGTGGGGCAAGAAGTCGAAGATCAAGGCCGATCTCAACAATGCCGAGAAGATCCTCGAAGCCGATCACTTCGGTCTCGACAAGGTCAAGGAGCGCATCGTCGAATATCTGGCCGTGCAGGCCCGCGCCACCAAGATCAAGGGCCCGATCCTGTGCCTCGTCGGCCCTCCGGGCGTCGGCAAGACCTCGCTCGCCCAGTCGATCGCCAAGGCGACCGGCCGTGAGTATGTCCGCATGGCACTCGGCGGCGTTCGCGACGAAGCCGAAATCCGCGGTCACCGCCGCACCTATATCGGCTCGATGCCCGGCAAGGTCATTCAGTCGATGAAGAAGGCGAAGAAGTCCAACCCGCTCTTCCTGCTCGACGAGATCGACAAGATGGGCATGGACTTCCGCGGTGATCCGTCCTCGGCTCTGCTCGAAGTGCTCGATCCGGCGCAGAACTCGACCTTCATGGACCACTACCTGGAAGTCGAATACGACCTGTCGGACGTGATGTTCATCACGACGGCGAATACGCTGAACATTCCAGCACCCCTGATGGACCGCATGGAAATCATCCGTATCGCCGGCTACACCGAGGATGAAAAGCGCGAGATCGCCAAGCGGCACCTGCTGCCGAAGGCCATCAAGGAACATGCGTTGCAGCCGGAAGAATTCTCGGTCAGCGACGACGCCCTCATGGCGATCAGCCAGCAGTACACCCGCGAAGCCGGTGTCCGCAGCTTCGAACGCGAATTGATGAAGCTCGCCCGCAAGGCGGTCACCGAGATCATCAAGGGCAAGACGAAGTCCGTTCACGTGACGGCCGCCAACATCTCCGACTATCTGGGCGTCCCGCGCTTCCGCCATGGCGAAGCCGAGGGCGAGGATCAGGTCGGCGTCGTGACCGGTCTTGCCTGGACGGAGGTCGGCGGCGAGCTGCTGACCATCGAAGGTGTGATGATGCCGGGCAAGGGCCGCATGACGGTCACCGGCAATCTGAAGGACGTCATGAAGGAATCGATCTCGGCAGCGGCCTCCTATGTCCGCTCGCGCGCCGTCGATTTCGGCATCGAGCCGCCGCGCTTCGACAAGAGCGACATCCACGTGCACGTGCCGGAAGGCGCGACACCGAAGGACGGCCCCTCGGCCGGCGTCGCCATGGCAACCGCGATCGTCTCGATCATGACCGGTATCCCGGTGAGCAGGCATGTGGCCATGACCGGTGAAATCACCCTTCGCGGCCGTGTGCTGCCGATCGGCGGTCTCAAGGAAAAGCTGCTCGCAGCGCTTCGCGGCGGCATCAAGAAGGTGCTGATTCCGGAGGAAAACGCCAAGGACCTGGCGGAGATTCCGGATAACGTGAAGAACAACATGGAGATCATCCCGGTATCCCGCATGGGCGAGGTGATCAAGCATGCGCTGATCCGGCGGCCGGAGCCGATCGAATGGGACGGCACGGTGGAAACGCCCGTCATCGCAACGGTCGAAGGCCTCGATGAGACGGGCGCAACCATAGCGCATTGAGTGGCCTGTGCCACATTTATGCCCCATTGGGACAAAACAGACAAAAAGGCTGGCGGAAACGCCAGCCTTTTTTGTGAAAACGTCATGTAGACGCTTGCTTTTCCTTGATTTGCAGGGCTTTTGGGTTTCCGGCGGGCCTGATGAAACCTATTCTGCGCCTAGCTTACATTTGAGTCGTTTCATACCATTTAGAAAGGGGTGGAAACATGAACAAGAATGAACTCGTGTCCGCAGTAGCCGAAAAGGCAGGACTGACGAAGTCTGACGCGGCTTCCGCTGTTGACGCGGTTTTCGACGTTGTCCAGGCTGAACTCAAGAACAAGGGCGACATCCGCCTCGCGGGTTTCGGCAGCTTCACCGTTTCTCATCGCGCTGCAACGAAGGGCCGTAACCCGTCCACGGGCGCTGAAGTCGACATTCCGGCTCGCAACGTGCCGAAATTCACGCCCGGCAAGGGCCTGAAGGACGCCGTCAACGGCTGATCTGAGATTATCCGCCAACCGGAAACGAGACCGGTTGTGCAGGATTTGAGAGGGGTTCGGCTTTGCCGGACCCTTTTTGCTTTTGGCAGGCCCTCTTGCCTTTTTGCTTTGGCTGACCTTGCTGTCGCGCGGGCTTTAATTTACGACATTTCTGTTCTCAGGGCGGGGTGAAACTCCCCACCGGCGGTAAGGGTCTCGACTCAAGCCCGCGAGCGCCTTCTCTCGCGTCGAAGCGGGGAGGGGTCAGCAGATCCGGTGCGATTCCGGAGCCGACGGTTAAAGTCCGGATGGAAGAGAATGAGTGTCGGCTGTGCGAAGGGCAGGGATCTGCCCCGTGTCGCTTGGTCGTGGCTCATGCGTCCTGATTTATGTTGGTCCCTGGTTTCGGATGAAAGACATGAATCAGACTTCCCTAGCCGCAGAGCCGTCTCGCGCCGTTGTCGGCGCCCTCTGGATGGTCCTTGCCGGCATTGCTTTTTCGCTTCTCAACGTCGTCACCCAATGGCTGACGATGACGCTTGCCTTCCCCTCGGCCTCGGCCGCCTTCTGGCAATATGGCTTCGCCTTCCTGTTTTCGCTGCCCTTCCTTCGCAGGCTCGGCCTTGCGACGATGCGCACGCGCTATCCCTGGCGTCACCTGGCGCGCGTGGCACTTGCCGCGCTCGGCGTCGAGGCCTGGGTCGCCGGCCTTGCTTCGGTGCCGATCTGGCAGGCGATCGCACTGGTGATGACCTCGCCCTTCTTCATCATTCTGGGCGCCCGGCTTTTCCTTGGCGAGCGCGTCGGCCCGGCCCGCTGGGCGGCGACCGCGGCCGGTTTCACCGGAGCGATGATCATTCTGCAGCCCTGGTCGGACGGTTTTGGCTGGGCGGCTCTCCTGCCCGTGCTCTCGGCGCTGCTGTGGGGCGCCTCGTCGCTGATCACCAAGAGCCTGACGGGCATCGAACGACCGGAGACGATCACCGTCTGGCTGCTCGTGCTGCTGACGCCGATCAATGGCGGGCTGGCGCTTGCGGCGGGCTTTGCCGTGCCGACCGGTGCAACGCTTGCCCTGTTCCTGCTGGCGGGGCTTTTGACCGCGGCAGCCCAGTATTTCCTCACACTTGCCTATGCCGCGGCCGATGCCGCCTATGTCCAGCCTTTCGACGATCTGAAGCTGCCGTTGAACGTGCTGGCCGGTTGGCTGTTCTTCGGTTATGCGCCGGCGGGTTATCTCTGGCTGGGAGCGGCTCTGATCCTCTCCGCGTCGCTTTTCATCATGCGAAACGAGATGCGCAGGGAGCGCAAACCCGCCTGAGGTGATCCGGCGAAAAATGCCGCCTCTGTCATGCCTCTGTCATGCCGCTCCCGCAGAAAACTCATGTTTCGAATATTCGACACATGGGGGATTTCATGACCATTTCATCGCGCAAGGCAGCGCTTGCTGCCGTGCTTCTCGCATCCGTCGCCTTTCCGGCCGCGGCCGAACCAGTTTTCAACCGCATCGCTTCCTTCCCGGTCGCCCAGAACCTGCCTGATGACAAGGACAAGCTGTCGGTCAGCTCCGCCGAAATCATCACTGCGACCGACGACGGCAACACGCTGATCTATAGCGACAGCCCGCTCGGCGCGATCGGCTTCATCGACATCACCGACGCCAAGGCTCCGAAAGCCGGCGGCGCTGTCATGATGGACGGTGAGCCGACCTCGGTTACCTCGAGCGCCGGCAAGGCGCTCGTCGCCGTCAACACCTCCGAAAGCAAGGCAAAGCCCTCGGGGCGTCTCGCGATCGTCGATGTCGCGACCAGGAAGATCGAGAGCACTTGCGATCTCGGCGGCCAGCCGGATTCGATCGCCCTCAACAAGGACAAGACGCTCGGCGCCATCGCCATCGAAAACGAGCGTGACGAAGAGGTCAATGACGGCAAGATCCCGCAGATGCCGGCCGGCGACCTCGTCGTCTTCCAGGTCAGGAACGGCACCGTCGATTGCGGCACCATCAAGCATGTGGCGCTGACCGGCCTTGCCGGCGTCGCCCCGGAGGATCCGGAGCCGGAATTCGTCGCCTTCAACGGGTTGAACGAGATTGCGCTGACGCTGCAGGAAAACAACGAGATTGTCATCATCGACGCCAATACGGCCGCGGTGAAGACGCATTTCTCCGCCGGCAGCGTCGATCTGACCGGCATCGACACCAAGCGTGACGGCGCCCTGAAATTTTCAGGCGAATCCAAGGGCGTGCTGCGCGAGCCCGACGCCGTGAAGTGGCTCGACGACAACCGCCTCCTCGTCGCCAATGAAGGCGACTACCAGGGCGGCTCGCGTGGTTTCACCATCTTCGACAAGACGGGCAAGATTCTCTACGAATCGGGCGCATCCTTCGAACGCGCTGTCGCCCATATCGGCCACTATCCGGAAAGCCGGTCGGGATCGAAGGGCGTCGAGCCCGAAGGTCTCGAAGCCGCCAAATTCGGCGACGAGCAATATTTCTTCCTGCTCGCCGAACGCGCCTCGGTCGTCGGCGTCTATAAGGATACCGGCGCCGATCCCGAACTCGTCCAGTTGCTGCCGTCCGGCATTTCGCCGGAAGGCGCGATCGCCATTCCTGCGCGCAATCTGCTTGCAACCGCCAACGAACTCGACCTCGGCAAGGACGGCGGTGCGCGCTCGCATGTGATGATCTATGAGCGCTCGGAAGGCGAAAAGGCCTATCCGCAGATCGTCTCCGCCGACAAGGACGGCAATCCGATCGGCTTTGCAGCTCTTTCGGGTCTTGCTGCCGTTCCGGGCAAGCCGGGCATGCTCTATGCCGTCACCGACAGCGTTCTCGGCTCGCAGCCGACGATCTACACGATCGATGCCAGCAAGAAGCCGGCCGTCATCACCGAGGCCCTTGTCGTCAGGCGTGACGGCGCTCCGGCCCAGAAGCTCGACATCGAAGGCATCGCGGCTGCCGCCGACGGCTCCTTCTGGCTCGCCTCGGAAGGCTACAGTGAACGTCTCGTTCCGCACGCCCTCTATAACGTCAATGCCAAGGGCGACATCAAGGCCGAGATCGCCCTGCCGAAGGAGCTTGCCGCCAACGAAATCCGCTACGGCTTCGAAGGCGTGACCATTGTCGGCACCGGTGACGATACGACACTCTGGATGGCGGTGCAGCGCGAGTGGGGTGACGACGAGAAGGGCTTCGTCAAGCTCGTCTCCTACAATCCGAAGAGGAAGGAATGGGGCGCCGTGCGCTATCCGCTCGACAAGACGGAAAGCGGCTGGGTCGGCCTGTCGGAAATCTCGGCCCAGGGCGACAGCGTCTACATCATCGAGCGCGACAACCTGGTCGGCGATGCCGCCAGGCTGAAGAAGCTCTACAAGGTCGCGATATCGGAGCTGAAGCCCGCCAAGCTTGGCGGTGCACTGCCGGTCGTCAAGAAGACCGAAGCACACGACTTCCTCGGTGAACTCAAGACCGCGACCAACGGCTATGTGCTCGACAAGCTCGAAGGCTTCACCTTCGACGCCTCGGGCAAACCCTACGCGGTCACCGACAATGACGGCGTCAGCGACTCCTCCGGCGAGACACTGTTCTTCCCGGTCGAGCTGAATGCGACAAACTGAAAGCTGCCCCTCGCCCTAGCCCTCTCGCCGTAAAACGGGGAGAGGGGACGTGCCCTGCGAGAGGTGTACGGGGAACGGAGGCGTTGCGGCATGGTCCCTTCACCCCGCGAGTGGGGAGAAGGTGGCGGAAGCCGGATGAGGGGCCATCTGGCCTCCCCAGCAAAGAATCAGCACTCCGACTCTACCAGCGCTGATGCACATGCGGCGCGATCAGCCGCTCGTAGATTTCGCGGGTTGCGGCCATGACGTCGGCCGAAAGCGGTGCAAGGTCGGCGGCGGCTGCGTTGGCCTTGGCCTGCTCGGCATTGCGGGCGCCGGGGATGACGACGGTGACGGCTTCAGCCATCAGGATCCAGCGGAGGGCGAAGGCGGCCATGGTGGCGCCTGCGGGCACCAGCTTGCGCACCTCTTCCACTGCCTGCAGGCCGACCTCGAAGGGCACGCCGGCAAAGGTCTCGCCGACATCGAAGGCCTCGCCGTGACGATTGAAATTACGGTGGTCGTCGCTGGCAAAGTGCGTGTCTCGGGTGATCTTGCCGGAGAGGAGACCGCTTGCGAGCGGCACGCGGGCGATGATCGCCACGTTCTTGCGGCGCGCCTCTTGGAAGAACAGGTGGTCGGGGCGCTGGCGGAAGATGTTGTAGATGATCTGGATGCTGACGACGCCGGGATATTCGATCGCCTTCAACCCGTCCTCGACCTTTTCGACGCTGACGCCGTAACCCTTGATCTTGCCGGCCTTCTGCAGAGCGTCCAGGCTCTCGAAGACCTCCGGTTGGTAAAGCACCTCGCGCGGCGGGCAGTGCAGTTGCACGAGGTCGAGGCTGTCGACCACGAGGTTCTTGAGGCTGCGATCGATGAAGCCTTCGAGATTGGCCGTGGTGTAGCCTTCGGCGACATGCGGGTTGAGGCGGCGGCCGGCCTTGGTGGCGACCATCGGGCGGGCGCCGCCGCGCGTCTTCAGCACGTCGGCGATGATTTTTTCCGAGCGGCCGTCGCCGTAGACATCAGCCGTATCGATGAATGTCATGCCGGCATCGAGTGCGGCATTCAGGGCGGCGCGTCCGTCCGCCTCGCTGATATCGCCCCAGGAGCCGCCGATCTGCCAGGCGCCGAAGCCGACATTGGTGACGGTGAAGGGCATGCGGCCAAAAGCATGGTGTTTCATGAAAAATCCTCCCTACTGCATGTCGCCTGAAACTGTGTAGGGATAACGACATGCATAAAAACAAAGAGCCAAGGCGCGTCGCATGAAGCAAGCGCGATGCGATGCGCTTTGGTGATGAAAGACATTGGAATTATCAGTCGGGCGACTTTGCGGCAATTGTCGATCCGGCTTTGATTGGCCGCCTCGATGAAATATCGTTCCGCCACAAGGCTTCAACCGCAATGAATGGAAAAGGAAAGATCATGGAGATCAAACCCGCCGGCTCTCGCCCCTCGACGAAGCCACCGGCCGACTATTTCACCGGCGCCGTCCGCCAGGATCCGCTGATGGAAGCGCCGGCGCCGGCCCGGGCGAGGGCGGTCTCCGTCACCTTCGAACCCGGCGCCCGCACGGCCTGGCATACGCATCCGCTCGGCCAGACACTGATCGTCACATCAGGCAAGGGCCTCGCCCAGAGCTGGGGCGGGGACATCCGCGAAATCCGCCCCGGCGATACCGTCTGGTTCGCACCTGATGAAAAACATTGGCACGGTGCTGCCCCGGATACGGCGATGACGCATATTGCCGTGCACGAGGCGCTGGACGGCAGCCATGTCGACTGGATGGAAAAGGTCAGCGACGAGCAATATTCCGGCAAAGTGTGAGCGGATCAGAGCCGTTTCAGGCAATAGGAAAAATGCGCGTGCGATTCGACCGTCAGGAACTCGAATTGCCAGCCGTAATCCTTGCAGAACTTGGTGACCGCCTCGACGACGCCATAGACGATCGGTTTGACCGTATTGCCGGTGCAGAAATCATGCCCGGCAATGCGCCCCGTCCGCTTCACCTTCTTGTCGCAGAGCAGCAGTTCCTGCCAGGTGAGATCGAAGGAATGGTCGGTATCGACATAGGCCCAGTCGAGGAAATCGTCCTCGAATTCGGCAAGCTTCTCCAGCGATGTGCCTTGCATCAGGTGCAGCCGGCCGGCCGCGATCTCGGCCGCGAAGTTCGTGTGGATCGCGTCTAACCCGGAGCTGTAGCGATCCATCGACCAGGGATCGATGAGGTAGAGCTGCGCCGGCCGGTTCTTTTCCAGGATCTCTGCCGTATATTCGCCGAAGGCTGCGCCCACTTCGACGCCGATGCCGCCGTTCGGGATGCGATAGAGCAATTCGCCGCGGTCCGGCAGCAGCCGGGCGTTTTCCATGTGATGGGCGCTGAGCGGCGTGCGCGGCATGCTCGCCCGGAGCGCCTGCCTTTCTTCACGTGTCTTCATCTCTGATCTCGGGATTGCGGGCGACTGACGGCCCTGATGCGGTTTGACGGGAAGGTAGGAGCGACTGGTGCCGATGACAACCGCATGACGGGAATTTGCTTCTTTCGGACAAACCGCTAAGTTCCATCTGTGAACTGACGAAAAAGCCTCGGGAGGAGCGATTTCATGAGACGCATGTGGCCTGAAGAATTCAACGCCATCATCAGCGGAGCTGAGGAGGTGATGTTGGAAACACCAGCCGAGGCCGGCGAAGCGCCGCTGCAGCGCAAGGCGCTGAAGGCGCGAATCACCATGCAGGATTATGAGCGGATCTGGCCGCTCGCCGAGATGCGCTTCCGGCTTGGCGAAAGGGATGGCAAGGCCATCACCCTGATCACCACCAATCCCCATTACCACGCCTGGCACCCGAAGGACGGCGGCACCGTCGATTCCGTGTCGGACAGCGGCCGCCATTACAAGACGGATTATCTCGTCGTGCACTTCCTGCTCGACGATGTGAAGGAAACGTCTCCCGCCTGAGGCTGAGGCCCGGTGCGGCCGGAAGCCGCACCGGCGTCCTGTGGAAGCCAAGTTGATCCCGACGCTGATGACAACGGCGGCGATATCGCTAACTTGGGCGAACCATATCCTTACGAATTGGAGGTTCCCGTGACAGGCAACGTGCTGGATATCCCGGTCAAGACTGTGGATGGTCGCGAGACCACGCTCAACGAATACAAGGGCAGGGTGCTCCTGGTCGTCAATGTCGCCTCGAAATGCGGGCTCACGCCCCAATATGAGAGGCTGGAAAAGCTCTATGGGGAAAAGCGCGAGCGCGGCTTCGTCATCGCCGCCTTCCCCGCCAACGACTTCAAGGGCCAGGAACCCGGCACCGACGCCGAGATCCTCGACTTCTGCACCAGCACCTATGACGTCACCTTCCCGATCTTCTCGAAGATCTCGGTCAAGGGCGAGGCGCAGCACCCGCTTTACCGGCAACTGACCAAGTCGGGCGTGAAGACCACGGGCGACGGACCGATGCGCGAGCGCCTGAAATCCCACGGCATGACAGGCGGCGACGAGGACGACATCCTCTGGAACTTCGAAAAATTCCTGATCGGCCGCGACGGCAGAGTCGCCGCACGTTTCGCGCCTGACGTGACCGCAGATGATTCGCGGCTGGTTTCGGCGGTGGATAAGGAATTGGCGAAGAGATGAAGGCCCTCGGGCGACACCAGTGGCGTCTGGACTCTCAGATAGTCTTCAGATTCCAAGCACGGTCACAAGCGGGGGCGTAAAGTCCTTGTAGCCCAGTCTCGGCCAGTCACACCTTCTGTCGAATCGCGTTTTTGGTTCGTGGCGCTGGCATTTCGGATTCGTCTTGAAGGCGTATCCGGGCAGGCTGACATAGATGGCACTTGGCGTACAAAGGGCAATAGCGATGCACAGCGTCAAGGCGGAGCACAGGGCCTTCATGGCACACCTCCAGGCGTCGTAAGCCTTTAAGCGCGGAAACTTTCCGGGCGGCAAATATTCCCACTTTTGCCGAGCCCCATCCATTCGCCCAATAGGAGGTGGCGCGGCGGCCGGGAGTAGTCCGTTTTGGTGGAGTGCTGTCGCGATGGCGCGCATCTGAAGCTGCCGGGCGTAACGCCTTATTGCGCCGGAACGTCTCGCCGAATGCCGCCTCGAGAATGTAGACCCGCCCACAATTCGGATCATGCGGCGAGCCGGGCATCGGCCAGCCGATTGCACCGGGCACGGAGAATCGTGACAACCGACAGGCGGCGTATGGGGTTTAGGAAGGATCACCGTTTCGCTTTGCGACGATCCACCGGAAGACGATTCGCAGCTGGTTTCGGCGGTGGATCAACAACTGGCGAAGCGTAACGATGAGTGCCCGCCAGACGGAAGGCGTACCCATCACCCCAATCACGCAATCACTTCTGCGTCAGAGAAAATGAGAAGGCGCATCGGGCGCCGCTCATAAATGAAACGCGGTTCTGGAAAAACGAAAACCTATATTCATCGCCACTTTGACCGCTGTCTCTAAAAGATGCGGGGAATCGGCTGATTTTGCTGAAGACGCCGCGCTGGCTGGCTTTCATGATTTCCAGGCTGCAGGCTGAATTGTCGGCATCGACCGAAAAAACAATCGGCAGATCCGACTGCATTCTCAGGAGATATGTTCTGGCTTCGCGGCCCGGAGTTTCTCCCGAGGTCGTCATCGTCTGGTCCCCGGCAGACAGGAACACCTCTTGCGCGGGCTCCTTGGCAATGCACGGCGGCACAGCCACGCCGGCGAGAAGCAGCGCAGAGATGATGGCAACGATTTTCATGAGGTGTCTCCTGACGAAACACCTTGCGCAGATCGTGACCGGATTAGCGAGCTAATTCGAAAGCCCGAATCGGATGGACAAGCAGCGGGAAAGTTTGGAAATGGTGGGCGATGAGAGACTCGAACTCCCGACATCCTCGGTGTAAACGAGGCGCTCTACCAACTGAGCTAATCGCCCATCGCAAACGAAGCCGGATCGGCCTGCCGCGTTGGTGGCCGTGATCTATGCGGAACGCGGCAAAACCGCAAGAGTGTTTGTGAAGATTTTTTGATTTTTTTGGTGGTGCTCCCGTGTCTTGCCCCGTGTCTGGCAATGCCGCTTAGGTTCGGCTCGGCTGTGGAAAAGTGAGAGGAGGGTGGCGCGCATCTCCGTTTCGAAGGCGCTGCGTCTGCGCCTGAGCATCGCTGCGGAACACGGAAGTGCCGGCTTTTGTTCATCTGGCACCCAACCCGTCGAAACATTTCACAGACTGTCATGGTTTTGTCTCCAAACCTGCTTGACACTAAAAGACGAACCCCGTAGTTAGCCGCTCATCGAAACGGACAGCCGTTTTGGTGAGGGTGCGAAGGCATCCGGACTGCTTGAAATGAATTGCGGGTGTAGCTCAGTTGGTTAGAGTGCCGGCCTGTCACGCCGGAGGTCGCGGGTTCGAGCCCCGTCACTCGCGCCATTTCAAGTCTTTGTAAAACGCAAATGCGATTTGTCGTTTGTCCGGTTTTCTTCATCCTCGCGGCCGCCAATGGCCGATCATATGCGCGGGTGTAGCTCAGTCGGTTAGAGTGCCGGCCTGTCACGCCGGAGGTCGCGGGTTCGAGCCCCGTCACTCGCGCCATTTTCTTCCGAAAGCCATGCAGTTTCCAATGGTCAGACATGCAGCTTCAGGCGGCTTGCGTGGATTTGTCGCGACATCGTTGCATCTGCTTGATAATGTCCGCGCGCGACGCGTCGAATTGCCTCTGTAAATCTCTTGCGCCGGGGCGTCGGCTGCGCTAACCACGGCTTGTTGCAACGCACGTTCGCTTGCCGGGCATTTGCCCAAATGCGCGCCTGGCGCCTCCGGCAAGCAGGGATGAACATGATGACTGAACTGCTCAGTTCTTATATTCCGATCGCTATCTTCATCGCTATCGCGCTCGTTATCGGCCTGGCGCTGCTCATTGCGCCGTTCGCCGTGGCTTTCAAAGCGCCTGATTCGGAAAAGCTCTCGGCTTACGAATGCGGCTTCAACGCGTTCGACGACGCCCGCATGAAGTTCGACATCCGCTTCTACCTCGTGTCGATCCTCTTCATCATCTTCGACCTCGAAGTCGCCTTCCTCTTCCCCTGGGCCGTTTCCTTCGGCGCCATCGGCTGGTTCGGCTTCTGGTCCATGATGGTCTTCCTTCTCGTGCTGACCATCGGCTTTATCTATGAATGGAAGAAGGGAGCCCTGGAATGGGAGTAGCCCCTGTGAGCAATCAGCCCCTCGTCGCCCAGCAGCCGAAGGGGATCATCGATCCCTCGACCGGCAAGCCGATCGGCAGCAATGACGCCTTCTTCGGCGAGATCAACAATGAGCTCGCCGACAAGGGCTTCCTCGTCACCTCGACCGACGAGCTGATCAACTGGGCCCGCACCGGCTCGCTGATGTGGATGACCTTCGGTCTTGCCTGCTGCGCCGTCGAAATGATGCAGCTGTCGATGCCGCGCTACGACGTCGAGCGCTTCGGCTTTGCGCCACGCGCCTCGCCGCGCCAGTCCGACGTGATGATCGTCGCCGGCACGCTGACCAACAAGATGGCGCCGGCGCTGCGCAAGGTCTATGACCAGATGCCCGAGCCGCGCTACGTCATCTCGATGGGCTCCTGCGCCAATGGCGGCGGCTATTATCACTATTCCTATTCGGTAGTGCGCGGTTGCGACCGCATCGTGCCGATCGACATCTACGTGCCGGGCTGTCCCCCCACGGCGGAGGCGCTGCTTTACGGCGTGCTTCTGCTGCAGAAGAAGATCCGGCGTACCGGCACGATCGAACGCTAAGGGTTAAGGACAAGGCAATATGAGTGAAGCCCTGACTGAGCTTGCGTCCTACCTTGGTGAAGCGCGCGGCAACCTGATCGCCGCATCGCAGACGAAGTATGGCGAGCTGACGGTGACGACGACGGGTGAAAACCTGGTCGCGCTGCTGACCTTTTTGCGCGACGACGCCAAATGCGGTTTTGTCAACCTGATCGATATTTGCGGCGTCGACTGGCCGCAGCGCGAGCTGCGTTTCGATGTCGTCTATCATCTGCTGTCGCCGAAGAAGAACCTGCGCATCCGCGTGAAGGTCGCGACCGACGAAGATACGCCAGTTCCCTCGGCCTGCGCCGTCTATCCCGGCGCCGACTGGTTCGAGCGCGAGACCTGGGATATGTACGGCGTGCTCTTCACCGGTCACCCGGACCTGCGCCGCATCCTCACCGACTACGGTTTCGAAGGCCACCCGCTGCGCAAGGACTTCCCGACGACAGGTTTCGTCGAGGTCCGTTACGACGACGCCGCGAAACGCGTCGTGTACGAGCCGGTCGAGTTGAAGCAGGAATTCCGCAACTTCGACTTCATGTCGCCATGGGAAGGCACCGACTATGTGCTGCCCGGTGATGAAAAAGCGAAGCAATAAATTAAAGGCGGCTGGCGGCTTTCGCCGCCACTCATCGGTTATCTGAGAACGCGAGCCATCGCCATGACAGAACATAACGTCCGCAACTTCAACATCAACTTCGGACCGCAGCATCCGGCGGCGCATGGCGTTCTTCGTCTTGTCCTGGAGCTTGACGGCGAAATTGTGGAGCGGGTTGATCCGCATATCGGCCTGTTGCATCGCGGCACCGAGAAGCTGATCGAGACCAAGACCTATCTTCAGGCCGTGCCCTATTTCGATCGCCTCGACTATGTCGCGCCGATGAACCAGGAGCATGCCTATGCGCTGGCCGTCGAAAAGCTGCTCGGCATCGAGATCCCGATCCGCGGCCAGCTGATCCGCGTGCTCTATTCGGAAATCGGCCGCATCCTCTCGCATCTTCTGAACGTCACCACGCAGGCCATGGACGTCGGGGCGCTGACGCCGCCGCTCTGGGGCTTCGAAGAGCGTGAAAAGCTGATGGTGTTTTACGAGCGCGCCAGCGGTTCGCGCATGCACGCCGCCTATGTCCGTCCGGGCGGCGTCCATCAGGACCTGCCGGAACAGCTCGTGCAGGATATCGGCGACTGGTGCGACCCCTTCCTGAAGGCGCTCGACGACATCGACGACCTGCTCACCGGCAACCGCATCTTCAAGCAGCGCAACGTCGATATCGGCGTCGTCTCGCTGGAAGACTGCTGGGCCTGGGGCTTTTCCGGCGTCATGGTGCGCGGTTCGGGCGCCGCCTGGGATCTGCGCCGCGCCCAGCCTTATGAATGTTATTCCGATCTCGAATTCGACATTCCGATCGGCAAGAACGGCGACAACTACGACCGCTACCTGATCCGCATGATCGAGATGCGCGAATCGGTCCGCATCATGAAGCAATGCGTCAATCGCCTGCTGTCCGATGCCAAGACCGGCCCCTTCTCGTCGATCGACGGCAAGGTCGTACCGCCGAAGCGCGGCGAGATGAAGCGCTCGATGGAAGCGCTGATCCACCACTTCAAGCTCTATACTGAAGGCTACCACGTGCCGGCCGGCGAAGTGTACGCCGCCGTCGAGGCGCCGAAGGGCGAGTTCGGCGTCTATCTCGTCTCCGACGGCTCCAACAAGCCTTATCGCTGCAAGATCCGCGCGCCGGGTTATGCCCATCTGCAGGCGATGGACTTCATGTGCCGCGGCCATCAGCTTGCCGACGTCGCGGCCGTGCTCGGCTCGCTCGACATCGTCTTCGGCGAGGTGGACCGCTGATGCAGCTTCTGCCGCTGGCCGTCGCACTCCTTCTTTCGGCGTCCGGAGTTTCGGCTCAGGAGGCCGATAGCCTCGGCACGCCGCTGGGCCATAAGGAAGAGACGCCGCCGGCGCAGCAATCGTCCATGGGCGAGCTTTTGTCCAAGGGCTATCAGATCAAGGCTGCCGTTCCGAACGGCGGCAAATTCGTAGTGTTTATGCAGAAAGACCAGTCGGCCTATGCCTGCGAAATGCAGTCTTTGACCGCTTCGCGGTGTGGAACCCTAAACTGACAAGGCGTGAGGAAGAATGTCCGTTCGTCGATTAGCCGAAGATCAATTTCAGCCTGCCGCATTCGCCTTCAGCGATGAGAATGCGGTCTGGGCGGACAAGACGATCCAGAAATACCCCGCCGGCCGCCAGCAATCGGCGGTCATTCCGCTATTGATGCGGGCGCAGGAGCAGGACGGTTGGGTCACGCGCGCGGCGATCGAAAAGATCGCCGACATGCTCGACATGGCCTATATCAGAGTGCTCGAGGTCGCGACCTTCTATACGCAGTTCCAGCTGCATCCTGTCGGCACGCGCGCCCATGTCCAGGTCTGCGGCACGACGCCCTGCATGCTGCGCGGCTCGGAAGCGCTGATGTCGGTCTGCAAGAGCAAGATCCATGCCCATGCCTTCGAGCGCAATGCCGAAGGCACGCTGTCCTGGGAAGAGGTCGAATGTCTCGGGGCTTGCGTCAACGCGCCGATGGTGATGATCGGCAAGGACACCTATGAGGACCTGACGCCCGAACGTCTCGAAGAGATCATCGACGTCTTTGCCGCCGGCAACGGCGCCAGCATCAAGCCCGGCACCCAGATCAACCGGATATTTTCAGCACCCGAAGGCGGCCCGACCTCGCTGACCACGGAAGAGCCGAAGGCCAGGACGCGCGCCAAGAAGGCCGATGCCGAAACCGTGTCGGCTCCGGTCGATGCCGCGCCGGTTCCGCCTTCCGAGGCCGCCCGCCCGAAGAGCACCGATGCCGAGACCAATGCAGCGCTGAAGACGCCGGCAACCGCACCGAAGGCAGCTGCGAAGAACGCCAAGGCCGCCGAAGAGCAGCCGATATCGGGCACGGCGGCTGCCGAACCGGCGCCGAAAGCTACCGTCAAGGCCGAAGCCGCCCCGTCGGCCAAGCCTTCCCTGACCGACAAGAACCGTCCGTCCGGCATCGAAAAGCCCGCAGCCCCGGATGATCTGAAGATGATCTCGGGCGTCGGTCCGAAGATCGAGGCGACGCTGAACGAAATCGGCATCTTCAGCTTCGCGCAGGTCGCGGGCTGGAAGAAGGCCGAACGCGAATGGGTCGACGGCTACCTGAACTTCCGCGGCCGCATCGAGCGCGATGACTGGGTCAAGCAGGCCAAGGCGCTCGCCAAGGGCGGGGAAGCGGAATATATCAAGGTCTTCGGCAAGAAGCCGCGGTAAGAGGTGAAGCATGTTACAAGATAAAGACCGCATCTTTACCAACATCTACGGCCTCAAGGACAAGTCCCTGAAGGGCGCGATGAGCCGCGGCCACTGGGACGGCACCAAGCAGATCCTCGAAAAGGGCCGTGACTGGATCATCAACGAGATGAAGGCATCCGGCCTCCGCGGTCGCGGCGGCGCCGGCTTCCCCACGGGTCTCAAATGGTCCTTCATGCCGAAGGAAAGCGACGGACGCCCGCATTACCTCGTCGTCAACGCCGACGAATCCGAGCCCGGTACCTGCAAGGACCGCGACATCATGCGCCACGATCCGCATACGCTGATCGAAGGCTGCGTCATCGCGAGCTTCGCCATGGGCGCCAATGCGGCCTACATCTATGTGCGCGGCGAATATATAAGAGAGCGCGAGGCGCTGCAGGCGGCGATCGACGAATGCTATGATTACGGCCTGCTCGGCAAGAACAACAAGCTCGGCTGGGACATGGACATCTTCGTCCATCACGGCGCCGGCGCCTATATCTGCGGCGAGGAAACCGCGCTGCTCGAAAGCCTCGAAGGCAAGAAGGGCCAGCCGCGCCTGAAGCCGCCATTCCCGGCCAATATGGGCCTCTACGGCTGCCCGACGACCGTCAACAACGTCGAATCGATCGCTGTCGCGCCGACGATCCTGCGCCGCGGCGCCGGCTGGTTCTCCGCCATCGGCCGCCCGAACAATGTCGGCACCAAGCTGTTCATGCTCTCCGGCCACGTCAACAAGCCGTGCACGGTCGAAGAGGAAATGGGCATCACCTTCCGCGAGCTGGTCGATCGCCACGCCGGCGGCATTCGCGGCGGCTGGGACAATCTGCTCGCCGTCATTCCGGGCGGCGCATCCTGCCCGATCGTTCCTGCCAAGGACATCATCGACTGCCCGATGGATTTCGACGGCTTGCGCGGCGTCGGCTCCTCCTTCGGCACGGCGGCGGCGATCGTCATGGACAAGTCTACCGACGTCATCAAGGCGATCGCCCGCATCTCCGCCTTCTTCAAGCACGAGAGCTGCGGTCAGTGCACGCCGTGCCGCGAAGGCACGGGCTGGATGTGGCGGGTGATGGAACGCATGGCCAAGGGCAATGCCCAGAAGCGCGAAATCGACATGCTGTTCCAGGTGACCAAGCAGATCGAAGGCCACACCATCTGTGCGCTGGGCGACGCCGCCGCATGGCCGGTGCAGGGTCTGATCCGTAACTTCCGTCCCGAGATCGAAAAGCGCATCGACCAGTACACGGCGAGCGCGCTCGATCACGGCGCGGTTCTGGAGGCGGCTGAATAATCATGGCGAACAATGCATCCAAGGCTGGGAAGAAGGAAGAAGTCGCCGATTTCGCGGCCGGTTTCGGCCGCCTTGCCGCCGAGATGCTTGAAAATGCACAGACGATGCCGGTGCATCCGCTGATGGCGCATCCGGCTGCAGCCTTTGCCGCGGCAACGGCGATCGGCTTCGGTTTCTCGACGCAGATGGCCGGCGCCTTCTTCGGGGCCTGGCAGAGCGCCCTGGAAACCACGAGCAAGGTCGCGGCCGCTCTCGATGACACGCCGCCGGACGAGCCGGCGCTCGATGTCGATATCCAGCCGGAGAATATTCGCCCTGCCGTCAAGGCTTTCACCAAGCCGGCGGCCGGGAAGAAGGCAGGGCCGACACTGACTGTCGTCAGGCCGGTCAGCGAACCGATCCCGGCCAGCCAGACGAAGCCGGTCACTGAAGCGAAGCCGGTCACTGAAGCGAAGTCTGTCGGCCAAACGAAGTCGGTCAGCGATACGAAGCCGGGCCAGCTGAAGCCGGCCGTGAAGGCAAAACCGGCTGCGCGGGCTGTCAAGGCCGACGATCTCAAGCTGATCGCCGGCATCGGCCCGAAGCTGGAGCAGGTGCTGAACGCCAAGGGCATTCGCAGCTTCGCCGAGATTGCCGCCTGGACCGACGCGGAAATCGCCCGGCTCGACGCCGAACTCGGCTTCAACGGCCGCATCGGCCGTGACGACTGGACCGGTCAGGCAAAAGTTCTGGCAGGGCGGGGCCGCAGGAAGAAATGAACTGTCCGGCCGTGTCAATCGGCCGGAAGAATGGGCAGATCGGCGGACGGGCGGGGGCCTTTCGATGCCGGTGCGGGTTCCGGGTCTGGAACGCGTGACAGAGAATTTCGGCGACATCCGGTGTCGGCAGGACGAAAGATCCGGCTTGGCAATGAGAATGTTGCAAAAATGGGTTTGTTTGCCGTCATCAGGCAAACGGGAAACAGGACTGAGCGACGATGGCAAAACTGAAGATTGACGGCAACGAGATCGAAGTTCCGGATCATTTCACGCTATTGCAGGCGTGTGAGGATGCCGGCGCCGAGGTTCCGCGCTTCTGCTTCCACGAGCGCCTGTCGGTTGCCGGCAATTGCCGCATGTGCCTCGTCGAGGTGAAGGGTGGCCCGCCGAAGCCGCAGGCTTCCTGCGCCATGAGCGTGCGCGACATTCGCGGCGGCCCGAACGGCGAACTGCCCGAGGTCTTCACCAACACCCCGATGGTCAAGAAGGCCCGCGAAGGCGTGATGGAATTCCTGCTGATCAACCATCCGCTGGATTGCCCGATCTGCGACCAGGGCGGCGAATGCGACCTGCAGGACCAGGCGATGGCCTTCGGCATCGACACCTCGCGCTATCAAGAAGACAAGCGCGCCGTCGAAGACAAGTATATCGGCCCGCTCGTCAAGACGGTGATGAACCGCTGCATCCACTGCACGCGCTGCGTTCGCTTCACGACGGAGGTTGCCGGCATTTCCGAACTCGGCCTGATCGGCCGTGGCGAGGATGCCGAGATCACCACCTATCTCGAACAGGCGATGACCTCCGAGCTGCAGGGCAACGTCGTTGACCTTTGCCCGGTCGGCGCGCTCACCTCCAAGCCCTTCGCCTTCACCGCGCGCCCGTGGGAATTGAACAAGACCGAATCGATCGACGTCATGGATGCCGTCGGTTCGGCGATCCGCGTCGACACCCGTGGCCGCGAAGTCATGCGAATCCTGCCGCGCGTCAACGAGGCGATCAACGAAGAGTGGATCTCAGACAAGAGCCGCTTCATCTGGGACGGACTGAAGACCCAGCGCCTCGATCGGCCCTATGTGCGCCGCGACGGCCGCCTGCAGCCCGCCACCTGGGCCGAAGCCTTCGGCGCCATCAAGGCCGCCGTCAGCGCCACTTCGGGCGACAAGATCGGCGCGATCGCGGGCGATCTCGCTTCCGTCGAGGAAATGTATGCGCTCTCCGAACTGGTGAAGTCGCTGGGCTCGACCAATCTCGACTGTCGCCAGGATGGGGCGGCACTCGATCCGTCGCTCGGCCGCGCAAGCTACCTGTTCAACCCGACCATTTCGGGCATCGACCAGGCCGATGCGCTGTTGATCATCGGCGCCAATCCGCGCTTCGAGGCGGCGATCCTCAATGCCCGCATCCGCAAGCGCTGGCGCCGCGGCAAGTTCCCGATCGGCGTGATCGGCGAGCCGGGCGAGCTGCGCTACAGCTATGATTACCTCGGCGGCGGTCCCGACACGCTGAAGGATCTGATCGACGGCAACCACGCTTTCGCTGACGTGCTGAAGAACGCCGCCAAGCCGATGATCATCATCGGCCAGGGCGCGCTGTCGCGCACCGACGGCGCCGGCGTTCTCGCCAGTGCCGCCAAGCTCGCCGGTTCGGTCGGCGCAGTCGTCGAAGGCTGGAACGGCTTTGCCGTCCTCCATACCGCAGCCTCCCGTGTCGGCGGCCTCGACCTCGGCTTCGTGCCGGGTGCTGCCGGCGTCAATGCCGCCGAAATGCTGAGCGCGATGGACGTGCTCTTCCTGCTTGGCGCCGACGAACTCGATTTCGCCGCCAAGAAGGCCAGGCTCACCGTCTATATCGGCTCGCATGGCGACAACGGCGCGCATCATGCCGACGTCATCCTGCCGGCTGCAGCCTATACCGAAAAGTCCGGCACCTGGGTCAACACCGAGGGCCGCGTCCAGATGGGCAACCGCGCCGGCTTTGCGCCGGGGGATGCCCGCGAAGACTGGGCGATCATCCGCGCCCTGTCTGACGTGCTCGGCAAGAAGCTTCCCTTCGATTCGCTGAGTGAACTGCGCGTCCGGCTCTATGCCGCTTTCCCGCATTTCGCCGCCATCGACGAGATCGCCGAAAGCGATAGCGCCCAAATTGCCGCAGTTGCGAAAAAAGCCGGCAAGATGAACAAATCCGGGTTTGCGTCGCCGGTCAAAGACTTCTATTTGACGAACCCGATAGCGCGCGCCTCGGCTGTCATGGCGGAGTGCTCGGCATTGGCCCGCAACAACTTCAAAGTCGCGGCAGAGTAAGGGCAGGGGACTATGGATTCTTTCTTTTCGACCTATGTCTGGCCGGCGATCATCATGATCGGTCAATCGCTGCTGCTTCTGGTCTGCCTGCTCGTCTTCATCGCCTATGTGCTGCTCGCCGACCGCAAGATCTGGGCGGCCGTGCAGCTGCGCCGCGGCCCGAACGTCGTCGGTCCCTTCGGCCTGTTCCAGTCCTTCGCCGACCTTCTGAAGTTCGTCTTCAAGGAGCCGATCATTCCGGCCGGCGCCAACAAGGCGGTGTTCCTGCTGGCCCCGCTGGTGACGGTGCTTCTGGCGCTGTCCACCTGGGCGGTGGTGCCGCTCGCCGAAGGATGGGTGATCGCCAACATCAATGTCGGCATCCTCTATATTTTCGCCATCTCCTCGCTCGAGGTTTACGGCATCATCATGGGCGGCTGGGCTTCGAACTCGAAGTATCCCTTCCTCGGCGCGCTGCGCTCGGCGGCACAGATGGTGTCCTATGAAGTCTCGATCGGCTTCGTCATCGTCACCGTGCTTCTCTGCGTCGGCTCGCTGAACCTGACCGATATCGTCAATGCCCAGCATACCGGCCTCGGCACCATGCTCGGCCTGCCGTCGTCGTTCCTCGACTGGCACTGGCTGTCGCTCTTCCCGATGTTCATCATCTTCTTCATTTCGGCGCTCGCCGAGACGAACCGTCCGCCCTTCGACCTTCCGGAAGCCGAATCGGAACTTGTCGCCGGCTTCATGGTCGAATACGGCTCCTCGCCATACATGATGTTCATGCTCGGCGAATATGCGGCCGTCGTCCTGATGTGCTCGCTGACGACCATCCTTTTCCTCGGTGGCTGGCTGCCGCCGGTCGATTTCTGGCTCATCAATTGGGTGCCGGGCATCATCTGGTTTATGCTGAAGGCCTGCTTCGTGTTCTTCATGTTCGCGATGGTCAAGGCTTTCGTTCCGCGTTACCGCTACGACCAGCTCATGCGCCTCGGCTGGAAAGTCTTCCTGCCCCTGTCGCTCGCCATGGTCGTCATCGTTGCATTCGTGCTGAAACTGACGGGTTGGGCATGATCATGTCCGCTCTCGTTTCCGGCAAAATTGGAGGTTGAAGATGGCAAGCTTGTCCGGCTCCATCAGCTCGCTGTTTCTCAAGGAATTCGTCGGCGCGTTCTTCTTGTCGATGCGCTATTTCTTCCGCCAGAAGGCGACGATCAACTATCCCTTCGAGAAGGGTCCGGTCTCCCCGCGCTTCCGCGGCGAGCATGCGCTGCGCCGTTATCCGAACGGCGAGGAACGCTGCATCGCCTGCAAGCTCTGCGAGGCGATCTGTCCTGCCCAGGCGATCACCATCGAGGCGGGTCCCCGCCGCAATGACGGCACGCGCCGCACGGTGCGTTACGACATCGACATGGTGAAGTGCATCTATTGCGGCTTCTGCCAGGAAGCCTGCCCGGTCGACGCGATCGTCGAAGGCCCGAATTTCGAATTTGCGACGGAAACCCGCGAAGAACTCTATTTCGACAAGGCGCGGCTTCTGGACAACGGAGACCGGTGGGAGCGCGAAATCGCCCGCAACATCGCGATCGACTCGCCGTACCGCTGATTGAGATTTGAAATGCCGCGATGGAGCAGTTGCTCCGAGCGCGGTCAATATGCACAGGAGCCTTGCCGGTTCTCGCCGCGCAAAGCTCTATCGGGCAGGGAAACTCCCGGCTGCCCGGGGGAAGATGAAAAAGGCACCAACATGGGTCTGCAGGCTCTATTTTTCTATCTTTTCGCCTTTGTCGCGGTGGCGTCGGCGTTCATGGTCATCTGGGCGAAGAACCCGGTTCACTCGGTTCTGTTCCTGATCCTGGTGTTCTTCAACGCAGCCGGCCTCTTCCTGCTGCTCGGTGCCGAATTCCTGGCGATGATCCTGCTGGTCGTCTATGTCGGCGCCGTCGCCGTGCTCTTCCTCTTCGTGGTGATGATGCTCGATATCGACTTCACCGAACTGAGGGCCGGCGTTCTCGAATATGCGCCGATCGGCGGGCTGATCGGGGTGATCCTGGCGGCCGAGCTGATCGTCGTCATCGGCGGCAGCGTGATTTCGCCTGAGATCGCCAAGTCGGTCGCCATGCCGATACCGGCATTGACGGAGCGCACCAATACGGCCGCCCTCGGCGACGTGCTCTACACCAACTACGTCTATTTCTTCCAGATCGCCGGTCTGGTGCTGCTGGTGGCCATGATCGGCGCGATCGTGCTGACGCTCAGGCACCGCACCAACATCAAGCGGCAGAATATCCCCCGGCAGGTTGCCCGCACGCCCGCCACCGCCGTCGAGGTGGTGTCGGTCAAGCCCGGGCAGGGCGTCTAAAGGCAGGTCAAGGAACAAAGAACATGGTCATCGGACTTTCCCACTACCTGACGGTCAGCGCCATCCTCTTCACGCTCGGCGTCTTCGGCATCTTCCTCAACCGGAAGAACGTCATCGTCATCCTGATGTCGATCGAACTGATCCTGCTTGCCGTCAACATCAACATGGTCGCCTTCTCCTCCTTCCTGAACGACATCGTCGGCCAGGTCTTCGCGCTGTTCATCCTGACGGTCGCGGCAGCCGAAGCGGCGATCGGTCTTGCAATTCTCGTTGTCTTCTACCGCAACCGCGGCTCGATCGCGGTCGAAGACGTCAATATGATGAAGGGCTGAGTGGCTCATGTTCCTCTATAAGGCTATCGTCTTTCTTCCCTTGATCGGTGCGATCGTCGCCGGCCTCTTCGGCCGCGCCATCGGCGCCAAGGCTTCGGAATATGTCACCAGCGGCCTGATGATCATCGCCGCCATCCTGTCCTGGATCGTCTTCTTCACGGTCGGCATGGGCCACGCCGAAGGCGGCCCGATCAAGGTCGAGGTGCTGCGCTGGATCCAGTCCGGCGGCATCGACGTCTCCTGGTCGCTGCGCGTGGATACGCTGACCTCGGTCATGCTGATCGTCGTCAACACGGTCTCGACGCTGGTGCATGTCTATTCGATCGGTTACATGCACACCGATCCCCATCGCCCGCGCTTCTTTGCCTATCTCTCGCTCTTCACCTTCGCCATGCTGATGCTGGTGACCGCCGACAACCTTGCCCAGATGTTCTTCGGCTGGGAAGGCGTCGGTCTCGCCTCCTATCTGCTGATCGGCTTCTGGTTCAAGAAGCCGTCGGCAACCGCTGCGGCGATGAAGGCCTTCATCGTCAACCGCGTCGGCGACTTCGGCTTCGTGCTTGGCATTGCCGGCGTCTTCGTGCTGTTCGGCTCGATCAATTTCGACACAATCTTCGCCAATGCCTCGAACTTCGCCCCGCATGAAGGCGGCGGCGAGGCGGGCGAGGTGATCCTCAACCTCTTCGGCATGCAGCTCGACAAGGCGCATGCGCTGACCGGCATCTGCCTGCTGCTGTTCATGGGCGCGATGGGCAAGTCGGCGCAGTTCCTGCTGCACACCTGGCTGCCTGATGCCATGGAAGGCCCGACTCCGGTCTCGGCCCTCATCCATGCCGCCACCATGGTCACCGCCGGCGTCTTCCTCGTCGCCCGCATGTCGCCGCTGTTCGAACTGTCGCCGGATGCGCTCGTCGTCGTCACCGTGATCGGCGCGATCACCGCCTTCTTCGCGGCCACCGTCGGCCTGGTGCAGAACGACATCAAGCGCGTCATCGCCTATTCCACCTGCTCGCAGCTCGGCTACATGTTCGTGGCGCTCGGGGTAGGGGCCTATGGCGCGGCGATCTTCCATCTCTTCACCCATGCCTTCTTCAAGGCGCTGCTCTTCCTCTGCGCCGGCTCGGTCATCCACGCCGTCGATGGCGAGCAGGACATGCGCTACATGGGTGGCCTGTGGCCGCACATCAAAGTTACAGCCGGCCTCATGATCATCGGCACGCTGGCGATCACCGGTGTCGGCATTCCCTTCACGCCGTTCGGTCTTGCCGGCTTCTTTTCCAAGGACGTGATCATCGAGGCGACCTATGCATCGCATTCGCCGGTCGCGGGCTTTGCCTTCTCGCTGCTGGTCATCGCGGCTCTGTTCACCAGCTTCTATTCCTGGCGCCTGATCTTCATGACCTTCTTCGGCAAGCCGCGCGCTTCGCACGAGGTCATGCACCACGTTCACGAATCGCCGCAGGTCATGCTGGTGCCGCTCTATATCCTCGCGCTCGGCGCGGTGCTTGCGGGCGTAATCTTCGAAGGCCGGTTCTATGGCGAGGAATATGCCGAGTTCTGGAAGGGCGCGCTCTTTACTGGCGCTGAGAACGAACTGGTCGAAGAGTTCCACCATGTGCCGGCGCTCGTGGCTTTGAGCCCGTTCATCGCCATGGTGCTCGGCTTCGTCACGGCTTGGTACATGTATATCCGCTCGCCGCAGACGCCGCGCATCCTGGCGCAGCAGCATCGCGTGCTCTACCAGTTCCTGTTGAACAAGTGGTATTTCGACGAGCTCTACGACTTCCTCTTCGTCCGCACCGCCAAGGCGCTCGGCCGCTTCCTGTGGAAGAAGGGTGATGTCGGCGTCATCGACACCTACGGCCCGAACGGCGTCGCCGCCCGCGTCGTCGCCGTCACCGACCGCGTCGTCCGCCTGCAGACCGGTTACCTCTATCACTACGCCTTTGCCATGCTGATCGGCATTGCGGCGCTCGTTACCTGGATGATGCTCGGGAGTTCCTTCTGATGACCGATTGGCCTATTCTTTCAACGGTCACCTTCCTGCCGCTCGTCGGCGTGGTGCTCCTGCTATTGATGAACGGCGAGAGCGAAACCGGCCGGAAGAACGTGCTGTGGATCTCGCTGATCACCACCGTCTTCACCTTCGTCGTCTCGCTCCTGATCTGGACCGGCTTCGACAACGCGAATCCGGGCTTCCAGATGGTCGAGAAGCATAACTGGCTCGGCACCGGCATCGGCTACCACGTCGGCGTCGACGGCATCTCGATGCTGTTCGTCATCCTGTCGACCTTCCTCATGCCCTTCTGCGTGCTGGCGAGCTGGCTCTCGATCGAGAAGCGACTGAAGGAATATATGATCGCCTTCCTCATCCTGGAAACGATGATGGTCGGCGTCTTCGTCTCACTCGATATCGTGCTGTTCTACGTCTTCTTCGAAGCGGGCCTCATTCCGATGTTCCTGATCATCGGCGTGTGGGGCGGCAAGGACCGCGTCTATGCGAGCTACAAGTTCTTCCTCTATACGCTGCTCGGCTCGGTGCTGATGCTGCTCGCCATCATGGCGATGTATTGGCAGGCCGGCACGACCGACATCACCGCGCTGCTCGCCTACAAATTCCCGCCGGCGCTGCAGACCTGGTTATGGCTTGCCTTCTTCGCCTCCTTCGCGGTGAAGATGCCGATGTGGCCGGTCCATACCTGGCTTCCCGATGCCCACGTTCAGGCGCCGACGGCAGGCTCGGTGATTCTGGCCGGCGTGCTCCTGAAGCTCGGCGGCTACGGTCTTATCCGCTTCTCGCTCGGCATGTTCCCGGTCGCCTCCGATTATTTCGCGCCGCTCGTCTTCGCCATGTCGGTGATTGCCATCATCTATACCTCGCTGGTGGCGATGATGCAGGACGACATCAAGAAGCTGATCGCCTATTCCTCCGTGGCCCATATGGGCTACGTGACCATGGGCATCTTTGCGGCCAACATGCAGGGCGTTCAGGGCTCGATCTTCCAGATGCTGTCGCACGGCATCGTCTCCGGCGCGCTCTTCCTCTGCGTCGGCGTCGTCTACGACCGCACGCACACCCGCGAGATCAACGCCTATGGCGGCCTCGTCAACAACATGCCGAAATATGCCGTCGCGATGATGGTCTTCACCATGGCCAATGTCGGGCTTCCCGGCACGTCGGGCTTCATCGGCGAATTCCTGACGCTGATGGGCGTCTTCCGGGTCAACACCTGGGTCGCGCTCTTCGCCGCCACCGGCGTCATCCTCTCGGCCGCTTACGCGCTCTGGCTATATCGCCGGGTGATCTTCGGCGCGCTGGAGAAGGAAAAGCTGAGGGCGCTGCTCGATCTGTCGCCGCGCGAGCAGCTGATCCTCTACCCGCTGGTCGCGCTGACCATCTTCTTCGGCGTTTACCCGGCTCCGGTCTTCGATGCGACGGCCGCCTCGGTGGATCTGCTGGTCAACAACTACACGGCCGCCGTGCACGCAGCGCAGAATGTTGCGCTGTCTATGAAATGATGACGGGACTTATTGGACATGACCGCTGAAACAATTCTCCTCAGTCTGCATCTTTCCGCGCCGGAGCTCATCCTCGCGGTCGGCGCCCTTGTCCTGTTGATGGTCGGCGTCTTCACAGGCGAGCGGTCGGGCCTTGTCGTCACCGGCCTCGCCATCGTCCTGCTCCTGGCCTCGGGCCTGTGGCTGCTCTTCGTGCCCGCAGAAGGCCTTGCTTATGGCGGCGTCTACATGGCCGACGGCTTCTCCCGCTTCATGAAGCTGGTGGCGCTGATCGGTTCGCTGGTGGCTCTGTTCATGACGATCGGTCACGCCCGCGAAAACCAGCTCGACAAATTCGAGTTCCCGGTCCTGCTGGTGCTTGCGACCCTCGGCATCCTGCTGATGATCTCGGCCAACGACCTGATCTCGCTCTATCTGGCGCTGGAACTGCAGTCGCTGGCGCTCTATGTCGTCGCCGCGATCAACCGTGACAGCCTGAAGTCGACCGAAGCAGGGCTGAAATATTTCGTCCTCGGCGCGCTGTCCTCCGGCATGCTGCTCTACGGCATGTCGCTGGTCTATGGCTTCACCGGCCACACCCACTTCTCCGAGATCGCCCAGGCGTTGTCGGTCGAGGGTGCGCGTTCGCTCGGCCTCATCTTCGGCCTGGTCTTCATCCTCGCCGGCATCGCCTTCAAGATTTCGGCCGTTCCCTTCCACATGTGGACGCCCGACGTGTATGAAGGCGCGCCGACGCCGGTGACCGCCTTCCTTGCCGCAGCCCCCAAGGTTGCCGCCATGGCGATGATGACCCGCATCGTCATCACCGCCTTCCAGCCGGTTCTGGCGGACTGGCAGCAGGTCGTCGTCTTCATCTCGATCGCCTCGATGCTGCTCGGCTCGTTTGCCGCCATCGGCCAGAAGAACATCAAGCGACTGATGGCCTATTCCTCGATCGGTCACATGGGTTATGCGCTGGTCGGCCTTGCCGCCGGTAACCAGACCGGCGTCACCGGTGTCATGCTTTACATGGTCATCTACATGGTCATGACGCTCGGCACCTTCGCGATCATCATGTCGATGCGCCGCAAGGACGGCACCGTCGTCGAGAATGTCGACGATCTCGCCGGCCTTTCCACAACGAACCCGTTCATGGCCGTGGTGCTGACGGCGCTGATGTTCTCGCTCGCCGGTATCCCGCCGCTCGCCGGCTTCTTCGCCAAGTACTTCGTCTTTGTCGCCGCCATCGAAGCCAAGCTCTATGCGCTCGCCATCATCGGCGTTCTCGCCTCGGTCGTCGGCGCGTACTATTATCTGCGGGTCATCAAGCTGATGTGGTTCGATGAAGCGACCGGCGAATTCGCCCGCGTCTCCGGTGCGCTGCGTCTGGTCTTCGGTCTCTCCGGCCTGTTCGTCACCGTCTATGTCCTCATCGGCGGTCCGATCGGCGGTGCGGCAGAGCTTGCCGCCGCGACGCTCTTTTGATGGCTCCCGACGGGCGGCGCCGGATATCGCTCGGCGATTTCAGGCACGAGGCTCTGTCGGAGACATCGTCCACCAACAGCGAATGCCTTGCCCGGGCCCGGGCGGGCGACGGCGGTAATCTCTGGGTGACCGCCGAAAGGCAGACCGGCGGCCGCGGCCGCCGCGGCAGGCTCTGGGTTTCCGAACGCGGCAATCTCTACGCTTCGCTTCTGCTGATCGACCCGGCGCCGATGGAGCGCCTGAGCTCCCTGCCGCTGGCCGTTGCCGTTGCCGTACACCAGGCGATCCGCATGGTGCTGCCTCCGGGCGCCGAGCCGCTCGAGGTCAAATGGCCGAACGATATTCTTATCGGCCGAAAGAAGACCTGCGGCATCCTCGTCGAAGGCGAGAGGCTGCCGGACGGCCGTTACGCGCTGATTGTCGGCATCGGCATCAATGTCTCGGTGATGCCGGATAATCCGCTCTACCCCGTCACCTGCCTGCGTCAGCAGGGAAGTGCGGCCTCTCCGGAGGAACTCTTCGCCCATCTCTTCGCCGCAATGGCTGAAGTGCTTGATCTATGGGACGAGGGCCGCGGCATCGGCGAGATCACGGCGCTCTGGCGCGCCATCGCCTGCGGCATCGGCGAAAAGATTACGGTGAATTTGCCGGACCGATCGATTTCCGGACAATTCGCCGGAATTGATGATAATGGCTTGTTGATGCTCGATACCGGCGCTGGCAGGATAGTGCCCATTGCCGCCGGTGATGTGTTTTTTGGATAGCGGAACAAACGAAAATTATGGCGAAACAGGACGAACTGGTATTCCTGCCTCTGGGCGGCGTTGGCGAGATTGGCATGAATCTCGCTCTTTATGGCTACGGCCCGCCCGAGCACCGCCAGTGGATCATGGTCGATTGCGGCGTCACCTTTCCCGGCCCCGACCTGCCGGGCGTCGACCTCGTGCTGCCCGATATCCGCTTCCTCGCCAGCGAGCGGAAGAACCTCAAGGCGATCATCATCACCCACGCGCATGAAGACCATTACGGCGCGCTGGCCGATCTCTGGCCCGGCCTCAATGTGCCGGTCTATGCGTCGGGCTTTACTGCAGGTCTGCTCGAAGCCAAGCGCAATTTCGAGAAGGCGACGATCGGCGAAGTGCCGGTGACGCCGTTCAAGGCGGGCGATACGATCAATGTCGGCCCCTTCAGCATCGAAGGCGTGGCCGTCAACCATTCGATCCCCGAACCGATGTCGCTCATGATCCGCACGCCGGTCGGCAATGTCATCCATACCGGCGACTGGAAGATCGACCACGAGCCTTCGCTCGGGCCGCTGACCGACGAGACACGTTTCCGCCAGCTCGGCGACGAGGGCGTGCTGGCGCTGATGTGCGATTCCACCAATGCGCTGCGCGACGGTGTTTCGCCCTCCGAGAAGGATGTGTCCGAAAGCCTGCGCAAGATCATCGAGAATGCCGAGGGCAGGGTGGCGATCACCACCTTCTCGTCGAATGTCGGGCGCATCCGTACCGTTGCCGAGGCCGCCGAGGCGGCCGGCCGCGAAGTGCTGCTGCTCGGCAGCTCGCTGAAGCGCGTCGTCGATGTCGCCCAGGATATCGGCCTGATGGAAGGCGTGAAGCCCTTCATCTCCGAGGAGGAATACGGCTATATCCCGCGCGACAAGGTCGTCGTCATCCTGACCGGCAGCCAGGGCGAGGCACGGGCAGCCCTTGCCAAGCTCTCCCGCGACGAAATGCGCAATGTGGCCTTTGCGGCAGGCGATATCGTCGTCTTTTCCTCGCGCGCCATTCCCGGCAACGAGAAGGCGATCCAGGATATCAAGAACGGCCTCGTCGAGCAGGGCGTGCACATCATCACCGATACCGAGGCGCTGGTCCACGTGTCCGGCCATCCCCGCCGCAACGAGTTGCAGCGGATGTATGAGTGGACGCGGCCGAAGATCGTCGTGCCGGTGCATGGCGAGGCGACGCATCTGACGGCGCACAAGGAATTGGCC
The DNA here is from genome assembly GCF_047532935.1 of Rhizobium sp. IY2. Taxonomy (NCBI): domain Bacteria; kingdom Pseudomonadati; phylum Pseudomonadota; class Alphaproteobacteria; order Hyphomicrobiales; family Rhizobiaceae; genus Rhizobium; species Rhizobium sp. IY2. The sequence continues at coordinate 322,430 of NZ_JBLKNU010000003.1, forward strand.
GAGCAATCCGGGATCGCGATCGTGCCGCGCGTGCGCAACGGCGATATCCTGCGACTGGCGCCCGGTCCCGTCGAGGTGATTGGCGAAGCGCCACATGGCCGCATTTATAAGGACGGCACGCTGATCGGCGATTTCGACGAGATGGGCATCGGCGAGCGCAAGAAGCTCTCCTATGTCGGCCATGTCGCCGTCAACGTCGTGCTCGACGCCCGCTATGACATCGTCGGCGATCCCGATCTCGTGTCGATCGGCCTGCCGGTCTATGACGACGAGGGCGAGGAGATGGAAGATACGCTGTTCGACGCGGCGGTCAGCGCCATTGAAAGCATTCCGCGCGCCCGCCGCAAGGATATCGACATGCTGCAGGAGGCCGTGCGCCGCGCCATCCGCTCGGCCGCCAATCACGCCTGGGGTAAGAAGCCCGTCGTCACCGCCTTCGTCACCAAGGTCTGATCATGCTCGGCCGGGTCAACCATATCGCCATCGCCGTTCCCGATCTGGCAGTGGCGACGGCCGCCTATCGCGACACGCTGGGGGCTGCGGTATCGCAGCCGCAGGCTCTGCCGGAGCACGGCGTCACCGTCGTCTTCGTCGAACTGCCGAACACCAAGGTCGAATTGTTGCAGCCGCTGGGTGACGCTTCGCCGATCGCAGCCTTCCTCGAAAAGAACCCGTCCGGCGGCATGCACCACATCTGCTACGAAGTGGACGATATTCTTCTCGCCCGTGACCGGCTGGTCGAGGCGGGTGCCAGAGTGCTCGGCGATATCAAGCCGAAGACCGGCGCGCATGGCAAGCCGGTGCTCTTTCTGCATCCCAAGGATTTCTTTGGCACGCTGATCGAACTTGAACAGGCCTGACCCCTGCTGCGGCAGAGTGACCCGAAGGCGACTAAACGCTTCGCTCGCTTTGAGTTGGTCGCCATTCCGCCGTATAAGGACGCGATATCAGCGCGACATCAACGGGACCGATAATGCTCGAGATCTTTCTTCAGGGATTTGCCGTCTACTTCATCATCTGGTGGATGACGCTTTTCGCCGTTCTGCCGATCGGCCTGCGCACCCAGGCGGAAGACAATGATGTCGTGCTCGGCACCGTTCCGAGTGCGCCCGCCCGGTTTCGCGCCGCTTTCGTCTTTTCGCTGACGACGCTGATTTCGGCTGTGATCTACGGCCTCTGGTACGTTTGCGACACCTATTTCGGTTGGGGCTTCGACGCCCTGCCGCAACTCGGTCCCAGCTTCTATTGAAGCGTGGCTTTTGCTCAAACTTTGAGCATATGCAAATCTATGGAAAAGCGAATTTCGTCATACCGGCGTCATGCTGTTGCGGCACAGAGCTGACGTAACGGAATGAGGGTCATCCCCTACGGAAGCTGCGGGTTTCGTGGATGAGGTGAAAAGCCGAAAAGCCAAAAAAAAACAAGGCTAGAAGCCTTGTTTTAAGTATCGCGTGATCTGTAACCGTTGCCGGGGCTGCGACGAGCGCGCCTAAGATCTGATCCTCCCAAGACTTGACCGCGAATTCGGCAAGAATTTATCCTTCCTGCCTGTTTTGTGAGCTAAAGCTAGCTCAAACATTGGGCTTTGTCATCAGCTTTTTTTGCATTTTTGCTACACTCTAGCAAAATTTTTCTGTTGACAAGATTTTCGTTCAAGTCCTTATAAACACGCGCTTTTTCTGGCCCGTTCATTTTGCGGGTGCGAACATGCGCTTCCGGGAGGTTGCCAACATCCGTTGCGGGTTTCCTTCCTGCCGCGAAGCGGCTATGAACGCTCCCACGTCAACAATTGCCTTCGATTCCGCTTGCTGCGGGATCTCAACTGCTCCGGAATCCGCCATGCGTCTGTCCCGCTTTTTCATGCCCATCCTCAAGGAAAATCCCAAGGAGGCGGAAATCGTCTCCCACCGGCTGATGCTGCGCGCCGGCATGATCCGTCAGCAGTCGCAGGGCATCTATTCCTGGCTGCCGCTCGGCAAGCGCGTGCTCGACAAGGTCAACGCCATTATCCGCGACGAGCAGAACCGCGCGGGCGCCATCGAGCTGTCGATGCCGACGCTGCAATCGGCCGAACTCTGGCAGGAAAGCGGCCGCTATGACGCCTACGGCAAGGAGATGCTGCGCATCAAGGACCGCCAGGATCGGCCGATGCTTTACGGCCCCACCAACGAGGAGATGGTAACGGATATTTTCCGCTCTTCCGTCAAATCCTACAAGGACCTGCCGCTCAATCTCTATCACATCCAGCTGAAATTCCGCGACGAGATCCGTCCGCGCTTCGGCACCATGCGCTCGCGCGAATTCATGATGAAGGACGCCTATTCCTTCGATCTGACGCGCGAAGGGGCGGAGCATTCCTACAACAAGATGTTCGCCGCCTATCTCAGAACCTTCGATCGGTTGGGCCTGCGCGCCATTCCGATGCGCGCCGACACCGGCCCGATCGGCGGCAATCTCAGCCATGAGTTCATCATCCTCGCCGATACCGGCGAATCCGAAGTCTTTTGCCACAAGGACTTCGTCGGCTTCGATATTCCCGGCGAACACATCGATTTCGACAGCGTCGAGGGCCTGCAGGCGATCTTCGACAAGTGGACCTCGCTCTATGCGGCGACCTCGGAAATGCACGATGAGGCGGCTTTCAACGCCGTTCCCGAAGGCGACCGGCTTTCGGCGCGTGGTATCGAGGTCGGCCACATCTTCTATTTCGGCACCAGATATTCCGAGCCGATGGGCGCAAAAGTGCAGGGACCGGACGGCAAGGAGCACTTCGTCCACATGGGTTCCTACGGTATCGGGCCGACACGCCTTGTTCCCGCCATCATCGAAGCATCGCATGACGACAATGGAATCATCTGGCCGGCATCGGTCGCGCCCTTCGATGTTGTGGTGATCAACATGAAGGCGGGTGATCAGGCCTGCGACGATACCTGCGAGCTGATCTATGCCGCGCTGAGCAAGGCCGGCAAGGATGTGCTCTACGACGATACCGACGATCGGGCCGGCACGAAATTCGCGACCGCCGACCTGATCGGCGTGCCCGTCCAGATCATCGCCGGCCCGCGCGCGGTCGCCAACGGCGAAGTTGAAGTGAAGGACCGCAAGACCGGCGCCCGCGAAACGATGACCATCGAAGCGGCGATCAACCGGTTCGTGGCTTAAGGAAACGGAGGCGAAATGGCAGAGGCAGCAGTGGACCGGAGTTCAAAATCCGGCTTGGGTCCGGCTGGCAAGCCATTTTCCACCTTCGAACGCCTCGTGGCGTGGCGTTATCTGCGCGCCCGCCGCAAGGAGGCCTTCATCTCGGTGATCGCCGGCTTCTCCTTCGTCGGCATCATGCTGGGCGTTGCGACGTTGATCATCGTCATGGCCGTTATGAACGGCTTCCGCACCGAGCTCGTTTCGCGCATTCTCGGCATTAACGGCCACATGATCGTCCAGCCGGTCGACGGCCCCTTCACCGATTATCCCGCGCTCAGCGGCAAGCTCGCCGCCGTACCCGGCGTCAAGATGGCGCTGCCCTTGGTGGAGGGCCAGGTGCTCGCTTCCGCCCAGGCCGGCGGCAGCACCGGCGCGCTGGTGCGCGGCGCCCGCGCCGACGACCTGACCAAGCTCAAGACGATCTCCGACAACATCAAATCCGGCGATATGGTAGGCTATGCCTCCGGCGACGGTGTGCTGATCGGCACCCGCATGGCCGACCAGCTCGGTCTGCGCGTCGGCGATCTCATTACGCTGACGTCGCCAGATGGTGACATCACGCCGATGGGCGTTAGCCCGCGCATCAAATCCTACAAGATCTCAGGCCTCTTCGAGATCGGCATGTCGGAATATGACTCCTCGATCATCTTCATGCCGCTCGAGGAAGCGCAGCTCTATTTCAACGCCGAGGGGCTGGTGCAGTCGATCGAGCTCTTCGTCGACAATCCGGACGATATCGACGATCTCAGGCCCAAGGTGGAGGAGGCGGCCGGCCGCCAGATCGCCATTACCGACTGGCGCCAGCGCAACCAGACCTTCTTCTCCGCACTCCAGGTCGAGCGCAACGTCATGTTCATGATCTTGACGCTGATCGTGCTTGTCGCGGCGCTGAATATCATTTCCGGCCTCATCATGCTGGTGAAGGACAAGGGCAGCGATATCGCCATTCTGCGCACCATGGGCGCCACCGCCGGTGCGATCATGCGCATCTTCTTCATGACCGGGGCAGCGATCGGCATCGTCGGCACTATTGCCGGCGTTCTGCTCGGCGTTCTCGTCTGCGTCAACATCGAATCTGTCCGCCAGTTCTTCTCCTGGATATCAGGCACCGTACTCTTCAATCCGCAGGTCTATTTCCTCAGCCAGCTGCCGGCCGAAATGGATCTCAGCGAAACGATCTCGATCGTCGTCATGGCGCTGACGCTGTCCTTCATTGCGACCATTTTCCCCGCCTGGCGTGCCTCAAAGCTCGATCCGGTGCAGGCCCTGCGCTACGAATAAGGAATGCCGCCTTCATGAAACGCAACGTCGTTCTCAAGCTTACCGGCGTCGAGCGCCATTACGGGCAGGGCGATACGCTGCTCCCGATCCTGAAGGGCGCAGATTTTTCGATATCGAAAGGCGAAATCGTCGCTCTCGTCGCCCCTTCCGGCACCGGCAAATCGACGCTGCTGCATGTCGCCGGCCTCCTGGAGCATCCGGACGGCGGTGAAGTCAACATCAATGGCCATGCCTGTGACGGCCTGAGCGACGATAAACGTACCGCGATCCGCCGCAGCGAAATCGGCTTCGTCTACCAGTTCCACCACCTGCTGCCGGAATTCTCGGCGCTCGAAAACATCATGATGCCGCAGCTGATCGCCGGGCTTTCCTGGAAGGAAGCCGGAGAGCGGGCCGGCCAGCTTCTCGATTATATGCGCATCGGGCATCGTGGTTCGCACCGCCCGGGCGAGCTTTCCGGCGGCGAGCAGCAGCGCGTTGCGATCGCCCGCGCCGTCGCCAATGCGCCGACCCTGCTTCTTGCCGATGAGCCGACCGGCAATCTCGACCCGGAAACGGCAAGCTACGTCTTCGACGCGCTGGAAGCGCTGGTGCGCCAGTCCGGCCTTGCCGCCCTGATCGCCACCCACAATCACGAGCTTGCCCGCCGCATGGATCGGCGCGTCACGATCTCCGACGGCAAGATCGTTGATTTCTGAGGCTGTGCTCAGGGGATGACCAGCCCGCCGCGATAATCGAGCGCATAGGCCTTCCGGCCGTCGACCATGATGCATTCATGGCCGGTGAACCGCGCGCAGCCGCCTTCGCTGCTATCGATATAGCGGCCGAACGGATGATCGAATTCCATGCCGTCCAGAAACCGGCCCTCTCGATACATCGCCGAAAGTGCAGCCTTGATCACCGCTCCGGCTGCTGTGCCGTCGATGAGCTCAGGCGCAATGACGCAGCCGAAATAATTCATCGCCCAGGCGGGCTCTCCGGCAAACCACACCACTTCCTGCCCGGCGAAATCGGTGCCGCCGAAATAGCTGTCGAGATAGCGCCAGTCACCGCGTTCGTAACCGATATCGTGGGAACCCGGCCGGCACGGCGCGCGCGGCACGCCGCCCCCGACATAGGTCGCAGCCTTCGCCTCCACGATGAATTCATTCAGCATCGCAATGTCGAGCATGTCGTTCTCCCTTCGGCCCGATGCTGGCAAATAGGTCGCGACATGTAAAGAACAAAAAGAGAACTTCTGGTGGAGTAAGCGCATCACTTTGAGGGGAAGGCGGCCGCCCGAACACGATGTCTGGTCTGTGGGGGCGGGGCAAGGGCATGGCGGCCCCAGATCACAACAAGTGCCAGTTCGTGCGATTCGCCGCGCGCATCCGGGATTTTCCACACGCAAGAAAGAAGGAAAAGATTCCTGTTGACAACGGAACATACATGGAACAAATTGAAAACATAACGAGTAAAGGAGAGCCCGATGACTGACATGATCCGTGATATCGCAGCATTTACCTCCATCGCAATGTTCGTTGCCAGCTTCTCGCTCATCGTGATGGCGATCTAAAGTTTTCAGGGGACCGCATGGCAATCATGCGGTCCGGAGGCGGGACTTCTTCTGGACATCATCGCCCTCTATGCCGACAATGCGTCCGATTCATTCGGGTGATTGGGAAGGCATGTCATGGCGGATACGGCAAAGGGTTCAACGGGTGAGGCGACCGGCGGCACGCCGGGTTTCATCCACCTGAGGGTCCATTCCGCCTATTCGCTTCTCGAGGGCGCTCTGCCGCTGAAGAAGATCCTCTACAAGGCGACCGGCGACAGCCAGCCGGCGATTGCGATCACCGACACCAACAATCTGTTCGTCGCCCTCGAATTCTCCCAGAAGGCGATGGACGAGGGCCTGCAGCCGATCATCGGCTGTCAGGTCTCGATCGACATGGGAGATGGGTTGGAAACGGAAAAGCGCGGCGGCCAGCAAGCCCTGGTCAAGCTGCCGTCGATCGTTCTTCTCGCCGCGACCGATGCCGGCTACGAACGGCTCGTCGATCTCGTCAGCCGGGCCTATCTCGGCGGCGAAAGCAACCAGGCCGTTCATATCAAAGCCTCCTGGTTGGAAGAGGCCGGCACGGAAGGGCTGATCGCATTGACCGGCGCCCCGACCGGCCCGGTCGACATGGCGATCAGGGAAGGACATCCCGCCCAGGCGGAGGCCCGACTGCTCTTGCTGAAGCGTCTCTTCGGCGACAGGCTCTATGTCGAGCTGCAGCGCCACGGCACCTACGACAAGCGGCACGAGCAGAAGATTGTCGGGCTTGCCTATGCCCACGACCTGCCGCTGGTTGCGACCAACGAGGCCTTCTTTCCGACGCGCGACGATTACGACGCCCATGATGCGCTGATGGCGGTCGCGCACAACGCCATCGTCTCCGACGACAGCCGCTTTCGCCTGACGCCCGATCACTATCTGAAGAGCCGGGCCGAGATGGCCAAGCTCTTCGCAGACCTGCCGGAAGCGCTGGAAAATACCATCGAGATCGCCAGGCGCTGCTCCTTCGTGCTGAAGACCAGAAAGCCGATCCTGCCGCGCTTCACCGGTGCGACCGACGATGCCGAGGAGGCCGAACGCGCCGAGGCGAGCGAGCTGCGCCGCCAGGCGGTCGAAGGGCTGGACATGCGGCTGGCCACGCTCGGCATGTCGCCGGGTTACGAGGAGAAGGATTATCGCGAGCGGCTGGATTTCGAGCTCAGCGTTATCGAACGCATGCGGTTTCCCGGCTACTTCCTGATCGTTGCCGACTTCATCAAATGGGCCAAGCAGCATGACATTCCCGTCGGTCCCGGCCGCGGCTCGGGCGCCGGTTCGCTGGTCGCCTATGCCTTGACGATCACCGACGTCGATCCCTTGCGTTTTTCGCTGCTCTTCGAGCGCTTCCTCAATCCCGAACGCGTCTCGATGCCGGACTTCGACATCGACTTCTGCCAGGACCGCCGCGAAGAGGTGATCCGCTACGTCCAGGCCAAGTATGGCCGCGAGCAGGTGGCGCAGATCATCACCTTCGGTTCGCTGCAGGCGCGCGCCGCCCTTCGCGACGTCGGCCGCGTGCTGGAAATGCCTTACGGCCAGGTCGACAAGATCTGCAAACTGGTGCCGAACAACCCGGCCAATCCGACCCCGCTGTCCAAAGCGATCGAAGAGGAGCCGAAGCTGCAGGAGGAGGCGGCTAAGGAACCGGTTGTCGCGCGCCTGCTCGATATCGCCCAGAAGATCGAGGGACTTTACCGCCACGCCTCGACCCATGCCGCCGGCATCGTCATCGGCGACCGCCCGCTTTCCAAGCTGGTGCCGATGTATCGCGATCCGCGCTCCGATATGCCGGTCACCCAGTTCAACATGAAATGGGTCGAGCAGGCCGGCCTGGTCAAGTTCGACTTCCTCGGTCTGAAGACGCTGACGGTGCTGAAGGTCGCTGTCGATTTCGTCGCCAAGCTCGGCATCAAGGTCGATCTCGCGGCCATTCCTCTCGACGACAAGAAGACCTACGAGATGCTGTCGCGCGGTGAAACGGTCGGCGTGTTCCAGGTGGAAAGTGCCGGCATGCGCAAGGCGCTGATCGGCATGAAGCCGGACTGCATCGAGGACATCATCGCGCTGGTGGCGCTCTATCGTCCGGGCCCGATGGAGAACATCCCGACCTACAATGCCCGCAAGCACGGTGACGAAGAGCTGGAATCGATCCATCCGATGATCGACCACCTGCTCAAGGAAACGCAAGGCGTCATCGTCTACCAGGAGCAGGTGATGCAGATCGCCCAGGTCCTGTCCGGTTATTCGCTGGGTGAAGCCGACCTTCTGCGCCGCGCCATGGGCAAGAAGATCAAGGCCGAGATGGACCAGCAGCGCGAGCGCTTCGTCGTCGGCGCCGTCAAGAACGGTGTGTCGAAGCCGCAGGCCGACAATATCTTCGAACTGCTGGCGAAGTTCGCCAATTACGGCTTCAACAAGTCGCATGCCGCCGCCTACGCCATCGTCTCCTACCAGACGGCCTACATGAAGGCGCATTATCCGGTCGAATTCCTCGCCGCCTCGATGACGCTCGACATGTCCAATACGGAAAAGGTCAATGATTTCCGCCAGGATGCCAAGCGCCTTGGCATCGAGGTGATCGCACCCTCGGTGCAGACCTCCTTCCGCCATTTCGAAACCGGCGACAACCGCATCTACTACGCGCTCGCCGCCCTCAAAGGCGTCGGCGAATCCGCCGTCGACCATATCGTCGCGGTGCGTGGCGATAAGCCCTTCGCCAGCATCGAGGATTTCTGCCTGCGCATCGATCCGCGCCAGGTCAATCGCCGCGTGCTCGAAAGCCTGATCTATGCCGGCGCCTTCGATTGTTTCGATATGGACCGCGCCCAGCTAGCCGCCGGCCTCGACCGCATCCTCGGTTATGCCCAGCGCGCCCAAGAGAACAAGCTGAGCGGCCAGTCGGACATTTTCGGCAGCACGCTGACCACGGGACCGGAGAAAATCTCGCTGCCGCCGTTCTCGCCCTGGCTCCCCTCGGAGCGGCTGCTGAAGGAATTCCAGGTGTTGGGCTTCTATCTCACGGCCCACCCGCTCGATTCCTACAACAACATCCTGCAGAAGATGCGGGTGCAGACCTTTGCCGAATTTTCCCAAGCGATCAAACAGGGCGCGGCCAATGCCCGGCTTGCCGGCACCGTCATCTCCAAGCAGGAGCGCAAGACCCGCACCGGCAACAAGATGGGCATCATCGTCTTTTCGGATTCTTCCGGTCAGTTCGAAGCGGTGCTGTTTTCGGAAATGCTGAACCAGTATCGCGACGTGCTCGAATCCGGAAAATCCTTCGTGCTGACGGCCACCGGCGAGGAGCGGCCGGAGGGCATCGGCCTGCGCATCCAGACGATCCAGTCGCTGGAGGAAAAGTCGCTGCAGATGCAGAAGGCGCTGCGCGTCTATGTCAGGGATTCCGGGCCGCTCAGGATGGTCGCCGGCCACTTGAACGCCAAGGGCGACGGCCTCGTTTCCTTCATCGTCATCAAGGAGGAGGGCAAACGCGAGGTGGAGGTGGCGCTGCCGGAGAAATACCGCATCACCCCTGAGATCGCCGCCGCCCTTCGCGCCGCCCCCGGCGTCGTCGACGTCGAACTGGTTTGATCAGCCCCGCGTCACCCGCGGGTGATCGTGATGAAATCCGTGCCTTCGCCGGTCTCCCGGCCGAGGCCGGTATCGGAGATCGTCAGCGTCGAGCCGGGCGCGATCAGCGCATCGATCCTGCGGCGGGTCTCGTCGGGGATCGTGATGCGGCTGAGCGAACGGGCGATCGGCCTGCCTGTGACGATCGAGCTTTCCTGATTGGTGATGCCGAGCCGCTTCATCGTCTCGCGGGAGAGATTGTTCTCTAGCGTAATGCCGAGCCAGTTCGCCGTACCGGCCTTTTCATCGACAGCATGCAGCGTGAAGAAATGTGTGCCGAGCGCCAAGCCCGGATCGGCGATCGTCACCGGCGCTTCGAAGATCGGCTTGAAGGCCTGCCGCACCATGATGACGCCGTTCGGCGGCTGACCCTTGCCGGTTGCGGCATAAACTTCCTTGAGGAGCGTGTCGGAGACCAGGCTCCTGTCGCCGGCAAATTCCGCCGGCCGCAGGGCCCTGAAATCCCTGATCGCCTGCACGGTCGACGGACCGAGCAAGCCGTCCGGATCGCCGGCGGAAAAGCCGAGCTGGTTGAGCAGGGTCTGGATGTCGATCACCGTCTCGCGCAGCGTCCGGCGCGTGACGAGCATGCTGATCGGCTCGGACGGCGGCTCGGGTTCGGGTGTTGCGGCCGGCTGTATTGCCGGCATCGGCATCGCAGCCGTGTCGTTCATTGCCACCTGCACCGGTTTTTCGGGGCTGTCGGGCATGGAAGGCCGCAGTTCGACATCCGAAAGCAGCGGCATCGGCGCCGGTGTATCCGGATGGAAAAGGGTGGGATGGTCGATCGGCTGCGGCACGACTTCGCCGTCGCTGATGATGACCGGAACACCAGGGTCGGTCATCCCATAGAGCATTTTGGCGAAGGCGCCGGGCATGCGCACGCAGCCATGCGAGGCTGGATAACGCGGCACGGAATTCGATTCATGCAGCGCGATGCCGGACCAGGTCAGCCTTTGCATGAACGGCATCGGGGCGTTGGAATAGAGATTGGATTCGTGGTATTTTTGCTTTTCGAGCACCGAGAAGATGCCGCTCGGCGTCGTGTGGCCGTCCTTGCCGGTCGAGACCTTCGAGGTCGCGACGACCTCGGTGCCATCATATACCGCAAGCGACTGCTTGTCCTTCGAGACGATGATCTGCAGCGTGCGCGCATCCGCAGCGAGAGCAGGGTGCACGAGTGCGGTGGCCGACAGCAAGCCGAGGCCGAAGACGAGACGCGAGAACATGATACCCAACCATACGCAATACTGCCCGGCAGATTATGGGACGAAGTTTAAGGAAGATTTTATAGGCCGGGCTTGATGTTGCCCTCACGCGCTAGTGATCGCGCTTGCCGCTGCCGAAGGTGTAGCCGGTCTCGACCGTCTTCGTGCCGAACTTGTCGCGCAGCTTGTCCATCGCCGCTTCGGCGGCCGCTCGCCGGCCCGATTGCTGGTCGATGAGGTCGGGCGGATCTGCGCGGGCGGCGTCGCCGAGATCGGTGACGCCGATGCCGAGCAGTCGGAACTTCGTGCCGTCGGTCTCTTTTTCGAGAAGCTCGAGCCCAGTGCGGAAGATCTTGTCGGCAAGCTGGGTCGGGTCTTCGAGCTTGCGGTTGCGGGTGCGCGATTTGAAATCGGCGCTCTTCATCTTCAGCACCACGGTCTGGCCGGCAATGCCGCTTTTCTTCAGCCGCCAGGAGACCTTTTCGGAGAGGTTGCGCAGAATCGGCACCAGCTCCTCATAACGCGAGATGTCGTCGAAAAAGGTAGTCTCGGACGAAACGCTTTTGGCCGCATCGTTGAGATGCACCTCGCGGTCGTCGATGCCGCGCGATAGCCGTGCGAGCCGCTGGCCGATGCTGCCATAGCGGCGCATCAGGTCGTTCTCCTCCATCTGCTGCAACTGGCCGATGGTGCGGATGCCGTCCGCTTCCAGCGTCGCCGCAAAAGCCTTGCCGACGCCCCAGATCGTGGTGACCGGACGCGGCGCCAGGAATTCGACCGCTTCCTCACGGCCGATGACGGAAAAGCCGCGCGGCTTCTGCAGGTCGGAGGCGACCTTGGCGAGAAATTTGCAGTAGGAAAGCCCGACCGAAACGGTGATGCCGATTTCCTTTTCGACGCGGCGGGCGAATTTGGCGAGCGTGCGCGCCGGCGGATCGTGATGCAGCCTCTCGGTGCCGCCAAGCTCCAGAAAGGCCTCGTCGATCGACAGCGGCTGCACCAGCGGCGTCAGATCCTGCATCATGGTCCGCACCTGCCGCCCGACCCGGACATATTTTTCCATGTCGGGGCGGATGACGATCGCCTGCGGGCACGCCTCCAGCGCCTTGAACATCGGCATGGCCGACCGCACGCCGTGGATGCGGGCGATATAACAAGCGGTGGACACCACGCCGCGTTTGCCGCCGCCGATGATGACGGGCTTGTCGGCAAGTTCCGGATTGTCGCGTTTCTCCACCGCTGCGTAGAAAGCGTCGCAATCGATATGCGCAAGCGTCAATGCGTAGAGTTCACGATGGCGTACGAGACGGGGGCTGCCGCAGGAAACGCAGCGGCGCGCCTCGCCCTTCTGCTCGGCAAGGCAGTCGCGACAAAAGCCGGGTGTCTTGTCAGGCGCAGGCGTCATGATGAGAACAAAGATTGAACGCCGGGACATTACGCCTTAAGCTTCCGAGTCACAAGAGACGCGGGAGCTTTGCCTTTGGATAACGACCTTCGTTTCGAGCCGGTCACCTCAGAGCGCTGGGACGACTTCGAAATCCTGTTCGGGCCGCAGGGTGCCTTCTATAACTGCTGGTGCGTTGCGCTGCGCCTGCCGCATGCGATCAGGACCGAGATGGCGCCCGACGAGTGCAAGGCGCATATCCGGGAGCGGATCAAGGCAGGCCCGCCGCCGGGCATCCTCTGTTATGCCGACGGCACGCCGGTCGCCTGGGTGCAGGTCGGGCCGCGTCATGACGTGCCACAGTTCAATTCGCCGCGCACCGTCTCGCGGCCGCTGGAGGAAGACGATGCGCATGATCCGTCCATCTGGGCCGTCAGTTGCTTTTTCCTGCTGGCCAAACTGCGCGGCAAGGGAATGAGCCATCGCCTGCTCGCCGCCGCGATTGATCATGCCCGGCGCCAGGGAGCGCGGCTGCTCGAAGCCTGCCCGATCGATCATGTGAAGCAGTCGAAATCCGTGACGCTCTGCATCGGTTCGACGGCGATCTTTGATGCCGCCGGTTTCGAAACGGTGGCGCGGCGCAAGGACGGCCGTCCGCTCATGCGGCTGGAACTGCGCGAGTGACCGCGCCGGACAGAAAATGCGCCTCGATGAGTTCGGCCACATGCGTCCAGTCCGTAGCGCGGGTAATGTCATCGGCGGCCGCCGGTGCGAAACGATGGACAGGTGAGTTCGGCATCAGATGAATGAGCAGGCAATCGGCGACGTGATCCCTGACGGAATGCAGATTGCGCGCCATATCATCGATGAAGACGACGGGAAGGGAGCGGCTGGCATGCAAGGCGTGAACGATCGGCCCCTTGGGCTGTTCGGTGGCAAGCAGCGGAAAAAGCAGGCCCATCCTGTCGAGCAGGCGACGGCGCTGGTCCTGGAACCGCGGCTGCATGGCCGTCAGGAAAAGCACATCGGCCTCTTCGGAAAGCCGGTCGAGCGTTTCGACGACGCGATCGAGCGGCGTCTGCCACTGCTCCTGCGCTTCGAAGAACTCCTCGATCAGCCGACTGACCTGCTGATCCTCGATCTCCGTGCCATCCGCCTGCGAGACGATGTTGCCGTGAAGCCGGAACGATCGCGGCAGAAACGCATGCCCCTGGCTCTCGAGGAAAAGCCGGAAGGGACCGATGAACTGCAGCACGACGTCGTCGACGTCGCAGACGATCAGCGGCCGTTCGCCGAGGCGAATATGCGAGATGTCGAATTCCCCGGAGGTCACGGTCAGTATTCTCCGGAATCGAGGCCCGGCGAAGAGAAATGCCGCCAGGCGGCGGTCACCGTCTCCGGGCTTATGCCGCTTGCCGCGCAGAAGGCCAAGGCCGTCGGTTCGTGGTTCATCAGGAAATCCATCATGCCGGCGAGAAATCCCGGATCGTTGACGGCGTTGCGCACCTGGCCGGGCGCCACACCCGTCAGGGCGAGAAAGCGGCCGAACATGTCGGGATCGCCGGCAAGCCAGCCGAGCACGGCAATCGCCGTCTCGTGCGGGTCGGCTGCCAGTTGTTTCGATGTCTTGAAGTTGCTTTGCATTTCGCGGGGTAAGTTACCTTTTCTTCAACCAAATACCGGTAGCGTGCGCTATCGGTTTCACGCAGCTTTTGTCCGCATGTGCCTTTCTCATGGGACGAACCGCTGCGCGAACGGACGTAGGGACAGCTTGTCATGCCCAAACAGGTGATGATTGTAGAAGATAACGAGCTCAACATGAAGCTCTTTCGCGACCTCATCGAGGCGTCCGGTTATACCACGATCCAGACCCGAAACGGCATGGAGGCGCTGGATCTGGCGCGCAAGCATCGCCCCGATCTCATCCTCATGGACATTCAGCTTCCCGAGGTCTCCGGCCTCGAAGTCACCAAATGGCTGAAGGAAGACGACGAGCTGCATGTGATTCCCGTCATCGCCGTCACGGCTTTCGCGATGAAGGGCGACGAGGAGCGGATCCGCCAGGGCGGCTGCGAGGCCTATGTTTCCAAGCCGATCTCGGTTCCAAAATTCATCGAGACGATCAAGACCTATCTGGGCGATGCTTGACGCATCGGAAAGACACTTATGACTGCGCGAATACTGGTGGTTGACGATATTCCGGCCAACGTGAAGCTGCTTGAGGCGCGGCTGCTCGCGGAGTATTTCGACGTGATGACCGCAGCCGACGGCTACACGGCGCTGGCGATCTGCGAGCGCAACCAGGTCGATCTCATCCTGCTCGACATCATGATGCCCGGCATAGACGGTTTCGAGGTCTGCGAACGGCTGAAGGCGAGCCAGAAGACAGCCCATATTCCAGTCGTCATGGTCACCGCGCTCGACCAGCCGGCCGATCGCGTGCGCGGCCTGAAGGCTGGCGCCGATGATTTCCTCACCAAGCCGGTCAACGATCTGCAGCTGATCTCTCGGGTGAAGAGCCTGCTGCGGCTGAAGACGTTGAGCGACGAGCTGCGCATCCGCTCCGATACCGCCCATACGATGGGCATCGACGACCTCGCGCGGGCAGGCGAGGGCCGCGCCGATGAGACCGCTCAAGTGTTGCTCGTTGACGGCCGCGCCAATTCGCAGGAGCGCCTCGTCAAGGCGCTGAAGCCGGTCGCCGACGTGCTTGCCCTTTCCGATCCGCAGGCTGCCCTCTTCGAGGCGGCCGAAAGCGCCTTCGATCTCGTCATCGTCAATGCCAATTTCGATGACTACGATCCGCTTCGCCTCTGCTCGCAGCTGCGCTCGCTGGAGCGCACGCGCTTCCTGCCGATTTTGATCATCACCGAGCAGGGCGCGGACGACATGGTGGTGCGCGCGCTCGATCTCGGCGTCAACGATTACATCATCCGCCCGGTCGATCCCAACGAGCTTGTTGCCCGCAGCCTGACGCAGATCCGCCGCAAGCGCTACAACGACCGCCTGCGCGCCAGCGTCAAGCAGACGATCGAGCTTGCCGTCACCGATCCGCTGACCGGCCTTTATAACCGGCGCTATCTCGACAACCATCTGAACGTACTCTTCAACCGTTCGATGGCCCGGGGCCGACCGCTTTCGGTGTTGATCACCGATATCGATCGCTTCAAGCAGGTAAACGACACCTACGGCCATGACGGCGGCGACGAAGTGCTGCGGGAATTCGCAAATCGCGTCCGTTCGACCATCCGTGGCGCCGATCTCGCCTGCCGCTACGGTGGCGAGGAATTCGTCGTCGTGATGCCCGACACCTCGCCGGAAATTGCCGCTACTGTAGCCGAGCGCCTGCGCGCGGCGATCGAAAGCGCTCCCTTCATGCTGAAACACGCCGGCCAAGCGCTGAACGTCACCGCTTCCTTCGGCATCGCCTCGCGGATTGCGGCGGTACTGACCCCGGACCAGCTGATGAAACAGGCGGATCTGGCCCTTTACGAGGCCAAGAATACCGGCCGCAACCGCGTGGTCGCCGCAGCCGCCTGACGAATCAGTTGCCGCCATAGGCACCATTTGCGGGTTTTCCACCGCTGTAAGCCAATCGTTACCGATTTTTAATCTTCGCTTATGCAATGCGGGGCGAAAATTTTGCAACTCAATAGCCCAAAAATGGACCATCGGCGTTGCTGCGGATATGTCGACCTGCGACAGTGTTGAGGATGTCTGGCCGCTGGCTCAAGATGAAATGGAGACTATAAAAAATGCCTGTCGCCGGAAGGGCCAAATAGACTGCGGCGACGTCACCTCACGTAAGGGGAGGGGAGGCGTAAGTTGTTAAGTTATATTGTCGAATTTCTTGGGATGGTCCAACTCTAGGCTTCAAGCCCAAGCAGAGCCGACAAATCTTTGTATGTCCCAAATCTGGACTTTTAACCATAGAATCAGGCTAACAAATTTCACCATTAAGAATTTGTTGATTTTCTTTCATTTCTGCGCAAATTATCGGCTCATAAGAGAAGCGCTCCCGTTGAGGAGTTGTCGATACCCCATGATGCTCAGGTCCGCCGCATCTCCTGGGTCGTGGGGTCGGTCGGCTAGTAGGCAAGTTATAGCGGTTCCTCGTGCCGTTTTGCATGCTGGCCGACCCCCTTTCACAAAAACGCCGTCACTTCCCGAAGATGGAAGGGCGGCGTTTTGTCTGTTTGCGCTATCATCTCTCAAAGACGATCATCCGGACAATAAAAAACGCGCAACCCGAAAGCGCGCGCTTTTTTGAAATCCGTCAGCTCAAGCGATTACTTGATCTTGGTTTCCTTGAACTCGACATGCTTCTTAGCAATCGGGTCGTACTTCGTCTTCGTCATCTTGTCCGTCATCGTACGGCTGTTCTTCGTCGTGACGTAGAAGAAACCGGTGTCGGCTGTCGACAGCAGCTTGATCTTGATTGTTGTAGCCTTGGCCATGGTCGTCCTGCCTTTAAGAAAATGAAAGCCGTGGAAGCCGGATGGGCTCCACGGCAAATTCTGGCGCGAAACTACGAATCCAGCCCGAAAAGTCAAGTCCGTTTTCGAATGAACATCAGTCTGATGCCGGAAAGTAGGGCGTACAGGCCGAAGAAGGCGGCAATCGCCCAGGCAAAACCATTATTTCCAGCGACATCGATCGCCGCGCCGATCGCCTGCGGCCCGGCCACGGTTCCCATCGCATAACAGAAGACGAAGGCAGCATTGGCCGCCGCAAGGTCGGAACCCGTCAGCCGCGAGCCGAGATGGCTGAGTCCGACCGTATAGAGGCCGGAGACGCAGCCGCCCCAGAAAAGCAGGAGCCCGGCCATCAGCAGCCAGTTGTCGACCAGCAGCGGCAGCATCATCGAGCCGATGAACCCCATCAGCGCCATGGCAGCCAGAAGCGGCCGCTTGTCGCCGATGCGGTCGGAGAGCAGGCCGAGCGGGATCTGAAAGATGACGTTGCCGACACCCATCATGGTCAGCAGAAGTGCTGCCTGCGATTCGGTGAAATGGGCGCGCACGGCAAAGATCGGGAAAAGCGACAGCCCGCCCGCTTCGACCGCGCCGAAGATGAAGACCGCCGCCGTCGCCGTCGGCACCAGGAAGACGTAGCGCATGAAATGCAGCTCCGGTTTTTCCTCGAGCACCGGGCTTTCGTCGCGGGCGATGAAGATCGGGATGGCGGCAAGCAGGATGGCGGCGGCGCCGATCAGGAAGGGGAAGATGCCGTCGCTGCCGAGGATCGAAAAGAGCAGCGGCCCGGCCGCAAAGCCAAGGGAAAGCACCGTCGCGTAGATGCCGAGCACGAAGCCGCGCTTGGAAGGCGGCGAAGCGGCATTGATCCAGAATTCGGAGAGGATGAACAGCGTCGTCGTCGCGCCATGGAAGGCGAAACGCAGCGGAAACCACATCCAGAAATCCTCGGCGTAATAAAAACCGAGCGCGCTCAGCGCCGAAATCAGCACCGCCCAGAGCATCGTCGGCGCAACACCGTATTTATGGGCAAGCTTGGTGGTGATTGGTGCGGCGGCCATCGCCGCAACCCCGGCCATCGCCGTGTTGAGCCCGATCAAGGTGGACGAGATGCCGCGTTTTTCGAGGATGATGCTGAGAAGCGGGAGTCCGAGGCCGATTGCTATGCCGACGGCTGATATGGACGAGATGGCTGCCACCAGAGAAGGCCAATGGATTTCCTCGACATCGCCCGGTGTGCCGTTTCTCGGCTGAGACATTTATCCATCCTTAGAAAGCTACGCGAGCGAACCGGCCTGTCACCTCGCATAGAAAGACACAGGCGTGCCAAACCCAGGTGACGGGCAGCGTTTCGCAGTATTTCCGATGTGAGTGACCACCTGCGGAATGTAAAGCCTGTTCAGACAAGAAAAGCGTACCATGTCAAGTCGTTGAGGATCGTCGGCTGCCGCGTTCGGGTGGTGGTCGGTGGAGCGCTGGCACTACACGTTAAATATGTCTGGAAGGTGAAGGCGCTAAAGTGCGTCGCGATCTTTCAGATTCGCGGCTCGCGCTTTTGCTCGACATGCTCTAATCCGGCCGGCCGGGGATGTCATAATCGTCCGCACCATCACTCTCCCCGCCGAAACCGTGCATGCGCAGCGCCCACTGCAGGCCGATGACGCCGCCCTTGATAGGCTGGATCGAGGCGAGCGCTGTGATGACGGTGATCGGCGCCCAGATGGCAAGGTGCACCCAGACCGGCAGCACGAAGGTCAGGTCGGTCAGCATATAGCCGCCGACCACGACGTGGCCAAGGACGAGAATGACGATATAGGGCGGCAGGTCGTCGGCGCGTTGGTGATGCATCGCCTCGCCGCAGGCCGCGCAATGATCGACCGGTTTCAGGAAGGCGCGAAAGAGCTTGCCGTTACCGCAGGCCGGGCAGCGGTTCATTAGCCCGCGCATGACCGAGCGCCCAACCGGACGCTCGACCTCGGGCGCATCTCCGTAGCGGACCGCCGGATCGGTCGGTGTGATCATCGCCTGTTCCTCTTTCGGACATAGAGCCCCGTGCGTCCTTTCGGACGCACAAAGAACGCTCTAACTCTTTCAATCCTTGCATCACGCTTTTCGAAAATCGATTCCGATTTTCGAGCCGGTGGGCTAGTGCCGTCCGCGCGGCGGCCTCGTTCCGGGTTTCTTGCGGACCTGGCCCCTGTCGCGGCGGCCCGCTTTGTGGAAGGAGCGCACCGCCGTCGGCATCTCGCGGCCCTCGCTGATCATCTCGAAACGCAGCGCGCCGGCAAGCGGGATCGCTTCGGCAAGCTTCACGGTGACGCTGTCGCCCAGGCGATAGCCGAGCCCCGTTCGCTCCCCCGACAGCGCCTGATGCGCCTCGTCATAGATGAAATAATCGGTGCCGAGCGTAGATATAGGGACGAAGCCGTCGGCGCCATAGTCCGGCAAGGCGACAAAAAGCCCCGATTTCGTCACGCCGGAGACCCGCCCGGCAAATTCCTCGCCGACGCGGCCGCTCAGATGATGGGCGATCAGCCGGTCGACCGTCTCGCGCTCGGCGGCCATGGCGCGGCGCTCGAAGGTCGAGATTTCGGCGGCGATATCGTCGAGTGCCGCCTCTTCGTCGGGCGTAATGCCGCCTTCGCCGAAGCCCAGCGAACCGACGAGGGCGCGATGCACGATGAGATCGGCGTAGCGGCGGATCGGCGAGGTGAAGTGGGCGTATTTCATCAGGTTGAGGCCGAAATGACCGATATTCTCGGGACCGTAGATCGCCTGGCTCTGCGAACGCAGCACCATCTCGTTGACCATGGTCTGGTGCGGCGTACCGTCCGCCTTCGCCAGAATGCCGTTGAAGCTGTTGGCGCGCATATTCCCGCCCTTGGCCAGCGAGATGCCGAGTGTCGCCAGGAACTCGCGCAGGATTTCCTGCTTGGCGAGCGTCGGGCCGTCATGGATGCGATAGATCAGCGGCTGGCGTTTCTTTTCCAGGGTCTCGGCGGCACAGACATTCGCCTGGATCATCATTTCTTCGATCAGCTTATGCGCATCGAGCCGCGGCGGCACGAAGACCCGGTCGACCGTGCCGTCGGGCTTCAGCAGGATCTTGCGCTCCGGCATGTCGAGTTCCAGCGGCTGGCGCCGGTCGCGTCCGCGCTTCATCACCTCATAGGCGTGCCAGAGCGGCTTCAGGATCGGCTCGAGCATCGGTCCGGTCTGATCGTCCGGCTTGCCGTCGATCGCCGCCTGCGCCTGCTGGTAGGAGAGCTTTGCGGCGCTCTTCATCATGATGCGATGGAAGGTGTGGCCGATCTTGCGGCCTTCCGCGGAAAAGCTCATGCGCACGGCGAGCGCCGGGCGGTCGACGCCTTGCTTCAGCGAGCAGAGATCGTTGGAGATGCGCTCCGGCAGCATCGGCACGACGCGATCCGGGAAATAGACCGAGTTGCCGCGCTTCAGCGCCTCGCGGTCGAGCGGCGAATTGGGGCGGACATACCAGGAAACGTCGGCAATCGCGACGGTGACGAGGACGCCGCCGGGATTGTCGGGCGAGGGGTCGAGCTCGGCATAGACCGCATCGTCATGGTCCTTGGCGTCGGCCGGATCGATGGTGATCAGCGGCACGTCGCGCCAATCCTCGCGATGCGACATGTTGGCAGGCTTGGCGTCATCCGCCTCGGCGATGACCGCAGGCGGGAAGACATGCGGGATGCCGTGTGCATGGATGGCGATCATCGAGATTGCCTTTTCCGAACCGACGGAACCGACGACGGAAAGCACCTTGGCGCGCGGCAGGCCGAAGCGGCCGAGACGGGCGACTTCCACTTCGACCAGGTCGCCGTCCGCGGCGCCGCCGGTGAAGTCGGGATCGATCACCATTTCCTCGCCGCGCCGTTCGATCGGCAGCAGCCGGCCACCGCCGCCGGGTGCTGCGCGGAAGACGCCCATCGAGGCGCCGCGGCGCCTGTCGATCACCTTGATGATCCGCGCCGTATAGGCCGGCCCGCCGCGATCGACGGCCGGGAAGATCTTTGCCAGGATGCGGTCGCCGAGGCCGGCGACGGGCGCCTTGCCCTTGCCCTGGCGGCCTGCGGGCGATTGCTGGCGGATGGCGACGGCGGGTGCGACGCCCTGGTCCTCCGGCCATTCCGCCGGCCGGCCGATCAGATCGCCATCCTTGTCGCGTGTGGTGATATCGAGAACGGTGACGGGCGGCAGCGCGCCGGGACGGATCAGCGACTTGCGGTTCTTCTGCAGCATGCCTTCCTGCTCGAGTTCCTGCAGCATGTGCTTGAGCTCGACGCGGCTGTCGCCCTTCAGGCCGAAAGCCTTGGCGAGTTCGCGTTTGGAGGCTTTCTGCGGATGATCGGCGATGAAGCGCAGGATCACCTCGCGTGAGGGCAGGGCGCCGTGGACGATGTTCAGCGGCTCGACGGCGGGAGCATCCTTGCCCGAGCGGCCGATCTTGCCCGGGCGCTTGCCCGCGGGGTTCGTTCTCTCGCGCGGTATCCTGCTCACGTCAGCCCTTTTTCGATTTCGCCGGCGCTTTCGCCTTCGTTGCCTTCGGCTTGGCCGCCGTCTTGGTGGTCTTGGCTTCGGCGGCCGCCGCCTTCGGCTTGGCCTTCGCCTTTGCCGTCTTGCCTGCAGGCGCCTTGCCGGCCTTTTCGGTGATCAGCGCGAGCGCTTCCTCGACGGTGATCGCCTGCGGGTCCTTGCCCTTCGGCAATGTCGCATTGACCTTGCCCCAATTGACGTAAGGTCCGTACTTGCCGTCGCGAACGGTGATGGGGCCGCCATCAGGATGATCGCCGAGCGTCTTCAGCGCCGCCGGTGTCCCGCGCGAACCCCGCCCCGGCGCCTGGTTCGCCTTTTCGGCGATAACAGTCACGGCACGGTTGAGGCCGACCGAGAACACGTCCTCGACGGTTTCCAGATTGGCATAGGAACCGTCATGCAGGAGGAACGGCCCGTAGCGACCGATGCCGGATGAGATCATCTTGCCCGTTTCGGGGTGTTTGCCGATATCGCGCGGCAGCGAGATCAACGCCATCGCCTTTTCATAGTCGATATCCTCGGGCTTCCATCCCTTCGGCAGCGAGGCGCGTTTGGCTTCCTTGCCGTCGCCGCGCTGTATATAGGGGCCGAAGCGGCCGGACCGCAGCGTCAGTTCCTCGCCGGTCGTCGGATCGGTGCCGAGGTTCTTCGGCTCGTTAAGGGCAGCACCGTCCGCCTCTCCGCCGTTTTCGGAGGAGAGCTGGCGGGTGTAGTTGCAATCCGGATAATTTGAGCAGCCGACGAAGGCGCCGTATTTGCCGAGCTTCAGCGACAGGTTGCCGGTGCCGCAGACCTGGCAGATCCGGGGATCGCTGCCATCCTCGCGCTTCGGGAAGACGAGCGGCGCCAGCGCCTCGTTCAGCGAATCGAGCACGTTGGTGACGCGCAGTTCCTTGGTGTCCTCGATCTGGGCGAAGAAATCCTTCCAGAAGTCGCGCAGCACCTGCTTCCAGTTCAGCTCGCCGGCGGAAATCCGGTCGAGCTTCTCTTCGAGATCGGCGGTGAAGTCGTATTCGACATATTTGGTGAAGAAGCTTTCGAGGAAAGCGGTCACCAGCCGGCCCTTGGCCTGCGGGATCAGCTTGCGCTTGTCGATCGTCACATAGTCGCGGTCGCGCAACGTCGCCAGCGTCGCGGCATAGGTGGAGGGGCGGCCGATGCCGAGCTCTTCCATCTTCTTGATCAGCGAGGCTTCCGAATAGCGCGGCGGCGGCTCGGTGAAATGCTGCGTCGAGTTGATCTTCTGCTTGGCGAGCGTCTCGCGTGCATTGATCTCCGGCAGGCGGCCATCCTCGTCGCCGTCGTCACTCTGCTCGCCGTCCTCCTTCTGGTCGGTATAGGCGGCGATGAAACCGTCGAAGCGGATGACCGAACCGACGGCGCGCAGCCCGGCCTTCTCGCCCTTGTTGTCGGCGGTGATTTCAGCCGTCGTGCGCTCGATTTCGGCCGACGCCATCTGGCTGGCGATGCCGCGCTTCCAGATCAGGTCGTAGAGGCGGATCTGATCGGCATCGAGGAATTTGCGCACGCGGTCGGGCGAGCGGTAGAAATCGGTCGGACGGATCGCCTCGTGCGCCTCCTGGGCGTTCTTGGCCTTGGTGGAATAGAAGCGCGCCTTCTCGGGCATATAGCGCTCGCCGAACTGGTCGACGATGGCGCGGCGCGCCGCATCGATCGCCTCGGGCGCCATCTGCACGCCGTCGGTTCGCATATAGGTGATGAGACCGACCGTCTCGCCGCCGATATCGACGCCTTCATAGAGCTTCTGGGCGATCTGCATGGTGCGCGAGGCGGAGAAGCCGAGATTGGAGGAGGCGGCCTGCTGCAGGGTCGAGGTCGTAAACGGCGGTCCGGGATTGCGCTTGACCGGTTTCGCTTCGACGGAGTCGACGATATAGCTTGCGCCTTCGAGCAATGCCTTGAGCTTGCCGGCATCCTCGCCGTTGCCGATCGCGCGCGGCTGCAGCCGTTTGCCATTCGCCGAAACCAGCCTGGCCTCGAACTCGTCGCCGCGCGGTGTCTTTAGAAGGGCCGAGATGTTCCAGTATTCTTCCGAAATGAAGCGTTCGATTTCGGATTCACGGTCGCAGACCAGACGAAGCGCCACCGACTGGACGCGGCCGGCCGACCGGGCGCCGGGCAGCTTGCGCCAGAGCACCGGCGAAAGATTGAAGCCGACCAGATAGTCGAGCGCGCGCCGCGCCAGATAGGCGTCGACGAGCGGCACGTCGATGTCGCGCGGATCGGCCATCGCGTCGAGCACCGCCTTCTTGGTGATGGCGTTGAAGACGACGCGTTTGACCGGCTTGCCGTTCAGCACGCGCTTCTTGTTCAGCATATCGAGAACGTGCCAGGAAATCGCTTCGCCTTCGCGATCCGGGTCGGTCGCGAGAAAAAGGCCGTCGGAGGATTTCACCGCATCGGCAATATCCTTCATCCGCTTTGCGGAGGCGCTATCGACCTCCCAAAGCATTTCGAAATCCTGATCAGGAAGAACTGAGCCGTCCTTGGCAGGCAGATCGCGCACATGGCCGAAGGAGGCGAGCACTTTGTATCCCGGACCCAGATACTTGTTGATCGTCTTGGCCTTGGCAGGCGATTCCACCACTACAACATTCATGATGATTCTCTAAAAAGGAAACGACGCCAGCGTTGAAGCCAGCGCGACACACACCGAAAGATGGATCCCGGCCCTCCGACATGGACAGGGAAATCGCCGCGGTCAAGGGGTTTGCTACAATTTTAGTTCTTGCATCCGGTGCAGCCGAAGGGAGTTTATCGGGGAAATGCAATCTTAGATAGGTTGTCGAAGGTTTTCGACACAGGGGGCGGCAATTCTGCGATATCGTGCAAAGTTCAATCGGAAAGCGAGACGAACCCGCCCTGATGCCGCTGCAGCCTGCCCGATATATCGAGTTCCAGAAGGATGAGATAGACCGCGGATGCCGACAGACCGGTATGGCGGATGACGTCGTCGATCTCGACCGGCGTCGGCCCGAGCGCATCGATGACGCGGGTTCGGTCGGGATCGCCGGGTGGCACCGAAATTGCCTTGCCCTCACGCGCCGGTTCCTCTGCCATCGATGACGGGAACAGGTCGAATTGCGCAAGCGGCGCCAAAGCCTCGACGACATCGGCGGGGGCGGTGACGATCGATGCACCGTCTTTCAGCAGGCCGTTGGTGCCATGGCAGCGCGGATCGAGGGGGGAGCCGGGCACGGCAAACACCAGGCGACCGAACTCGCCGGCAAGCCGCGCCGTGATCAGCGAGCCCGAACGTGTCGCTGCTTCGATGACTACGAGGCCGAGCGCAATGCCGGCGATCAGCCGGTTCCGGCGCGGAAAGTCGCGGGCGCGGGGCTCCCAGCCGAAGGGCATCTCGCTGACCGCCAGGCCGTTGCCGCCGGTGATCTCTTCGAGCAAGCCGATATTCTCCGGCGGGTAGGGCTGATCGAGACCGCCGGCAAGGGCGGCGATCGTGCCTGTCTCGAGGCTCGCACGGTGGGCTGATGTGTCGATGCCGCGCGCCAGCCCCGAGACCACGGTATAACCCGCCCTGCCGCAGTCGCGCGCCACCATCGCCGCGAATTTCGCGCCTGCGACCGAGGCGTTGCGCGAGCCGACAATGCCGACGGCCGGTCGTTTGGCGGCGGCAAGCGCACCCTTGACGGCCAGAAGCGGCGGCGCGCCGTCGATCTGTTTCAGTGCCTGCGGATAGTCCGGCTCACCGATGCCGACGAAGCGGGCGCCGAAACGATGCGCCGCCTCCAGTTCCCGATGCGCTTCGGCCTCGCTGGCGATGCGGATTGCCCGCGTGGCGCCGCCACGCGCCGAAAGCTCCGGCAACGCGGCAAGCGCTGCCTCGGCCGAACCGAAATGATTGATGAGGTCGCGAAAGGTGGCGGGGCCGATATTGTCGGAACGGATGAGGCGCAGCCAGGCAATTCTCTGCCGTTCGGTCAGCACGACGCCTTTTGGTTCCGCGCTCAGCGCATCCATTATCCCTTTGCCCCGATCTTGCTTTCCGTCCCGTCCATCAGTCGCGAGATATTCGCCTTGTGCTTCCAGTAGGAAATCAGGGTCATGATCGCCATCACTGCCGCAACCTTTTCGTTGCCCAGGATCCACAGCGCCACCGGGATGACAAGCATGGCGACCAGTGCCGACAGCGAGGAGTAGCGGGTGGTGAAGGCGACGGCCAGCCAGACGGCGGCGAAGAGCACGACCATGATCGGCGCGACGCCGAGCAGGGTGCCGATATAGGTGGCGACACCCTTGCCGCCCTTGAAGCCGATCCAGACCGGGAAGAGATGACCAATGAAGGCGAAGAAGCCGGCGATGATCGCCGCCTCCTCACCGAGGAAATAACCGACGACCCAGGCCGCCGCCGATGCCTTCAGCGCATCGAGCAGCAGCGTCGCCGCAGCGAGCTTGCGGTTTCCTGTTCTGAGCACATTGGTCGCGCCGATATTGCCGGAGCCGATGCTGCGCACGTCGCCGAGGCCGGCCGCACGCGTCAGGATCAGGCCGAAAGGAATGGAGCCGAAGAGATATCCGATGATGGCTGCGGCAAGCGCGATCGGCAGGGTGATCTGCCATGACATGAGATTGGATAACATATGCCCCCTCGGCCCTCCGTGGCCTATCCTCGGTCCAGCCGTCTCCTAAATTGCGTGGACAAGCTTTCCCGAGACGTATGTCGCGACCGCCCGTCCGCTGAAGCGCGCATCCTCGAACGGCGTATTCTTCGAACGGGAGAGAAGCATGTCTTTGGCGACAAGCCAAGGCTCATCGAGATCGATCAGCGCGATATCGGCCGCCGCACCCGGCTTCAGCGTGCCGGCGGCGAGGCCGAAAATCTCGGCGGGGCGGGTAGACATGGCGTCGATCAGGCGCATCAGGCTCACCTGGCCGCCATGGTAAAGCCTCAGCGCCGCCGCCAGCATGGTTTCGAGCCCGATCGCGCCGTCCTCCGCCTCGGCGAAGGGCAGGCGCTTCGTATCGACGTCCTGCGGGTCATGCGAGGAGACGATGATGTCGATCGCGCCGCTGGCAAGGGCCTCGACCATCGCCACCCGGTCGTCTTCCGGTCGCAGCGGCGGATAGAGCTTGAAGAAGGTGCGGTATTCGCCGATGTCGTTTTCGTTGAGCGCCAGATTGTTGATCGAGATGCCTGAGGTCACCTTGGCGCCGCGGCTGCGGGCGCGTTCAATCGCCTCGACCGATTGCGGCACCGAGATCATCGCGGCGTGATAACGTCCGCGCGTCAGCTCGGCGATCCTGAGATCGCGTTCGAGCGGGATGAGCTCGGCTTCCCTGGGAATGCCGGAGAGCCCGAGCCAGCTGGCGAAAAGCCCCTCATGCATGACGCCGTTGGCGCCGAGATATTTGTCACGCGTCTCGCAGGAAATGACGGCGCCGAATTCGCGCGCATAGGTCATGATCCGGCGCAGCACCTGCGTGTCGTGGACGCTGGAATGGGCATCGGTGAAGGCGACGGCGCCGGCCTGCATCAACAGGCCGATCTCGGTCATTTCCTCGCCGGCAAGGCCCTTGGTGATGGCGGCTGCCGGATAGACATTGACGGCGGCCGTATCCCGCGCCGTCTTCTTGACGAATTCGACGAGCGCGATGTCGTCGATGACGGGATCGGTGTCCGGCATCATGATGATCGAGGTGACGCCCCCGGCCGCCGCCGCCCGGCTCGCCGAGGCGATCGTCTCACGATGCTCGCCGCCGGGTTCGCCGATATGGACGCGCGCATCGACGAGGCCGGGCGTCGCCACAAGGCCCGTGCAGTCGCGGATGACGGCGCCATCAGGCGCGCCCTGATTCTGCGCCGCATGGCCGGCGGCGATGATCACGCCGTTTTTGGCGATGATCGTTCCGACTTCATCGAGGTTGCGCGAGGGATCGACGATGCGGACGTTCTTGAGGACGATCGGGTTGCTCATACCATCATTCCATCGCTGCGGGGACCCTGGTTCTGCGAGACGAGCAGCGTCTCCATGACCGCCATGCGCACCGCCACCCCCATCTCCACCTGTTCGGCGATCACACTCTGCGGCCCGTCCGCCACCTCGGACGCGATCTCGACGCCGCGGTTCATCGGGCCGGGATGCATGACCAGCGCATCCTCCTTGGCGGCTTTCAGCGTTTCGGCGTCGAGTCCGTAGAAGTGATAATATTCGCGCACCGAAGGCACGAAGGCGCCGGACATGCGCTCGCGCTGCAGCCGCAGCATCATCACGACGTCGGCGTCCTTCAACCCTTCCTTCATCGAATGGAAGACCTCGACGCCCATCTCGGCGATGCCGGCAGGCAGGAGGGTTGCAGGTGCGACGACACGGACGCGGGCGCCCATCGCGTTGAGCAATAGGATGTTGGAGCGCGCCACCCGCGAATGCAGCACGTCGCCGCAGATTGCCACGATGATGCGCGACAGCTTGCCCTTGGCGCGACGGATCGTCAGCGCGTCGAGCAGCGCCTGGGTCGGATGTTCGTGCTGCCCGTCGCCGGCATTGACGACCGAGCAGGAGACCTTCTGGGCGAGAAGGGCGGCGGCACCTGCGCTCGAATGGCGGATCACCAGCACGTCGGGGCGCATCGCATTCAGCGTCATCGCGGTGTCGATCAGCGTTTCGCCTTTCTTCACCGAGGAATTGCCGACCGACATGTTCATGACGTCGGCCCCGAGCCTCTTACCGGCAAGCTCGAAGGAGGCCTGTGTGCGGGTCGATGCCTCGAAGAAGAGATTGATCTGCGTCAGCCCGCGCAGCGTCGACGTCTTCTTTTCTCTCTGGCGGCTGATCTTGACGGCCTCATCCGCCTTGTCGAGAAGATAGGTGATATCCTGCTCGGTGAGGCCCTTGATGCCGATGAGGTGGCGGTGGGGGAAAAAGACCATGACCTTGCCTCTTGCTGTCTCTGCCGGGTCTATAAAGAGTGCTGCCCGCCGGGGCAAGCATGCGCTGTGGGCAAAGGCTTATGTCCCCATGCATTTTCGCCCGAATTCCGATAGAGCAGAATGAACCGAATCATAACTTCCGGTTTCCCTTTGCCGGGTTCTTACACTAGAAGCGAATTATGACCTCCGCCAACCGGACTGACGACAAACTCGCAGAACTCAACCAGCCGAGCCTGTGGTCCGGCATCAACGCCTATCGATCCGATCCGCTGATCGTCGACCTGACGGCGGCCCTTCCGCGCGGCATCCGCGAAGACCTGGAAAATATGGGCCGCTACGTCACCTCGCCGGAGGCGCAGGAACTGGCGCGCATGGCCAACCAGGGCGCGCCGCAGCTGCGCACCCATGGTCCGCGCGGTGAGCGCCTCGACGTCGTCGAGTTCCATCCCGCCTGGCACGCGCTGATGCGCCGCTCCATGTCGGTCGGGCTGCATTCCTCCGTCTGGGACCCGCAGGCCGATACCGAGGCCAAGGATGAGGCGCACAAGGTTCGCGCCGCGCGGTTTTATCTGACGTCACAGCTGGAATCCGGCCATCTCTGCCCGCTGACGATGACCAGCGCCTCGGTTGCGGCGCTGTCGGCTTCGCCCGCTGTCCAAAAGGACTGGGCGCCAAAGATCATCTCGCGCAAATATGATTCGTCGAACAAGCCCGCCATGCAGAAATCCGCCGTGACCATCGGCATGGGCATGACGGAAAAGCAGGGCGGCACGGATGTGCGCGCCAACAGGACCGCTGCCGAAAAGGTCAGCGAGGGTATCTACCGGCTGTCCGGCCACAAATGGTTCATGTCCGCGCCGATGAGCGATGCCTTCATCATGCTGGCGCAGACGAAGGAGGGCATGGGTTGCTTTCTCGTGCCGCGCCTTCTGGAAGATGGTTCCGCCAACGGGTTGCAGTTCCAGCGGTTGAAGGACAAGGTCGGCAACCGCTCCAACGCCTCTTCCGAGGTCGAGTTTACAGACACATTCGGTTTCCTGCTCGGCGGCCCGGATGCCGGCATCCGCACCATCCTCGACATGGTGACGCTGACCAGGCTCGACTGTGCGCTGGCCTCATCGGGCATCATGCGCGCCTCGCTTGCCGAAGCCGTGCATCACACCCGCGGCCGCAGCGTCTTCGGCAAGATGCTGGTCAACCAGCCGATCATGACGCGCGTGCTCGCCGACATGGCGCTCGATGTCGCCGCCGCGACGGCGCTGTCCTTCCGTCTTGCCGACGCCTTCGACAAGGCGCGCGGCAATGCCGAGGAGGCGGCCTATGCCCGCGTCATGACGCCGGTCGCCAAATACTGGTGCTGCAAGATCGCGCCGGCGCTGATCTACGAGGCGATGGAATGCATCGGCGGCAACGGCTACATCGAAGATCGCCCGATCGCCCGCCATTACCGCGAGGCGCCCGTCAACGCCATCTGGGAAGGCTCCGGCAACGTCATGGCGCTTGACGTGCTGCGTGTGCTCAACCGTGGCAAGGATCTGTTCGAAACCGTCTTCGCCGGCCTTGCCCGCGATCTCGGCCCTGCCGGCAAGAAGACGATCGACGTGTTGCGCGCCGCAATCGCGCTGTGTGAACAGGACGAGGGCGCCGCGCGCCTGCTTGTCGAGCAACTGGCGCTGGCTGCCGGTGCCGCCGAACTCTATCGGCTGGGCGCCGGGCGCATTGCCGATGCCTTCATCGAGACGCGCCTTGCCGGCGGCTGGCGCTCCACCTACGGCATGCTCGATTCCCGTTTCGACGCCAGCTACATCGTCGACTTGCTCTATCCGCCGGCGGCCTGATCGCAACCGGGGATGATGGTCGCTCTTCGCCGGCGTCGAGCCGAGCGATAGTGAAGCGCTCTATGCCGTCTCGCTTGCGGTACACAGTGGCAAAGTGCCGCCCATTTTTACTCCCCACGCTATCGCCATAAACGAAAATCCGGCCGCGTCGCCGCGGCCGGATTTCAGTGTTTACGTCCGAAAATCAGCGTTCAGAAGAAGCCACGGCGCTGCCACCAGCCGGCTTTCTTCGGCTTGCCGTCATCGCCGTCGCCATTTTCGACGCGGGTGGTGGATTTCACCGTCGGCTCGGAGGAAGAGATATTGGATTCGCGGTTGGCGCGAACCGGCTTTGCCTCTTCCTGGACTGATGTTTCGAGATCGGCGGAGGCTTCCACCAACTCCGGCTCTGCCTCGACCACAGGTGCGGTCTCCGCCACCGGTTCCTCGACCGGCGCTGCCGCCGGTTTGCGGCGGCCGCGGCTGCGGGCGGGCTTCACATCTTCGGTGATGACCACTGCGCTCTCGACGGCTGCCATCGCGGGTTGAGCTTCGTCAGCCTGCTCGGCAATCGCCTCGATCGCTACGGCTTCACCAGGAGCGCCGTCGTTCGAAACGTCGTCACCTTCGTCCTCGTCGCCGCCATTGTCTTCACCGGCTTCGCCGGCCGCCAGCTCGGAGCCATCCTCGGCGCGATTGCGGCGACCGCCACGCTTGCCGCGACGGCGGCGCTTGCGGCGCTGCGATTCCTCGCTTTCAGCGCGCGTCTCGGGTGTGGCTTCGGTGTTTTCATCACCTTCGCCGCCCTCGTCGTCGCCATCCTCATCCTCGTCACCGGCTTCGCCTGCTGCCGATACCGGCTGCTCGGCATTGCCGTTGCGGCCGCGGCGGCGCCTGCGGCGCTTGCGCTTGCGGTTACCGTCACCTTCGCCTTCCGAGCGCGCTGCTGCGGGGCGTTCGGCAGCGGCCGGCTTTTCCTCGAGTTCTTCGTCTTCCTCTTCATCCACTTCGATGACGATATCGTCGTCGTCATCCTCGGGAATGGCTGCGAAGTTGAAGAGTGTTTCGATCTTGACCGGGTTTTCCACGGCTTCGCCGCGATCGATCGCGAAATGCTGCGCACCGACCGAACCATCCGCATCGATGACGATCGCGACGCCGAAACGGCTTTCGTAATCGATGATCGTCTGGCGCTTGTGGTTGAGCAAATAGAGCGCGATGTCAGGAGTGGTGCGCACGGTGATGTTGTGCGTGGTGTTCTTCAGCAGATATTCCTCGATGCCGCGCAGCACATGCAGCGCGACGGAGGACTGCGAACGCACGTGGCCGGTGCCGCCGCAATGCGAGCACACCTGCGTGGTCGATTCGAGAACCGAAGCGCGGATGCGCTGGCGCGACATTTCGAGCAGGCCGAAATGCGAGATCCGGCCGACCTGGATGCGGGCGCGGTCGTTCTTCAGGCATTCCTTCAGCTTCTTCTCGACGGCGCGGTTGTTGCGCTTTTCTTCCATGTCGATGAAGTCGATGACGATCAGGCCGGCAAGGTCGCGCAGGCGAAGCTGGCGGGCGATTTCTTCCGCGGCTTCGAGGTTCGTCTGCAGCGCGGTATCTTCGATTGAGTGTTCGCGCGTCGAGCGGCCGGAGTTGACGTCGATCGAAACCAGCGCTTCCGTCTGGTTCATGATCAGGTAGCCGCCGGAACGCAGGGTCACCTGCGGCTGCAGCATGCGGTCGAGCTGGGCTTCGATGCCTGAGCGCGAGAAGATCGGGTGGATGTCGCGATAGGGCTGAACCACCTTGGCGTGGCTCGGCATCAGCATCTTCATGAAGTCTTTCGCTTCACGATAGCCTTCTTCGCCGGCAACGATGATCTCGCTGATGTCCTTGTTATAGAGGTCGCGGATCGAGCGCTTGATCAGCGAGCCTTCCTCATAGACGAGGCAGGGAGCGGTGGACGCCAGCGTCAGCGTGCGTACGTTCTCCCACAGGCGCATCAGATATTCGAAGTCGCGCTTGACCTCGACCTTGGTGCGGTTGGCGCCGGCGGTGCGAAGAATGACGCCCATGCCCTGCGGTACCTCGAGCATGCGCGCGATTTCCTTCAGGCGCTTGCGGTCGGCAGGGTTGGTGATCTTGCGGGAAATGCCGCCGCCGCGCGCC
Source organism: Rhizobium sp. IY2 (assembly GCF_047532935.1). Lineage (NCBI taxonomy): Bacteria > Pseudomonadati > Pseudomonadota > Alphaproteobacteria > Hyphomicrobiales > Rhizobiaceae > Rhizobium > Rhizobium sp. IY2. Next base: position 354,626 of record NZ_JBLKNU010000003.1, read on the forward strand.
GTGTTCGGCATCAAGACGGAATAGCGGCCGGCGAGCGAGAGATAGGTGGTAAGGGCTGCACCCTTGTTGCCGCGCTCTTCCTTGGCGACCTGCACGAGCAGGATCTGGCGGCGCTTGATGACTTCCTGGATGCGGTACTGCTTGCGCGGCTTGCGCTGCACGCGGTCCGGCACTTCTTCCATCGCGTCTTCGGCGCCGACGGATTCAATGACTTCCTCTTCGCCGTGATCGTCATCGTCGTCATCATCATCGTGGCGACGCTTGCTGGTATCGACGTCCTCGGAAATCTCGTCGGTTTCTACCATGGCGGCCATCGCGCCGCCGGTCGAGCCGTCATCCTCGTTGTCGACGGTCGAAGCGCCTTCGGCTTCGACGTCTGTGGGAACGGCGTCCTCGGTCGCGGTCGTTTCGGCGACCGGTTCGGTCACCTTCTTGCGGCTGCGGCGCGGCCTTGCCTTCTTGGCCGGCGCTTCGTCTGCGGCCTCGGGCGATGCCGCGGCCTCTACCGCTGTCGTCTCTTCCGTTACGGCAGCCGCTTCTGGCGCCTTTGCCGGAACGATGCCGACATCCGGCTGATCCTGCTTGGAAAGATCGACCATCGGCGCGGTTTCGACATGCTCGACATCTTCGTCGCGGCGATGCTCCTCGGCTTCGGCACGAAGCAGTGCCTGACGATCGGCAAGCGGTATCTGGTAATAGTCGGGATGGATTTCGGCGAAGGCCAGGAAGCCGTGCCGGTTGCCGCCGTAATCGACGAAGGCGGCTTGCAGCGAGGGCTCGACCCTCGTTACCTTTGCAAGATAGATGTTGCCGCGGATCTGCTTCTTGTGCTGGGACTCGAAGTCAAATTCTTCTATGCGGTTCCCGCGAACGACAACGACGCGCGTCTCTTCCTCGTGAGACGCATCGATAAGCATTTTGTCTGCCATGTAAGCTGTGCTCCTCGGCGTGGCCGCGAGAGCGCATTCCCGACTGCTGTTGAAACAGAAAGAATGCGGTCCACTGTAGCCGCGCCGGATAATGAAAGTCGCGCCTGATGCGAGGGGGAGGGCAGCAGCCAGACAGCAGCCGGAACCATTTCGGTCCGGGGCCTGTACACTTCAGATAAAACCTGCTGCGAAACCATCAACAACCAAGCGTGATCGACAAATACGAAGACCCGTTCGGGTCCGATGAGTTTGCTCCCTGAGAGCGTGGTGGCTGATCCACCAATGAATTCCGACAATAAGCCGGAAAATCAGGATCCAGTTCTAGGGATGAAGCGCATGAGACGGCGGACGATGACCGATGTGGCGCCAGGTCCTGATCTGGCTGGCAGCCTTTGCGGCGACTCTATCCCGTCAACACTTTACCCTGAAATTCGTTGTATGTTTTCTGTGTCACAATAGCAAGGGAAAAGCCAAATGTGCCATAATATTGATGGATTTCGTAACGCATAGAAGCTGGGGATAAAGTGATCGCGATTCGGCAGGCTAACGGGTGTTTCGTCACGGGGACGTTCGCTGCAGCCGCGTCGGGTTCATGGCAATTCAAATAGGGTGTGGCGGTTTATTGTATAAGAGGGCTCGGATCGCGGCGAAATCCGCAGCGCGGCGATCGACATTCGCAAGGCGGGTTCTGACGGCAATGCTTCTGGCCGCCAGCCTCCTGGCCGTTGCCGGCTCCGTCGAAGCCGGAGATCCGCTGCTCGCCTATGGTGCGCGCATCGTCGGCGACGACGCCAGGACCCGCATCGTCATCGACTTCGATCGCGAACCGCGCTTCTCCGTCCACTATATCGCCAATCCGGAACGCATCGTCGTCGACCTGCCGGCCACCGCCTTCGGCTTTCCGGCGAAGGATCTTGCCGCCCGCGGCCTGTTCAAGGACATCCGTTACGGCAAGATGGATGAGGAAAGCGCCCGCATCGTGCTGACGACGGCAAGGCCGGTGAAGCTGGCGCTCGCCAAAGTGCAGACCGACGAGGCAGGCAAGGGGCATCGCCTCGTGCTCGATGCCGAGATGATCGACAAGCAGGCCTTTGCCGAGCTGGTGAAGACCCAATCCTGGAATGATCAAACTGAGGCGGACCAGACGACCAGCGCCATTCCGGCGCCTGAGAAAGCCGCTCCCGGCGATTTCGTCATCGCCGTCGACGCCGGCCATGGCGGCATCGATACCGGTGCGATCGGCGTCGACACCAAGACCGAGGAAAAGCAGGTAACGCTCGCCTTCGCCAAGGCGCTGACCGACCGGTTGAACAAGGAACCGGGCATCAAGGCCTTCCTGACGCGCGAGGATGACGAGTTCCTGTCGCTTTCGCAGCGCGTGCTGATCGCCCGCCAGAACCATGCCGGCCTGTTCATTTCCCTGCATGCCGACACGCTGAAGCAGAAAGATATCCGCGGCGCGACCGTCTACACGATCTCCGACAAGGCATCCGACAAGCTCGCCGCCGACCTTGCCGATCGTGAAAACCTTTCCGACCAGATCGCCGGCAAGGAGACGGTCGCCGAGCCGCCCGAGGTAGCAGACATCCTGCTCGATCTGACTCGGCGCGAGACCCAGGCCTTTTCGATCTCGCTGGCCGAGAGCGTGCTGAATTCCTTCAAGGATCAGGTTGGCACCATCAACAATCCACACCGTCACGCCGGCTTTCGCGTGTTGCAGGCCCCTGACGTGCCGTCGATCCTTCTCGAGCTCGGCTTCCTCTCGAATGCCGATGACGAGAAACTGCTGCTCGACGAGACCTGGCGCGACAAGATCGCCGGTCTCTTGACCGACGCAGTGAAGCGATACCGCGCCGCCGTCATGGCGAATGGCGGCTAATCCATGCCACGCAAAGATCTGTAGCGGGTTCTGGCATGGCGACATGCATAAAAAACAACGACTTAAAGCGCGTCACATGAATCAAGTTCTGAGCAAGATGCCTCAGATTGGCGGCGGCGACGGCGTTGCTTGGATGTGACAGTTCTAATGAAACGCTGCCGCAGCGGTGAATGCGGCGGGCAGAGCCCTATTTTGCTCACATTCGCGCCGTTACTCCGGCTTATGTTTCGTAGGCCTGAGGCGCGGAATCGGCTTGTGGCGGTAACGCTCATGGAGTAAGCCGCGCAACGTGCAAATTGCCTTGATCCATGCAATCGTTGCGTCTGCGCCGATTGAAGATCGAAAAGACCGGTAGCTGAAATATGGTTAGACTTTTTGGATATTTCTTCGGAATGGCCTGCGTCCTGTTTCTGGTCGCGGCGGCGGGTGTTGCCATCTATATCACCAATGTCGCCAGGGATCTGCCGGACTATGCCGTTCTGAACAGCTACGCGCCGCCGGTGACCACCCGCGTTCATGCCGGCAACGGCGCTCTGATGGCCGAATACGCCAAGGAAAAGCGTCTTTTCCTGCCGATCCAGGCCATTCCCGACCGCGTGAAGGCCGCTTTCCTGTCGGCCGAAGATAAGAATTTCTACAATCACCCGGGCGTCGATCTTACCGGTCTCGGCCGCGCAATCCTCGTCAACCTGCAGAATTTCGGCTCCGGCCGCCGTCCGGTCGGTGCCTCCACCATCACCCAGCAGGTCGCCAAGAACTTCCTGTTGAGCTCGGACCAGACGATCGACCGCAAGATCAAGGAAGCGATCCTCTCCTTCCGCATCGAGCAGGCCTACAGCAAGGACAAGATCCTCGAACTCTACCTGAACGAGATTTTCTTCGGCCTGAATTCCTATGGCATCGCCGGCGCAGCACTCACCTATTTCAACAAATCCGTCACCGAACTGACCGTCGCCGAGGCAGCTTACCTGGCCTCGCTGCCGAAGGGCCCCGCCAATTATCATCCTTTCCGCCACCCGGAAGCTGCGCTCGAGCGCCGCAACTGGGTGATCGACCGCATGGTCGAGAACGGCTATGTCAGCCAGAGCGACGGCGAGGAAGCCAAGAAGCAGCCGCTCGGCGTCACCGCCCGCACCACCGGACCGTCGCTCTTTGCATCGGATTATTTCGCCGAAGCCGTGCGTCGCCAGCTGATCGACCAATATGGCGAAAAGGTCCTCTATGAGGGCGGCCTTTCAGTGCGCACGTCGCTCGATCCGCAGATGCAGCTCGCTGCCCGCAAGGCGCTGCAGGACGGTCTGGTCACCTATGACGAGCGCCGAGGTTTCCACGGCCCCCTCAAGCAGATCGATGCAAGCGGTGACTGGGGCAAGGCGCTTGCCGATATCCCCGCACTGTCCGACGTGCCGGAATGGCGGCTTGCCGTCGTGCTCGCCGTGTCCGACAGCAATGTCGACATCGGCCTGCAGCCGACCAAGGATGGAAGCGGCAAGGTCGCGGCTGAGCGTCAACGCGGCACGATCGATGCCAAGAACATGCAGTGGGCCTTCCGTTCGGCCGACGGCGCCCGCAAGACCGCGAAGTCGCCGGTCGGCGTCCTGGCCCCCGGCGACGTCGTTTATGTCGCAAAGCTCGGCGACGACGCCTCGACCTCCTACCGCCTGCAGCAGCCGCCGAAGGTGCAGGGCGGCCTGGTCGCCATGGACCCGAAGACCGGCCGCGTGCTGGCCATGGTCGGCGGCTTCTCCTACTCGCAGTCCGAATTCAACCGCGCCACCCAGGCGATGCGCCAGCCGGGCTCCTCGTTCAAGCCCTTCGTCTATGCGGCGGCGATGGACAATGGTTATACGCCGGCCTCCGTCATCATGGATGCGCCGATCGAGATCGTGTCGGGCGGCCAGGTCTGGAAGCCGGAAAACTACGGCGGCGAAGTCGGCGGGCCCTCGACGCTGCGCTCGGGCATCGAGCATTCGCGCAACCTGATGACGGTGCGCCTCGCCAACGATCTCGGCATGAACATCGTCGCCGAATATGCAGAGCGCTTCGGTATCTACGATCACATGCTGCCGGTTCTCTCCATGTCGCTCGGCGCCGGCGACACGACGGTGCTGCGCATGGTCTCGGCCTATTCGGTCATCGCCAATGGCGGCAAGCAGATCAAGCCGACATTGATCGACCGTATTCAGGACCGCTATGGCAAGACGATCTTCAAGCATGAGGAGCGTCTGTGCGAGGGCTGCAATGCCGGTGACTGGCAAAACCAGGAAGAGCCGAATGTCGTCGACAATCGCGAAACCGTTCTCGACCCGATGACCGCCTACCAGATCACCTCGATGATGCAGGGCGTCATCCAGCGCGGCACCGCCGCCGGCAAGATCGACCTCGGCGGCCGCGACGTCGCCGGCAAGACCGGCACCACCAACGACGAGAAGGATGCCTGGTTCGTCGGCTTCACGCCGGATCTGGTTGCCGGCCTCTATATGGGCTTCGATACACCGGCCCCGCTCGGCCGCGGCGGCACCGGCGGCGGTCTCTCCGCCCCGATCTTCAACGAATTCATGCAGGCCGCCGTCAAGGATACGCCGGAATCCAAATTCGTCATCCCGCCCGGCATGAACCTGATCCCGATCGACCGCAAGACCGGCATGGCGGCCGCGGACGGCGATCCGAACACCATTGTCGAGGCTTTCAAGCCCGGCACCGGCCCGGCCGACAGCTTCTCGGTCATCGGCATGGACAGCACCATGGCGCCGGAGGAGATCCTGAAGACCTCGCCGCAGGCCAACCAAGCCGTCCAGACCGGAACGCCCGGCCTGTTCTGACCGTCGCCGAATTTTGGAACGCTTGCCGCGGCCCTTTACATCCGCGGCGGGCGTCTCTAGAGCATTTCCAGCAAAAGTGCGCAGCGGTTTTGCGTCCGGAATTGCGTGAAACAAAGACGTAAACCAGCACTTGAAGAGACCGAGCAGAGAAGCGGAAAATGCGAGCGGAAATCGAAAACGTAGTCGATGAAACCAAGCAGGCTATCACCCTGCTGAGGAGGCATCTTTGACTGGGACCAGGCGATAAGACGACTGGACTGGTTGAACAACAAGGCAGAGGATCCGAACCTCTGGAACGATGCACAGGAAGCGCAGAAGCTGATGCGCGAGCGTCAGCAGCTCGATGACGGCATCAACGGCGTCAAGCAGCTCGAACAGCAGCTGAACGACAATATCGAGCTGATCGAGCTTGGCGAGGAAGAGGGCGACCAGGGCGTCGTCAAGGAAGCCGAGGACACGCTGAAGGCCTTGAAGGCCGAGGCCGCCCGCCGCCAGGTGGAGGCGATGCTCTCCGGCGAAGCCGATAGCAACGACACCTATCTCGAAGTCCATTCCGGCGCCGGCGGTACCGAAAGCCAGGACTGGGCCAACATGCTGTTGCGCATGTACACCCGCTGGGCCGAACGCCAGCGTTTCAAGGTCGAGCTTCTCGAAGTCCATGACGGCGAAGAAGCGGGCATCAAATCCGCGACCCTGCTCGTCAAGGGCCATAATGCCTATGGCTGGCTGAAGACGGAATCGGGCGTGCATCGGCTGGTGCGCATCTCGCCTTACGACAGCAATGCGCGCCGCCACACCTCATTCTCGTCGATCTGGGTCTACCCGGTTGTCGACGACTCGATCCAGATCGAGATCAACGAAAGCGACTGCCGCATCGATACCTATCGTTCGTCGGGAGCCGGCGGCCAGCACGTCAACACGACAGACTCGGCCGTGCGCATCACGCATATCCCGACCGGTATCGTCGTGCAGTGCCAGCAGGAGCGTTCGCAGCACAAGAACCGCGCCAAGGCCTGGGACATGCTGCGTGCCCGCATGTACGAAGCGGAACTGAAGAAGCGTGAGGACGCCGCCAACGCCGAAGCCGCCTCCAAGACGGATATCGGCTGGGGCCACCAGATTCGCTCCTACGTGCTGCAGCCCTACCAGTTGGTCAAGGACCTGCGCACCGGCGTCGCCAGCAGCGCCCCGGATGATGTGCTCGACGGTGATCTGAACGAGTTCATGGAAGCGGCCCTTGCCCACCGCATCAGCGGCGCCGCCGACGCGGTTGTCGAGGATGTCGACTGATAGGGTACAGCAGAATCGAGACACGAAGGCCCCGGAGACGGGGCTTTTCTTTGTTCAGACCATGGCGCTGACGTCGCTGTCGTGAAACAGCGCGGCCGACAGATCGGCAATCTGGTCATGAATGGCGGCGCGTTCGATGCCCGGGGGATCGGTAAAGAGTTCTGCGGCAAAGGCGAGGCCGAGCGCCGTGCCCTCCGGCACGAAGACATAATGTCCAAGGCCGCCGCCGAAGATTCTAAGACGACTGCGTCGCAGCCGTGCATGCAGCCATGACGAACATTCCTCCGCCGGTGCCGCCGTGTCGGCATCGCCGACCAGGATAAGGGTGGGCGCATCGACGGCCTTCAGGCTTTCCTCGCTGAAACAGAGAACGGACCGGCCCGGCGCGCAGACGAGCGCGGCCTTGATTCTCTCGTCCCGGTAGGACTGCGACACGCGCGACCATGAATCGCGAAACACATCGCTGGTGCGCAGCAATGTCGGGATATGGTCGGCCAGGTCGGGAAATTCCCTTGGTCCGCGCGAGACACCGGATTTCATCCGGGACGGGTCAAACTGCGAGAACTGGGCGACAGCACCAAGCAGCAGCATCACGCTATAGGCTCCGGCCGAAAATCCGGCCGCAAACACGCGGGCCGTTTCGATATGGCCCGACAGATTGCCGAGCCAGTCATCGCTGTGGTCGAGCATGTAGCTGAGGTCGGGTGCCCGCTCCCAAAGGCAGGCAAAACCTTCGGCGCGATAAGGCTCGATGCCGGTATTGCCGTGATGGCTGACGCCGAGCGCTGCAAATCCGCGATCGACCAGGCGTCGCGCCAGCCACTCCAGTCCGGCCGCGGATCCGCCGGTGCCGTGCGACAGAAGGACGAGGGGGTAGGGCCGGGCCGCCGGCCGGATGGGCGCATCGCGGGCAACAGTCGCCTTCTGAAACCAGCTTCTTTCCGTTATATCGCTTTCCCGGGCGTCATCGGCAGCCGGGTACCAGAGCGACCAGTTGATCGGCCTGGGGCCGGCTGCGTCCCAATTCGACCTCTTCTTGTCGTAGAGGATGCCCTCGCGATAGCCCAGTTTCATCGCCCAGATGTCTCTCCGAACAATTCCCAGCCGTTCAATTCGTCGCCTTCTCCACGGTGATGTCGCCGAATTCGTCGATCAGCACGGTCCAGCTATCCGGCTCGGCGGCGGGATCGGTCTTCAGATAGATCGTGGCAAACAGCCCCGGCTCCTTGATGATGCCGTTCGAATTCTCCGGGCGTATATCGGTAACGTAAGGCTTCAGGTCGCTGATTTCCTGCAGTTCGATGGTCGAGGCGATCGCCGGGCCGGTCTCGGTCTGGGCAATCTGCTGCAGGTAGACCTTCGAGGTCCTGTCGGCCTGGCGGACGGCAAAGAGCTTGTAGTAGCCGTGGCGCTGGGTGGCCTTTCCCTCGGGGTTGGCGACGCTCTCGGCACCCATCGGCGCCCGCTCGACATCAGGTGCGTTGCCGTCATCCTCCCAATAGCCGGTGCTGGTCGCGAAAATCACCGATGCCGGCAGGATGGCATCCTGCGCCGGGGCGGCTGCGACCGACCATCCCAATAGGAAAATGGTGGTCGTCAATATCCCTCGCATGGCCATCGTCTCAATCCTTGAACTGCTCGGCGAGAATACGGTCGGACCAGGAGCGGTCGGGATCGGAGAGGATGCGCGCCGTCATATGCTCCGACTGGGCGATTCGGATATGCAGCACCGACTTGACCTCGGTATTGTCGGCCACGGCGTTCACCGGCCGCTTCTCCGGCTCGAGAATGTCGATATCGACGGTCACTTTGTTCGGAAGCAGCGCGCCCCTCCAACGCCGCGGCCTGAACGCGCTGACCGGCGTCATCGCGAGCAGCGGCGCTTCGAGCGGCAGGATCGGGCCATGGGCGGAAAGATTATAGGCCGTCGATCCGGCCGGTGTCGCCACCATCAGCCCGTCGCAGATGAGTTCCTCCAGGCGGACGCGCCCATCTATCATGACCCGCAGATTCGCCGCCTGATAGGACTGGCGAAAAAGATAGACCTCGTTGATGGCGAGCGCCGTCGAGTTGGTGCCGTCGGCATTGGCCGTCGTCATCTGCAATGGCCGGAAGACGTTTTCGACGGCGAGGCAGATGCGTTCCTGAAGCTGTTCGGTGCGATAATCGTTCATCAGGAAGCCGACCGAACCGCGATTCATGCCGTAAACCAGTTTGCCGGAGTTCATGGTGTGGTGCAGCGTCTGTAGCATGAAACCGTCGCCGCCAAGCGCGACGATGACGTCGGCTTCGTCAGCCGGCACGTCACCATAGAGGCGAATCAGCTCCTCGCGAGCGGCAAGCGCCTCCGTCGTTGGTGAGGCGAGAAAGGATAGCGTCTGAAATGAACGGCCCATGCAATGCCCTTTATGATGCTGTCCTAGCTAAAGGATAAAGGCCTTGTACGACAAGGACGTTTTCTGCCGCGAAGCGTTTTGAGCCGCAGCCGACCTGTTCGCGCAGGCACGGATTTCCCTTTACAGAATCATAGAATCTGCTAGTTGGGCAATTATTGCCCTTGTAGCTCAGTTGGTAGAGCACCTGATTTGTAATCAGGGGGTCCCGGGTTCGAACCCTGGCGGGGGCACCAAATTTCCTTTAATTCCAATAACTTGCGTCGCCTCCTAATAGTGCGTTAGCTGCGGCTGCCGTTGGGCTAACGCGGCGCTAACGATTCGGGCGCTTGAATGGTCGCATATCCGTATATGACCGCACAGATTCGCACTCGCCTCTGCGCTATTTTCGTGCATGCTCCACGTGAATTAGGGGCGACGACGCGAATGACGACAATAGATCATTTCACGCTAACCACCGTTCCACTTGAACTGCAATTCAACGACACTCCGCTTGAGGGGCACGGCACGGGATTCATATGGAAGAGCCAGGGAAGGTGGTACTTGGTGACCAACTGGCATGTGCTCTCCATGCGTGACTTCTTCACACTTGCCAATTTGAGAGACGACGCTGGTAGACCGAACATCGTCCGCGCTCTTTTCAACATAAGCACGGGATCAGTTGAAAAGCGGCGATGGGACATCAGGATCAGAGATGACGATGACGAGCCGCTCTGGTTAGTACACCCGAGTAGGCGCGTTGATATCGCAGTCCTCCCGCTGCCCTCCGGGCCAGAAGCCGCGAATGTCACCCTTTATCCGCTGAATGTCTTAGCAAATGCAGACCTTCGCATTGAGATCGGGCTGGAAGTCTTCATCCTCGGTTATCCGTTTAAGAAGATCGAGCTACCCGCTTATCCCGTGTGGAAGCGAGGAAGCATCGCATCGGAACCGCAACTAGCGCTCCTCGAGACAGGCTACATGCTGGTTGATACGGCTTCGAGGCCCGGTATGTCCGGAGCGCCGGTTATCCGTCGAAGCTGGACAAACCACATGGAGCAGCCAGGTGTGATTGGCATTTTGAGTACTCCATTGAATAAGTTCATCGGTGTATACTCGGGCCGGATTAAGACAGATCACTCTTACGAAGCCCAACTCGGGCTTGTATGGGATGGTTCGCTGATCGATGAAATCATCGCTGGAAATATCAAGGACAAGTGATCAGGACTACCGCTAGATCAGCCGCCTGACAGCGTCATCGGCCTTGTCCCACACCCGGCGCAGCGCGGTAGCGTGGTCGTCTTGCATGGAGAAGAAGGCACGGTGAGGTAGCGCGTCAGCAACAGCCTTCCAGTTCATGCCTGCCGCCCGGCGCACGACCACCTCCCTAAGCGGCGGCAACAGTGCATTCACCACGGCGACAATCTCCTCGGCGGCCTCTTCCATGTGGCGGCGCTCCACCCGGCGGGCGCTTGCATCGTCCTTATCGGCGTCGTGCACGAGCTTCATCCAGTTCTCGCCAAGCTCGGCCGCGAGTTGCTGGAAGACCGCATGGTTGAGGACGAACTGCCTCTGCCAGCTTGCCCGCGCCAAGCCGGGACCGACAATCCGCTCGCTATGCATCCGGGGGAGGACGACGCCGTAGACCAGCCGCAGAGCCTTCTCGGTGCGGCGCAGTGGGTCGTCGGACGCGACTCTAGGTGGGCGGTCGGGGTCGCGGTCCGCCCTTATGCGACTCGGAGGGCGGCCCCTCTGCTGAGCCATCGGTCAGTGCAGGTTCTTCAGGCGGGCAACTTCGGCGGCGAAACCCCCGGCCTCGGCGCGGTCAGGTGCGGCGTAGTGTTCGCCATCCTCGGCGACCCAGTTGACCGCCGCCATCTCGGCTTCCTCGCGTCCGCGCCGCCCTAAGATGAAGACCTTGCCGTCCTTGATGCCGAACTTGTGCTGCGACATGAACAGCGCCACGGCACCGGGCATAAGCTCGGGCCGGACGAACTTCGCTAACTGCTCCCGCACCGTCTCGACCACGCGCCGCCGGTTGCTCTCATCCTTCAGCTGAGCGTTTTCGCCGCGCAGTTTATCATCCTCCAGAGCCCTGGAGACGTTGGCCACCAGTGCGTCACGGTGCGCGTGGTCAAGCTTTAGCCGGTCGCCGCTCTGCTTGTAGAAGTCCCGCAAGCCCTCGGGAACGTCCTCGATCGAGGCGACTTCTTCTGGCATATCCTGCGCGCTCGTCAGCACGCCCTCAAGATCGATTTCAACCTTCATTGCTTTGCTCCTACTCCTGCTGTGCGATTGCGGCTGCGATGGCTGCCTCGGCGGCCTTTGCGTTGGCGGCTGCCTCGGCGATTTGGGTGGCCGAGCCGGTCGTCGCGGTCTCGATGTAGCTGATGAACGCGCGCCCGCTGCGCTCCGTGGCTTCAAGCGCGGCGGTGAGCCGCTTAAGCCGCGCCTCATCCTCCGGGTGGAACGTTGTCCGGTAGCGGTGGCGGACCATATCTTGGCGGATTTGGCTCATGCCGGCCAGCATTGCCGGGCCGCGTAACACAGCAGAGATGATGCTCACGTCCATTTCGACGAATGCCTTGCCGACTACCTCATCGCGGGCTTTTTCGGGCATGCTCGCCAGCCGCGCTCGGATCTCAGCCTCGAGCCCGGCGGAGAGTTGATCGCGAGGGGCCGGGGGTGTGCTGGTGCGGGCTCTGATCTCCGCTACTTCCTGCTGCACGCGCGCCTTGGCTTCGTCCAGCTTCTTCGCGGTGGTCTCAGCCAGCTTAAGAGCGTTGTCCCTGAGCTTGAGGCGGGCGGCATCCGGCGACATTAGCCGGTCCTTGGCGAGCGTGTCGGCATAGGCCGCAAGAGACTCGCTGTTGAGCCGAGTGGTGCGCACGGCGGTAGCGAGCGAGGCAATCGTCGCGTCGTTCTCCACCTCACCGCTGGGCTTGCGGGGATAGTGCTGCTCGACGGCAGCCTCGTGAATGTCTTGCGGTGGTCTAAGCTTCATCGTCTTCTCCTTCAGTAGAAACCGGAAACGGCAGATTGGCCTCCGCCTGTCCGGGGACGCGAGGCCCACCAGAGAGCGATGGCGATGCTGAGAATGAGGTCGTCGTGCTTGCCTTCGCGGGCGTTGAAGCTAGCGCGGCCAGCGGCGCTGACGGTGCGGCGGAAGTCCTTCAGCTCCTCGGCTAGCGCTCCAGCGTCGGTCAGCTCAGCGGCAAAGCGCAGCTCACCAACGTGCAGCCGGGCGTCCACGGTGCTGATGAGATGCGCCTTCGGCACGTGCCAGCGGCGGTTCTCGGGATTGGTGATCTCGTTGCCGGCGGTGATGGCGACCCGTTGCGGTCGCATGCCGGCGGAGTCGAATATGTCAGAGACGGCCCGTCCCACGCCCGTCTCGTCAACCACAAGGTCGCAGCCGTCGCGCAGGGGCGGGCGGTCCAGCAGTTCGCCAACGCGCCCCACGACCTGCGGATAGGGCGTGCCCAGCGGCACGCGCTCCAGGGCGCGTACATCGAACCGGGTCTCGCCACGTTCGCGTGTTACGTTGGGCCTGACGTGATCGCCGTAAGAGAGGCTCCAGTCGCCCGTCGGCGTCACCGTATGGTGGATGACGGATATGGCGGTGGGATCGTTCGATTGCCCGAGGTCCACACCCATAATGAAGCGACTGACCGGCACGACCGGTATGCGCTGCCACGGTCCTCTGCCGCCCCGGCCTATGGGGTGTCCTACCATAGCGCTCTGACCTCCTGCGTGAATGCGGCTTGGATGATGGCGAGCGGGAAGACGGCCTCCTCGGGGTCGTGGAACTCCAGGCCGTACTCCTCGCTGAACTTGATTGCGCCGAGGGCTTTCAGTTCCTCGTCCAGAAACGCCTGCGTGATCCGGGGGCATTCGCTCGCTGGAACCCGCACACGCTCCCACGCGGGATCGTCGCCCACCCATGCCTCGTAGAACCAGCCGCGCTTGCCCGCTGGCGTCGTGAGGGCGACTAGGCGAGCGTCGGGTTTTGTCGCCATCATGGGCCTTACCGCCGTCAGCAGCTCGTCCTCGACGCGCGCGGCCTCATCCATGACGACGAGGTCCACCCCGGCAATTCCGCGGATGGTCTTTTCGGTGCCTGGGAGCGAGAGGATGCGCGCGCCGTTCGACAGCTCCGTGCCCTGCTTGCTTTCGGCGGTGGGGCGCGGCGCACCGGGCAGCCGTCCAAGGAAACCGACGATGGTGCGGAACAGCTCGTTGGACTGGCGCTGCGTCGGGCTGACGACGACGATCTGCGCTGCCGGGACGAAGAGCGCGGTCTGGATGACGAGGAAAGCCGCGACGGTGGACTTGCCCGATTGGCGCGAGCACAGCAGCAGGGAGCGCCGGGGGTTGGCGTCTAGCAACGTTGCCTGCCATGGGTCAGGCTCTATGCCGCACTCGCGGGCCAAGGCGACGGGGCTCAGTGCGCGGGCAAGGTCCCGGGCTAGCATCGGTGCGGCCTCTGCGATTGGAAAAAAGAGGCAGACCGGCGCGCGTCAGGCAAACACAAAGGAGGAGGCCCGAAACAACGCACAGGGAAACCAGCCGGCAACCTGTGCGTCGGCACTGCCGGTCTGCCTGCACCCAGCGCACGCGGCTGCGCTGGTACTCTGAAGTCGAGCCTGCCGAGGTTCTTCATGAGCCACGACCCCCGTTGCCGGGTACAGGGCCGCTGGCGTAGGTATGGTCGATCACCATACCGTCGGCGAACCGGGTCTCTAGCCCCTGGAGCACCAGCGCGACGGCCTGCCGTGCGTCGGGGAAGCCCCGCAGCGCCTTGACCAGTTCCGTACGCATCTCGATGTAGACCGGGGATACGAGCACGTTGTTGTTGATGGTGGTGCCTGTGTTCAGGTCGCCAAGCAGCTTGCCCGTCAGTTCGAAGTTGCGGTGCAATTGGCCCGCGACCCGCTGCGCCCCCGCCGTGTCCATGACCTCTTCGGCAGCGTCCATCATGGCAAAGAGCCGGTGGCGAAGCGCCACGATGTTCGACAGCAGGCTCTGGGACTCCGTCTCTCGCAGCCGGTCGATGTCCATCGGCATCTCCGGCCCGGCCAAGAGCTGCGCCTTCAACTGAGGCGGCATATGGTTCTTGGCGTGGCGACGGAGGCTATCGGAGCCCAGTTTGTATCGCTTGGCTAGGGCGGCGAACGGTACGTTGCGAGCCAGTGCGAGGTCGATGGCCGCCCGCTCACGGTGCCTGCAAACTGAACACTCTGGACCTCGTTTGGCCATTGGCGGCGGAACTCGCTAAAACGGTCGGCGGGTTACTTTTGATTAGCTCTGCGTTAGCTGAAGCAATCCTAGGTTGTATATTAGCGTGCTAAGCCTTTGTTTTAAAGGGTTTTATTATGGGTTAACCTGCTAATAGACTATAAGGCGGTCGCAATCGCGCAGGGGCAATACGCGTAAGGCAAAGGGCGACGACGCGGGAAGGAGGGCGGCGAAAGGTTATAACGGTTCAGCGCGACGAGGCTCAGCCAGTTACCGGGGGATTCCACGTCGCCGACAGCTACCCGCGTCTACCCGTATCAGATTGGGATCATAAGGGTACGCTAACCGCCGGAAAAAGCTCCTTAAAATGCATGCGTACCCGTATTACCCTTATTACCCTCTCACGACGCAGGCGCGCTTATATACGGGCGTATACGCAATAGGTTGCGGGTATGTCGCCTAAGACCCCCCCGGCATCAATGATCCTCGGACCACCGTCCGCGCCGCCTTAACCCGGCCCCTTCCCACGCCGCACGAGCGCCGCCGACCCTGGCATGAGCGCCCGCTCTCGCGGCGGGGTCGGCCACTAGGGTAGGGTCGCCGGGAGGCGGGCGCTCTCCAGCGGCCTGCCAAGGCGGTTTTTCTTAAACTGCCTCCACCATCACTATAAACTGGCCGCGCCACCAGATTCGTGATCCGCACCGCGCCGCCGTTACCCTTGTACATTCGTGGTTCCGTCAAATTGGCGGCCTTTCCGTCTTCGGCAGCGGCAGCTTCGGCGTTGCGTCGAAGAGTTCGGCCGGCACGTAATGGACCTTCACCGGCTTACCCTTGATCATCTTCTTGGTCTCGATCAGATTTTCCGTGCCGATTGCTCGTCTTACCCAGCGACCAGCTATGTTGGGCTTCATCCTGCCGAAGCTGGAATCCCCGCGCAGCAGAAACTTCTGAAAATCTTTGAACAGGAAGTAGCGTCGCCCTTCGTCCTCATCGAGGTACGGCTTGCCCAGCAGAACCTCATCAAGTGTTTCGGCCCTGTGCTTATCGGTCACGAAGACCCGCAGCAGCTCGCGCATCTCGTATTCCGGCGTCTCGGTCTCCGGTATCTTCTCGAACGTTGCCTGCGCCCGTGCCTCGCGCAGTTTTTCGTACCACGTATCTTGCTTCACTTGATCAAAGATGGCGCCTAGCCGGGCCGCACATCTCACGTTGAAGGTGTAGTAGTGCATGACCTCCTTGACGGGGAGAACGATGTCGCCCCAGCCCCTCAGCGTCAGTCGCCACTCGTCCTCCTCGCCGCCGACCAAAACGACGATCCTGTCGATGTCGGGAAATCGACCGCCACCGCCGTCGCCATCGCCCAGACGCGGCGGGTTTCCTTCCTTCTCGCCCCATTCGACGTTGTGCTTCCATTGCTCATCGAATTCCTGATCATTTTTGCCGAGCTTGCGCCAGACTTCGCGCGCCCGCCACTCCGCCGCTGGCTTGTCGATGGTGATCACGGCGGAGCATCTGCCGACGTCGCGTGCAACCCGCATCAGCTTATCGTCGCGGGTGCCGTGCGGCGCTTCCGCAAGCTTGCGCAGCCATCGCGCTAACATCTTCTCGAACTCATCGCTCGTTAGATCACCCCCGGCATGAGCCGAGTTCGGCCGATCCGGGGATGCCTTGAGCGCCATGAGCTGAGCGGGCGTCACGGATGACCGCTCGGCCAGATCGAGGAACTCCGCAACACTCTGGGCCAGCCCTGAATCCTTGACCGCATATCTATCCGTCCCGTCGCCGCCGAAATATGGGACGTTCAGCCATCCGCCGGTCTTGTCGATGTCGGAATTGCGCGCCTGCTTAGGGAAGATCTCCGTCTCGGGCGGATAACCCAGGCTGGTAGCGATCTCGCGCAGCTTTTGCTGAAGATCGACGGCGGGCATCGGAGATGAGAGGAAGAAGTATAGATGGGCACCGCCTGACTTGCTGCGACACACGATCGCAGAAAGCCCTGCGGCCCTGACCCGCCTAACCAGAGCGGCATGATCTGCCTTCCGGTCGTCATCGTCGATGCAGCCCCAGAGGCAGGTGTCGTCGGGTCTCAGCGGGCAGATGCCAAGCGGTGCTGCACCGTCCAGATGGCGCTCCCACAATGTTGGCGTTGGTGGCTCGCGGATCGTTCTTGCTGAGCCTCTTATGCTCATCTTCTCGCCGGGCTCGACCAACGTCGGCTCGTGTCGGTAGGTGCCGTGATGGGTAGTGGCACCCGCGAACAGGACGTGAAAGCGCTCCGCGTAGGCGCGGCTCTCGTTGTTGATGGTGGTGTCGGTGGGAAGGCTGCTCATTCGCTGCCTTCCTCTGGCTGGGGGCCGGAAAGATGAATACCGTGCACATCGCACTTGGAGCAGGCATATATAGCGCCCCAACCGAGTAGGCGGTTCCAGAAGCGGATCACTCGGAGCGTTGAGTCATCGAAGGCAAGCGCCTTTCCGACACCGTCCTCGTTTTCGAGCAAGAAGCCGTAGGCTCGTGACCATTCCGACAGCCGCAAAGCTTCTGCGTTGCAGGACGGGCATTCTTCATCGAACCGGTTCTCGTAAAAGGATACCCACTCGCCGTTCTCACAGCGATCATCGTGCAGCTTAAGTAGATCCTCTATATCTTGATTGTAGCCAATCGGCGGTAGAGGTTTACCCTCGTCCGGCGGCACGCTATTATTGGACCCGTCGCTGAGTGGATTACCGGTCGGAGGAGGGGTTGCAGCCCCACCCCGGCTCTTATTCTTTTTAGCCATTGACGGCCTCCGCGACCTGGACCTCGCCGCGCCGAATGAAGGTATCGAGATCGGCGCGCCGATACATGACCCGACGACCAACGCGACAGTAGGTTGGCCCGGTTCGGCGCCAACGCCACCAACGCAAAGTATCTACGGGAATTCCGCCGAGGTATATCCCCGCAGCTGCGGGCGTAAGTAGTTCATTTTCACCAGCCATTACTTTCTCCTAAAGCAAGATCGCTACCTTTGGTAGTAACAGTCAAACTATAGGGCTGGTTGGCGCTTGTACCTATCTGACCTTTTAAACCGGCGGCAGTTTTTTAAACCGGCGGCAAAAATCTAGTCACTGGTGGGCGCATGCCTGATGTGCACAACAAGGACTCCCAGCATGTAGCTCTCGCTGCGGCCCTTCTTTAGTAGCTTCTCAATGCTTTTTGCGTTGGCTTCGTATCGCTCTTCGTCGGTGTACGGCTTCTCCTTGTCGGAGTGCGGCTGCTTCTCGCCGGTCTTCTCCCCGCGCAGAATTGCGATGAGCCGGGAAGCAATACGGTCGAAGGCCGCGCCTACCCGCGCCACGTCGTCGGGATAGTGCTGGCGAAGGATCGCGTTGATCAGTTGCCAGTCCTCGAAGATGCCCAGCCGAGGGCGCTCCGACAGGTCCGCGTTGGGGGCGAAGGCCTTCTGCTCTATCAGGTGGGCTGCGAGATTGACGAACTTCTGGCTGGCCGCACCGCTGCGCAGGTGCAGCGATGTGGCCTTCCATCGGTCCTTTCCGCCGTCCAGTGCCCGCACCAGCAACGCCTTCTCCGCACGGGTCATAAAGTGATTGTCGTCGAACGGGTCGTGGTTGGCGTCCTGCCACGCCTCGTACGCGGCAGCGATCCGGCTAGGGGTACTGCCATCGATGCTGTCATCGATCCACGAGGCGAGCGCTCCAAGCCGCGCCCAGTCGTTGCTGTTTTCCGGCCACGCGGGCTTCTGGTCCTCGCTCACTCTTTCTCTCCCCTGATAGGCACCACGACGCCATTCTTGGCGGCAGCCTGCACCATGGCAACGCGCCGCTCGGCCAGGTCCTTCGACGCCGCAGCGAGTTCATCCCGACTGACGTGAGAATAGCGCATGGCCGTGGCAACATTGGCGTGGCCGACGATCGCCATTTGCAGCGGTAGCGGAATGGACTTGTCGGTGTAGGTCTTTGTAGAGAACCAGTGCCGGATAAGGTGCAGCGCCGCGTTCTCGTTAGCCGCAACGCCCGCTTCCTTCATGACGCGCTTGAAGCCCGATCTTAGAACGTCCACCCGCAGCGGCAATTCCGCATCCGTAGCCGGACATACCCACGGCGATTCAACGATGCGTTGAGCACCGTCGAGCAGAGTCTGGATCTCCGGCGTAATTGCCTTCTCCATCCGTCCGGTCTTGGTCCTAGGCCAAATGATGAGACCGTGCTCGTTGTCGATCCATTCCCAGCGTAGGCCCGCAATTTCGGCGGCGCGGCATCCCGTTGCGAAGAGGAGGCGAATAGCCAACGCCACCGATGGCAGAACCTTGTTCTTGGCCTGGAGCTCGTCGGTTGCGGCAAGAAGGCGGGCGACCTCGTTCTCACTGAATAGCCGCTCGCGCCTGCGCGTTCCCTTCAACCGAAGACCGGCGAAGTTGATGGGCACAGGGTTCCTGCGCAGCTTGCCCTCATAGGTCGCCCACCGAATAGCCGACGACAGCACCCTAATGACGCCAGCGGCCTGCGTCGTCGCTGGGGGGAGGGGCCGCGCATTTGGGCTGGCTTTGCCGCGCCGTTTTCGCGGGCGGTTCTTCAGTTTGTCGTACAGCGCGCTCACGTCCTCCGTGCTTAGGTCGTCGATCTTAATCTTCCCGATCTCGGGCTTGAGGACCTTGGTGACGATGCGGTCATACTCGGACCAAGTCTTCTCTTTGAGCTCCTTCTTGGCGTGCTCGGAGATAAAGGTATCGAGCACGTCACCAACGCTGAAGGCCCGCGCCCGGCGCTCGGCCTCGCGCTGTGCCTCGCCCCGCTCAGCGACCGGGTCCTTCCCCCGGTAGAACTGACTGGCCATCTCCTGCGCTTGCGCGAAGGCATCATCGGCGGTTGTGGCCTTGATGGTCGCCCACTTGGGTTTGCCAGCGTTGCGATATACGTAGACGAATGATTTAGCCCCACTCGGCCGGATGCGGAGGCCGAAGCCCGTCAGGCGCTCGTCCCAGATAACACGAGTGGTTTTGCCGTCGGGGTGCTTCTGCGCATTGTCGTATACGGCGCGGGTCAATTTCTTCTTTGGTTCAGCCTGCTTGCTCATCGACGTTCTCCAGCTAACGTACAGCTAACGCCAGCTCCGGCGTTAGCCAGCGCAGGCCAGCTCTAAGCTAACTTGAAATATCCAGAAAAGATAGTATGTTCAATTAACTACACGCCACTGCCAGCTCTAGGCTAACGCTAGCAAGCGCTCATCCAGCCCTATTTGTAATCAGGGGGTCGCGAGTTCGAACCTTGCCGGGGGCACCAGCCTACGCTCTGTGAGCTTCGGCTCGGCGAGCCGAAGAAAGCTGCTAAGCGGAGGCGCCGCCTTCGCAGGCCATAACCTCGGTTCGACGCTGCTTTGTTCGATCGCACCCAGCAGATTTTTTTAATAGCCCGCATCGCTCGATGAACAGCGCGTGAAGGGCTGCTTCAGCGCCAATTCAGCCGCGCCCGACTATCTTCGCCTCATCATCAATGAGGAAACAGCCATGAGGCTCGCACATCTCTTTCTCGCCGCAACCATTTCAGTCGGTGGGGCTTTCGCGTCCGTCGCACCGGCGGCCGCCATGCCGGTCGAGCGGCCGGCCGTGTCGGCACAGGGCGATATCGTTCAAATTCGTGATGGCTGGCGACGTGATCGCGACCGTGACGATGGTGACGACCGTGGCTGGCGTGACGACCGTGGCTGGCGCGACGAGCGCGATTGGCGCCGCTCCGATTGGCGCGATGATCGCCGTCATTGGCGGCGGTGGCGTGCCGAGCGTTGGCAGGAACGCCGCGAGTGGCGCGATCGTGATCGCGGCATGCCGTTCTGGCTCTACCGCAGCTGAAGATAAAGGCCCGGATCATCCGGGCCTTTGTTTTAATGCGCGATAGGCTCGTTGACGCTCGCCTCGATCCTGTCGCCATTGCCGGTCTCTCCGGCGCCCGATGGCGACATCATCGCGATGCTGAGCACGGAGACGACCATGAAGGCGACGACGGCGATCATTATGCGCATGAGCGTTCAATCCTCGTTCGATTCCGGGATTAACGCGTAAGCGCCCTCCGCGTTCCGGCCGGGATTATTGCACCGGTCCCGGCGTCGCGGGGCCGGGCGCCGTCGGCGACAGGGGATCGGGCTGGTGGATGGGATGCGAGGTGTCCACCCAGATGATGCTGAGAATAATCACGACGAAGACCGCGATGAAGAGGATACCGAAAATCAGCGGTCGAATGGCCATGATGGGAATCGTTCCTTCTTGCTTCTGACCGGTCGCGCCAACCGGTCATCGCCCGATCATAGTGTTCCGGAAGGTCTTTCCAAGGCAAAAGTGGATTTCTCCGGCATCGGCCAGGCGTTGCACGGGCCTTGCCGGCATCCGTTTCCCATCTGTCGCGCCGGATCGAACCATGTCAGAGATACCGAAGCATTTCAGAGGCGGACTGTGATGAAGCGGACGATCACGACATCGACTATCCTTGCGGCGCTGATTTCCTTGGCCGGAGCGTCCGAAAGCCCGGCACCGTTCGACAGGCCGATAAAAGTGGACGTCGTCGCGATGCCTAAGGACGAACTCAATCCTGATGCAAAGCCGAAGATCACCTGCAGCCGTTATCCCGCCTTCATGGTCAAGGAAGTCGATCTCGGCGAGGTCGGAGCCGAAAAGCTGGCGCTGCTTGCCGCCGATGCGCCCTGTGAGCGCGCCGACGAACGCGAGCGGGTGATCGAGGACGATATAGCCGGTTATCTCATGGGCGTCAGCGGCGGTTTCGTCTTGTTCCGGGCAGCGGACGGGTGGAACGGCGGACTGCCTTTCGTCGTCTACGATGCGGCGACGGGCGAGCGGCTACTCGACGATTCGTTTGAGGGCGACAATTTTGCCGCCATTAGGAGCGGGAAGGGGGAGCTGACCCTCGACTTCCGCCGCGTCTACACGGCGTCCTGCTCGCTCTATCTCGATGGTGCTGCCTGCGCAAAGGCGATCGCCGCCGACACCGGGCTGCCGCTGAAGCAGCTGACGGATTGTGCCTCAGCCTACAAGGCGGAAATCAAACGCAGCCCCGGCCACGCTGGTGAAATCGAGAAGCTGCCGAGCGTGATCGTCTATCCCGTTGAGGTGGCCTATGTGGCCGGCGATACACTGCGCCGACCGCTGGACGGACCTGCCAGCTGCCAGACGCCGAGCTGAGCAGGAGCGCGGCGTCCGAGCAGGCCAGCCTATGCCTTCAGGTGGAGACGCGCCGCATAAAGCGCGATCGCTGCGGCATTCGAGACGTTGAGCGATTTGATCGCGCCCGGCATATCGAGGCGGGCAAGTGCGTTGACGGTTTCCCGCGTCTTCTGCCGAAGTCCCTTGCCCTCGGAGCCGAGCACCAGCGCCACCTTCTCGCCAGAGAAGGTGCCTTCGAGCGGCGCCGGCCCTTCCGAATCGAGGCCGATGGTGGAGAAACCGAGCTTGTGCAATTCGCCGAGCGCATCCGCGAGATTGGTGACCTGTATATAAGGTATCAGCTCCAGCGCGCCGGAGGCGGACTTGGCGAGCACGCCTGACTCGGTCGGGCTATGTCTCTGGGTGGTGATAACGGCGCCGGCATTGAAGGCGACGGCTGAACGCATGATCGCGCCGACATTGTGCGGATCGGTCACCTGATCGAGGACGAGCAGGAGAGGGCTGTCCTTCAGCGCTTCGAGCCGGCGTACCGGAAGCGGCCGTGTTTCCAGCATGACGCCCTGATGGATCGCTTCCGGGCCGAGCACCTTATCGATCTCCTGCGGCGAGACGATTTCGAAGGGAATGCCGAGCGCTTCGACGTCGACTTCGAGCCGCGCCAGCGCATTCTGCGTCACGAACAGCTTGATCTTCTTGCGCTCGGGATTGTCGAGGGCGGCGCGCACCGTATGCAGGCCGTAGAGATGCACCTGATCGGGGGCAAGAGCCGGCGGCTTCCAGTCCTCAGCCCCGCGCCTGCGCTTCTGCGGCTGAGGTGTCGGAATCTCGCCGCGTTCGCGCTTGGCGTCACGGTGGGCGCGCCGCAGATTGGCGTAATGCGTATCCTTGGCGGATGGGTCTGTCGCGGACTTGCCGCCGGATTTGTTGTCTTTGCTCATGCGGCTTTATAGCTATGGCGCTCGCCGCCGCATAGGCTTTCTTTCATATGCCGGCTTTCGGCGGCGAATGAAATTTTTCGTGTTTTTTCCGTCGTCATCGTGTTGACAGACTGAAATGCTCCGGTCATATACGCGGCGCAGACGACGGGCGGCAACGCTTCGAAGTCTGACGAACTTGGTCTAGCGATCCGGACGAAAACTGGAGAGATGCCCGAGTGGTTAAAGGGGACGGACTGTAAATCCGTTGGCTCAGCCTACGTTGGTTCAAATCCAACTCTCTCCACCATTCGTCATCGGATCGGACCACCCCGCGGGTATAGCTCAATGGTAGAGCAGCAGCCTTCCAAGCTGAATACGCGGGTTCGATTCCCGCTACCCGCTCCAGTTTCCATGAAGCCAGTTCATACGACCGCCGCCGCGGTAGTTTTTGGATGTTTCCGCGCTGGCGGTGAATTCCACGATGGCGGCCATCGCCTGACGGGCGAGGGGCGGTCGGCGCCGACCGCCTGAGCTTCGTCCCCCAGTCGTCCATGCGATTTTCTCTGAGATTTCAGGGATTTTCGAGGGCACTTCGGCGAATCGCCTTGCAGGCGGCGAATTGTCTCCCATATGCGCTGTCAGGCCAAGAATGGCGTCTGCAATTAAGTCTTGCGCAATGTCGCCGAAAGCCTTAAACGGCGGCACTAAACCGGTTCGCCGGGGCCCACCATTTCGTTCACAGGAAGCATTCAAATGGCAAAGAGTAAGTTTGAGCGCAACAAGCCGCACGTCAACATCGGCACGATCGGCCACGTTGACCACGGCAAGACGTCTCTGACGGCAGCGATCACGAAGTACTTCGGTGAGTTCAAGGCGTACGACCAGATCGACGCGGCTCCGGAAGAAAAGGCCCGTGGCATCACCATTTCGACGGCACACGTCGAATATGAGACGCCGGCCCGCCACTACGCGCACGTCGACTGCCCCGGCCACGCCGACTACGTCAAGAACATGATCACCGGTGCTGCCCAGATGGACGGCGCGATCCTGGTGTGCTCGGCCGCTGACGGCCCGATGCCGCAGACGCGCGAACACATCCTTCTGGCCCGCCAGGTCGGTGTTCCGGCGATCGTGGTGTTCCTGAACAAGGTCGACCAGGTTGACGACGCCGAGCTTCTCGAACTGGTCGAGCTCGAAGTTCGCGAACTGCTGTCGTCCTACGACTTCCCGGGCGACGATATCCCGGTCGTCAAGGGTTCGGCGCTTGCTGCTCTCGAAGATTCGGACAAGAAGATCGGCGAAGACGCGATCCGCGAGCTGATGGCTGCGGTTGACGCCTACATCCCGACGCCTGAGCGTCCGATCGACCAGCCGTTCCTGATGCCGATCGAAGACGTGTTCTCGATCTCCGGCCGCGGCACGGTTGTGACCGGCCGCGTCGAGCGTGGCATCGTCAAGGTTGGTGAAGAAGTCGAGATCGTCGGCATCCGCCCGACCTCGAAGACGACGGTGACCGGCGTTGAAATGTTCCGCAAGCTGCTCGATCAGGGCCAGGCCGGCGACAACATCGGCGCGCTGATCCGCGGTGTGAACCGTGACGGCGTCGAGCGTGGCCAGATTCTCTGCAAGCCGGGTTCTGTCAAGCCGCACAAGAAGTTCATGGCGGAAGCCTACATCCTGACGAAGGAAGAGGGTGGCCGTCATACGCCGTTCTTCACCAACTACCGTCCGCAGTTCTACTTCCGCACGACCGACGTGACGGGCATTGTGACGCTGCCGGAAGGCACGGAGATGGTTATGCCGGGCGACAACGTCACGGTTGCCGTCGAGCTGATCGTTCCGATCGCGATGGAAGAAAAGCTGCGCTTCGCCATCCGCGAAGGCGGCCGCACCGTCGGCGCCGGTATCGTCGCTTCGATCGTCGAGTAACTTTCGAGTTATCCGCAATTATGAAGACCCCGCTGGAAACAGCGGGGTTTTTCATTTTCATGGCTTCCGGTAGGTTTAACAGGTGTTGTAAAAATATCGTTAAATTGGCCTGTCACAGTATTTTGTTCATCTCACATTCAGAAACCGGTTTGTGAATGGCCCATTTTAGTCCAGACTCCTTCTTGCAAAGAGGAGAGCCCGGATGATTCCAAAGGCCACATTCGCTGCGACGATATTCGCTATGTATGTTTTCACGATGTTTTTCATCGCTGCAATTCCGCAAGAGGTTGTTCAGGCAGCCGGAGTGCAGGTCAACGAGTTAAGCGTCGTCAAGTGACGACGTTGGAGTTAAGCGTCGTCAAGTGACGACGCTGGAGGTAAGTGTCGTCAAGTGACGACCCTTGCAGATCATCGCAGCCTTCTGCGATGATCGGAAATGATCGGCCAGGCGCTCCCGGATAGGATGCTCCTGGCGACGCGGGGGTGAACCCTTGCACGACGCTCGCTTGCTCTTCGCGCGGAAGCGTCTCACTATGCCTCCGATTTCATGACGCGGAGGATATTCCATGAAGAGACGCATTCTGTTCACGGGCGGTTCGGGCAAGGCAGGTCGCCATACTGTGCCATGGCTCGTCAATGCCGGTTACGAGGTTCACAACCTCGATCTCGTGCCGCTGGATAGCCCCGGCGTCACCAATCTCATCGCCGACATCACCGACAGCGGTCAGGTCTTCAATGCGCTCTCGATGCATCGCGATTTTCCCGATCTCGATGCGGGCAGGGGCGTGCAGCCCTTCGATGCCGTCGTGCATTTCGCCGCCATCCCGCGCATTCTGATCAAGCCCGACAACGAAACCTTCCGCATCAACACGATGGGCACCTACAATGTCATCGAGGCGGCGGTGAAGCTCGGCATCAGGAAGATCATCGTCGCATCGAGCGAGACGACCTACGGCGTCTGCTTCGCCGAAGGCCATCGCGATTTCCACCATTTCCCGCTGGAGGAGGACTACGACGTCAATCCGATGGATTCTTACGGCCTTTCCAAGGTGGTCAACGAAAAGACGGCGCGCGCCTTTGCCGAACGCTCGGGTTTCGACATTTATGCGCTGCGCATCGGCAACGTCATCGAGCCGCACGAATACGAGAAATTCCCTACCTTTTTCGCCAATCCCGAGATGCGCAAGCGCATCGCCTGGAGCTATATCGACGCCCGCGACCTCGGACAGATCTGCCATCTGTGCATCGAGAAGGACGGTCTCGGCTATCAGGTCTTCAACGCCGCCAACGACACTGTCTCGGCCAACACGCCGTCGAAGGAGCTTGCAAAGCGATTCTTCCCGAACGTGCCCTTCACCCGCGAGATCGGCGAATATGAGGGTCTGCTCTCCAACCGCAAGATTCGCGAGGTGCTGGGCTTTAAAGAAGAGCACGATTGGCGGAAATATGTGAACCTCTGAACGGATCTTGGTCGCCCGGTGGAAAAGCCTACTGCTCGCATATGAGGAGAATGGCTTTGAAAATCGAAAATCGTGCTTGCCAATCCCGTGCCGTCGTCTTAAAGGGAGCGCCATGCTTTTCAGCAGCGATTTGCGGGCCTTGGCCCTGGCGCTGAATGACAGGTATGAAGGGGTATAGCTCAGTTGGTAGAGCGGCGGTCTCCAAAACCGCAGGTCGTAGGTTCGAGCCCTACTGCCCCTGCCATTCTCCTTGATGCGGGACAGCGCGGACATGCTCGCGGCATTCCGGCCGGGGATTGATGGGTGGTAAGTAATTTCGTTAAACTTCGGTTTCCCTCTTGTGTATTCGGAAATCGGTGTTTATTTAGGGTTCAACAGACACGCGGTGCGTGGGGCTGATAGTTTCAGCTTTACGCGCCGTAATTGCGTGGGCAGTCGATGGCATCCAAATCCAATCCGTTTGCGTTTCTGCAGCAGGTTCGCTCCGAGACGTCCAAAGTTACATGGCCGTCGCGCCGCGAGACGATGATCTCGACGGTTATGGTGCTTGTGATGGTGGTTTTCGCCGCGCTGTTTTTCTTTGCCGCTGACCAGCTGATCGGCTGGGTCCTGAGCTTCGTGCTGAATACCGGCAACTGATACGGGTGGAGATGAAAATGGCGGCACGTTGGTACATCGTCCACGCATATTCTAATTTTGAAAAGAAGGTGGCTGAAGACATCGAGAACAAGGCTCGCCAGAAGGGGCTGGAGCACCTGTTCGAGAAGATCCTCGTGCCGACCGAAAAGGTGGTGGAAGTGCGTCGCGGCCGCAAGGTCGATTCGGAGCGCAAGTTTTTCCCGGGCTACGTCATGGTTCGCGCCAATCTGACGGATGAAGCCTATCACCTGATCAAGAATACGCCGAAGGTCACAGGTTTCCTCGGCTCCGACAATAAGCCCGTTCCGATTCCGGATTACGAAGCCGAGCGCATTCTCGGTCAGGTCCAGGAAGGTGTCGAGCGGCCGAAGGCCTCCATTACCTTCGAGATCGGCGAGCAGGTCCGCGTTTCCGACGGCCCGTTCGCGTCGTTCAACGGCACGGTTCAGGATGTGGACGAAGAACGTTCGCGCCTGAAGGTGGAAGTGTCGATCTTCGGCCGCGCAACGCCGGTCGAGCTGGAATACGCTCAGGTCGAGAAGGTCTGATTGCAGAGACTGGAGGCTGGCCCTTGCGGCCTGTTTCCTGCGGACTTTGTCCGCATCCGCGTGGAAGGTGAGGGGTCTTAGCCGGACCCTAACGATCCGCACCACGCAACCGCAGCCGCCGGAGAGATCCGGCATCACGGGCCGGGCGACCGGCCGTTCATGAAAGGCAGAGAGATATGGCTAAGAAAGTTGCAGGCCAGCTCAAGCTTCAGGTCAAGGCAGGATCGGCAAACCCGTCCCCGCCGATTGGTCCGGCGCTTGGTCAGCGTGGCATTAACATCATGGAATTCTGCAAGGCGTTCAATGCCGCCACGCAGGAAATGGAAAAGGGTATGCCGATCCCGGTCGTCATCACCTATTACCAGGACAAGTCCTTCACCTTCGCGATGAAGCAGCCTCCGGTCAGCTACTGGCTGAAGAAGGAAGCGAAGATCACGTCCGGTTCCAAGACGCCCGGCAAGGGCGCCAAGGCCGGCTCCCTCACCAAGGCTCAGATCAAGACGATCGCAGAAGCCAAGATGAAGGATCTGAACGCAGCGGATATCGAAGGTGCAATGGCGATGATCGAGGGCTCTGCCCGCGCCATGGGCCTGGAAGTGGTGGGTTAAGATCATGGCTGGTAAGCGCACGCAGAAGATCAACGAAGGTGTTGATCCCACCAAGCTCTACGCTCTGAGCCTGGCCATCGGCATGGTCAAGGAACGGGCTGTCGCCAAGTTCGACGAAACCATCGAAGTCTCGATGAACCTCGGCGTCGACCCGCGCCATGCGGACCAGATGGTTCGCGGCGTCGTCAACCTGCCGAACGGCACAGGCCGTACGGTTCGCGTCGCAGTCTTCGCGCGTGGCGCCAAGGCTGATGAAGCCAAGGCTGCCGGTGCTGATATCGTCGGCGCTGAAGAGCTCGTCGAAATCGTCCAGGGCGGCAAGATCGAATTCGATCGCTGCATCGCCACCCCCGACATGATGCCGCTCGTCGGCCGTCTCGGTAAGGTTCTCGGCCCCCGCGGCATGATGCCGAACCCGAAGGTCGGCACCGTCACCATGGACGTCGCCGGAGCCGTCAAGGCTTCCAAGGGCGGCGCTGTCGAGTTCCGCGTCGAGAAGGCTGGCATCGTCCATGCCGGTATCGGCAAGGCCTCTTTCGACGCCAAGGCTCTGGAAGCAAACATCCGCGCCTTCGCTGACGCCGTCATCAAGGCAAAGCCGGCTGGCGCCAAGGGCAACTATGTCAAGCGCGTGGCGATTTCCTCGACCATGGGCCCGGGCGTCAAGATCGAAGTCGGCTCGGTCACCGCAGCTCCGACTGCATAAGTTCGCGCCCAAGGACTTGGGCGCAATGGTCGGGCTTTGAGCCCGGCGACTGAATTTCCGGCCTCGCAAGGGGCCGGAATATTCCGGAGAAATCCGGAATCCTGTCCGAGATTGCAGGTGGTTTTCCCTTAATCACTTGGCCTGCATGAGACGGGTAAGACCCGAATTGCATGAAGTTCGCTTCTCGTAACTCGGTTCGAGCCTTGGATGCCTTGTGCCTCTTTAGCCTTGATTGGCGCGGGAGCGCGGGGGGACAGGATCCTCAAGCGTCGCTTGGGATCTCACATGATCCCAGGAGGCAAAGGCAACCCGGCAGGTCCGATTTCGGTCCTGCCAACTGGAGATAGGCAGTGGAAAGAGCGGAAAAACGCGAATTCGTCACGGAACTGAACGAAGTCTTCAAGGCTTCGGGCTCAGTTGTCGTGGCCCACTATGCTGGTGCCACAGTCGCGCAGATGAACGATTTTCGTTCGAAGATGCGTGCAGCTGGCGGTACCGTCAAAGTCGCGAAGAACCGCCTGGCCAAAATTGCCCTTCAGGGTACGGAAGCGGAAGGGATTACCAATCTCTTCAAAGGTCAGACGCTGATTGCATACAGCAATGACCCGATCACTGCTCCGAAGGTCGTCATGGATTTCGCCAAGACCAATGACAAGATCATTGTTCTGGGCGGCGCCATGGGAACAACCACGCTCAACGCCGAAGCAGTCAAGTCGCTTGCGACCCTGCCTTCGCTTGATGAGCTGCGTGCGAAGCTGCTGGGCATGATCCAGACACCGGCTACCCGCATCGCTGGGGTTGTTGCAGCACCGGCAAGCCAGCTTGCTCGCGTGTTTGCGGCCTACGCCAAGAAGGACGAAGCCGCGTAAGGCGGTTTTTCGCTGTTTATAATCAACCGGTTCGAACCGAACAAAAGGAACTAGTAAAATGGCTGATCTCGCAAAGATCGTAGACGACCTCTCCTCGCTGACCGTTCTGGAAGCTGCAGAACTGTCGAAGCTTCTCGAAGAAAAGTGGGGCGTTTCCGCTGCTGCTCCGGTAGCTGTTGCTGCCGCTGCCGGTGGTGCTGGCCCTGCTGTCGTTGAAGAAGAAAAGACCGAATTCGACGTCATCCTCGTCGACGCTGGTGCCAACAAGATCAACGTCATCAAGGAAGTCCGCGCCATCACCGGTCTCGGCCTCAAGGAAGCCAAGGACCTCGTCGAGGCCGCTCCGAAGGCTGTCAAGGAAGGCGTCAACAAGGCTGAAGCCGCTGACATCAAGAAGAAGCTTGAAGACGCTGGCGCCAAGGCCGACGTCAAGTAATCTTGAACTGCTTTTGGGAGGCAGCATCTACTGCCTCCCATTTGCCGTTTTTCTGAACGAATTACCCAAAAGCCGCGTCAAAACGGCTTTTGGGTAATGGGTTCTTCAAAAGGATAGTCTCGCACCGAAGGCAGCACAGCAATCCGAGCTGAGCGTTTTCGGGAGTCGGACGAGATTGAATTACTCATTGATTGACGGGATCGACTGGCCATCGGTTCCCGTCCGTTGCAGGCCCGGGTGCAAGATTTTGAAGGAGCGACGATGGCTCAGACCCTTTCGTTCAACGGTCGCAGGCGCGTACGCAAGTTTTTTGGTAAGATCCCCGAAGTCGCAGAAATGCCGAACCTCATCGAGGTTCAGAAGGCGTCCTACGACCAGTTTTTGATGGTTGAAGAGCCGAAGGGCGGTCGTCCCGACGAGGGCCTTCAGGCCGTCTTCAAGTCGGTTTTCCCGATCACCGATTTCTCCGGCGCTTCCATGCTGGAATTCGTGTCCTACGAGTTCGAACCGCCGAAGTTCGACGTTGATGAATGCCGTCAGCGCGACCTGACCTATGCAGCGCCGCTGAAGGTGACGCTGCGCCTCATCGTGTTCGATATCGACGAAGATACGGGCGCGAAGTCGATCAAGGACATCAAGGAACAGTCTGTCTACATGGGCGACATGCCGCTCATGACCAATAACGGCACGTTCATCGTCAACGGCACCGAGCGCGTGATCGTCTCCCAGATGCACCGTTCGCCGGGCGTCTTCTTCGACCACGACAAGGGCAAGAGCCATTCTTCCGGCAAGCTGCTCTTTGCTGCGCGTGTCATTCCTTACCGCGGTTCCTGGCTCGATATTGAATTCGACGCCAAGGACATCGTCTACGCCCGTATCGACCGCCGCCGCAAGATTCCGGTCACGTCGCTGCTGATGGCGCTTGGCATGGACGGCGAGGAAATCCTCGACACCTTCTATACGAAGTCGCTCTACAAGCGCGACGGCGAAGGCTGGCGCATTCCCTTCAAGCCGGAAACGCTGAAGGGCGCCAAGGCGATCACCGAGATGGTCGACGCCGATACCGGCGAAGTCGTGGTGGAAGCCGGCAAGAAGCTGACCCCGCGCCTGCTGCGCCAGCTCTCCGACAAGGGCCTGAAGGCGCTGAAGGCCGGCGACGACGACCTTTACGGCAACTACCTTGCCGAAGACATCGTCAACTACTCCACAGGTGAAATCTATCTCGAGGCCGGCGACGAAATCGACGAGAAGACGCTTGGCGTTATCCTGTCGAACGGTTTCGACGAGATCCCGGTTCTCGGCATCGACCACATCAATGTCGGCGCCTATATCCGCAACACGCTGTCTGCCGACAAGAACGAGAACCGTCAGGACGCTCTGTTCGACATCTACCGCGTCATGCGTCCGGGTGAGCCGCCGACCATGGAATCGGCCGAAGCCATGTTCAACTCGCTGTTCTTCGATGCGGAGCGTTACGACCTCTCCGCCGTCGGCCGCGTCAAGATGAACATGCGCCTCGACCTGACCGTCGAAGACACCGTCCGCATCCTGCGCAAGGACGACATCCTGGCGGTGGTCAGGATGCTGGTCGAATTGCGCGACGGCAAGGGCGAGATCGACGACATCGACAACCTCGGCAACCGCCGCGTCCGTTCGGTCGGCGAGTTGATGGAAAACCAGTACCGTCTCGGCCTCTTGCGCATGGAACGCGCGATCAAGGAACGCATGTCCTCGATCGAGATCGACACGGTCATGCCGCAGGATCTGATCAACGCCAAGCCGGCAGCCGCCGCCGTCCGCGAATTCTTCGGCTCCTCGCAGCTCTCGCAGTTCATGGACCAGGTCAACCCGCTCTCGGAAATCACCCACAAGCGCCGTCTTTCGGCTCTCGGTCCGGGCGGTCTGACCCGTGAGCGCGCCGGCTTCGAAGTCCGCGACGTGCATCCGACCCACTATGGCCGCATTTGCCCGATCGAAACGCCGGAAGGC
Organism: Rhizobium sp. IY2; assembly: GCF_047532935.1. Taxonomy (NCBI): domain Bacteria; kingdom Pseudomonadati; phylum Pseudomonadota; class Alphaproteobacteria; order Hyphomicrobiales; family Rhizobiaceae; genus Rhizobium; species Rhizobium sp. IY2. The sequence goes on from NZ_JBLKNU010000003.1 coordinate 386,425, forward strand.
CCGAACATCGGTCTCATCAACTCGCTTGCGACCTTTGCCCGCGTCAACAAGTACGGCTTCATCGAAAGCCCGTACCGACGCATCGTCGACGGCAAGGTGACGAACGACGTGCTCTACCTCTCCGCCATGGAAGAGGCGAAGTACTACGTCGCCCAGGCCAACGCCGAAATGAATGCCGACGGTTCCTTCGTCGACGAATTCGTCGTCTGCCGTCATGCCGGCGAAGTCATGCTCGCCCCGCGCGACAGCATGAACCTCATGGACGTTTCGCCGAAGCAGGTCGTTTCGGTCGCAGCCGCGCTCATCCCGTTCCTGGAAAACGACGACGCCAACCGCGCGCTCATGGGCTCGAACATGCAGCGTCAGGCCGTGCCGCTGCTGCGTGCCGAAGCCCCGTTCGTCGGTACCGGCATGGAGCCGGTCGTCGCCCGTGACTCCGGTGCCGCCATCGGCGCCCGTCGCGGCGGTGTGGTCGACCAGGTCGACGCGACGCGTATCGTTATCCGCGCCACGGAAGACCTCGAAGCCGGCAAATCCGGCGTCGATATCTACCGCCTGCAGAAGTTCCAGCGTTCGAACCAGAACACCTGCGTCAACCAGCGCCCGCTGGTCACCGTCGGTGACGTCGTCAACCGCGGCGACATTCTCGCCGACGGTCCGTCGACCGATCTCGGCGACCTGGCGCTCGGCCGCAACGCGCTCGTCGCGTTCATGCCCTGGAACGGCTACAACTACGAAGACTCGATCCTGCTCTCTGAGCGTATCGTTGCCGACGACGTGTTCACCTCCATCCACATCGAAGAATTCGAAGTGATGGCGCGCGACACCAAGCTTGGCCCTGAGGAAATCACCCGCGATATTCCGAACGTTTCGGAAGAAGCGCTGAAGAATCTCGACGAAGCCGGCATCGTCTATATCGGCGCCGAAGTTCAGCCGGGCGATATCCTCGTCGGCAAGATCACCCCGAAGGGCGAAAGCCCGATGACGCCGGAAGAAAAGCTTCTGCGCGCCATCTTCGGCGAAAAGGCCTCCGACGTGCGCGATACCTCCATGCGCATGCCGCCCGGCACCTACGGCACGATCGTCGAAGTCCGCGTTTTCAACCGCCATGGCGTCGAGAAGGACGAGCGCGCGATGGCAATCGAGCGCGAAGAGATCGAGCGTCTTGCAAAGGACCGCGACGACGAGCAGGCGATCCTCGACCGTAACGTCTACGGCCGTCTGATCGATATGCTGCGCGGGCAGGTCTCCATTGCCGGCCCGAAGGGCTTCAAGAAGGGCACCGAGCTTTCGAACGCCGTCGTCTCCGAATATCCCCGCTCGCAGTGGTGGATGTTCGCGGTCGAGGACGAGAAGGTCCAGAGCGAGCTCGAAGCACTCCGCGGCCAGTACGACGAATCCAAGTCGCGCCTCGAACAGCGCTTCATGGACAAGGTCGAGAAGGTTCAGCGCGGCGATGAAATGCCTCCTGGCGTCATGAAGATGGTCAAGGTCTTCGTCGCCGTGAAGCGCAAGATCCAGCCGGGCGACAAGATGGCCGGCCGTCACGGGAACAAGGGCGTGGTCTCGCGCATTGTGCCTGTCGAGGACATGCCGTTCCTCGAAGACGGCACGCATGTCGACGTCGTTCTGAACCCGCTCGGCGTTCCCTCGCGCATGAATGTCGGCCAGATTCTGGAAACGCATCTGGGCTGGGCTTGCGCCGGCATGGGTCGCCAGATCGGCGAACTGATCGAAGCCTACAAGGCCAATGGCAACATCGAGCCGCTGCGCAAGACCATCGGCGATGTCGTCGGTGACGGTCCGAAGGCCGAACAGGTCCACGACTTCGACGATGAGTCGGTCCTGCGTCTCGCCGACCAGTGGAAGCGCGGCGTTTCGATTGCGACGCCTGTTTTCGACGGTGCGCATGAAGGCGACGTCAACGACATGCTGCGTCTGGCAGGTCTCAAGGATACTGGTCAGTCGACGCTTTATGACGGCCGTACCGGCGAGCAGTTCGACCGCCAGGTGACCGTGGGCTACATCTACATGCTGAAGCTCAACCACCTGGTCGACGACAAGATCCATGCCCGTTCGATCGGTCCTTACTCGCTCGTGACCCAGCAGCCGCTGGGCGGCAAGGCGCAGTTCGGCGGCCAGCGCTTCGGCGAAATGGAGGTCTGGGCGCTCGAAGCATATGGTGCCGCCTACACGCTGCAGGAAATGCTGACGGTGAAGTCGGACGACGTCGCCGGCCGCACCAAGGTCTACGAAGCCATCGTCCGCGGAGACGACACGTTCGAAGCCGGTATTCCGGAAAGCTTCAACGTTCTCGTCAAGGAAATGCGCTCGCTGGGCCTCAGCGTCGAGCTCGAGAACACCAAGCTTGACGAGGCGCAGGCAGCCCAGCTGCCCGACGCGGCCGAGTAAGCACTTGATAGGGCGTGCGCTGCCAATGCGGCGCACGCCGGTCCCGCCGGGCGCCGTATCCGTGTCGGCCCGGGAGGGAAGTTTCGCCGCATCTTGCGGTTATTCTCGTTTAAGCGAGGGAGGCGGCTCCCGGGAAATTGCCGCCGACCATCGCATTTTGAGGGCGCTTTAGCCCATGAAGGAGACAGGCATGAACCAAGAGGTCATGAATCTTTTCAATCCGCAGGTGCCTGCACAGAATTTCGATTCCATTCGGATTTCGATCGCGTCTCCGGAGAAGATCCTCTCCTGGTCCTACGGTGAGATCAAGAAGCCGGAAACCATCAACTACCGTACGTTCAAGCCGGAACGCGACGGTCTGTTCTGCGCGCGCATCTTCGGGCCGATCAAGGACTACGAATGCCTGTGCGGCAAGTACAAGCGCATGAAGTACAAGGGCATCATCTGCGAAAAGTGCGGCGTCGAAGTCACGCTGTCGCGCGTTCGCCGTGAGCGCATGGGCCATATCGAGCTCGCCGCTCCCGTCGCCCACATCTGGTTCCTGAAGTCGCTGCCATCGCGCATCTCGACGCTGCTCGACATGACGCTGAAGGATGTCGAGCGCGTCCTCTACTTCGAAAACTACATCGTCACCGAGCCGGGCCTGACCGCCCTGAAGGAGCACCAGCTCCTCTCGGAAGAAGAGTACATGCTTGCCGTCGACGAATACGGCGAAGACCAGTTCACCGCGATGATCGGCGCTGAGGCGATCTACGAGATGCTGGCCTCGATGAACCTCGAAAAGATCGCTGGCGACCTGCGTTCCGAGCTTGCCGACACCACGTCGGATCTCAAGCAGAAGAAGCTGATGAAGCGCCTGAAGATCGTCGAGAACTTCATGGAGTCGGGCAACCGTCCGGAATGGATGATCATGAAGGTCGTCCCGGTCATTCCGCCGGACCTGCGTCCGCTGGTTCCGCTCGACGGCGGCCGTTTCGCGACGTCGGATCTGAACGATCTTTACCGCCGCGTCATCAACCGCAACAACCGCCTGAAGCGCCTGATCGAGCTTCGCGCGCCGGGCATCATCATCCGCAACGAAAAGCGCATGCTGCAGGAATCTGTTGACGCGCTGTTCGACAACGGCCGGCGCGGCCGCGTCATCACCGGCGCCAACAAGCGTCCGCTGAAGTCGCTCTCCGACATGCTGAAGGGCAAGCAGGGCCGCTTCCGCCAGAACCTGCTCGGCAAGCGCGTCGACTATTCCGGTCGTTCGGTCATCGTCACCGGCCCGGAACTGAAGCTGCACCAGTGCGGCCTGCCGAAGAAGATGGCGCTCGAGCTCTTCAAGCCGTTCATCTATGCCCGCCTCGACGCCAAGGGTTATTCCTCGACCGTCAAGCAGGCCAAGAAACTGGTCGAAAAGGAAAAGCCGGAAGTCTGGGATATCCTCGACGAGGTCATCCGCGAGCATCCGGTTCTCCTGAACCGCGCACCGACGCTGCACCGCCTGGGCATCCAGGCCTTCGAACCCACCCTGGTCGAAGGCAAGGCGATCCAGCTGCATCCGCTCGTCTGCACGGCCTTCAACGCCGACTTCGACGGTGACCAGATGGCCGTTCACGTGCCGCTGTCGCTCGAAGCCCAGCTCGAAGCCCGCGTACTGATGATGTCGACCAACAACATCCTGCATCCGGCCAACGGCGCGCCGATCATCGTTCCCTCGCAGGACATGGTTCTCGGCCTCTACTACCTGTCGATCCTGAACCAGAACGAGCCGGGCGAAGGCATGGCCTTCTCCGACCTCGGCGAACTGCATCACGCCCTCGAAAGCAAGGTCGTGACGCTGCACACCAAGATCCGCGGCCGCTTCAAGTCGATCGACGAGGATGGCAAGCCCTACTCGAAGATCTATGAGACGACGCCTGGCCGTCTGCTCATCGGCGAACTGCTGCCGAAGAACGGCAAGGTGCCCTTCGACATCTGCAACCAGGAAATGACCAAGAAGAACATCTCCAAGATGATCGACACGGTCTATCGCCACTGCGGCCAGAAGGACACGGTCATTTTCTGCGACCGCATCATGCAGCTCGGCTTCTCCCATGCCTGCCGCGCCGGCATTTCGTTCGGCAAGGACGACATGGTCATTCCGGATGCCAAGGCCAAGATCGTTGCCGACACCGAAAGCCTGGTGAAGGAATACGAGCAGCAGTACAATGACGGCCTGATCACCCAGGGCGAAAAGTACAACAAGGTTGTCGACGCCTGGGGCAAGGCGACCGAAAAGGTCGCCGAAGAGATGATGGCCCGCATTAAGGCGGTCGAGTTCGACGAGAAGACCGGTCGTCAGAAGCCGATGAACTCGATCTACATGATGAGCCACTCCGGCGCCCGCGGTTCTCCGAACCAGATGCGTCAGCTGGGCGGCATGCGCGGCCTGATGGCCAAGCCGTCGGGCGAAATCATCGAGACGCCGATCATCTCGAACTTCAAGGAAGGCCTGACCGTCAACGAGTACTTCAACTCGACGCACGGCGCCCGCAAGGGTCTGGCAGACACCGCGCTCAAGACCGCCAACTCCGGTTACCTCACGCGCCGTCTCGTCGACGTCGCGCAGGATTGCATCGTCACGCACGTCGATTGCGGAACGCAGACGGGCCTCACCATGACCGCCATCGTCGATGCCGGCCAGGTCGTCGCCTCGATCGGTGCTCGCATCCTCGGCCGTACGGCGCTCGACGATATCGATCATCCGATCACAGGTGAGCGCATCGTCGATGCCGGCAAGATGATCCTCGAGCCCGATGTCGTCGAAATCGAGAAGGCCGGGATCCAGTCGATCCGGATTCGCTCGGCACTGACCTGCGAAATCCAGACGGGCGTCTGCTCGGTCTGCTACGGCCGCGACCTCGCGCGTGGTACGCCTGTCAACATGGGCGAAGCCGTCGGCGTCATCGCGGCTCAGTCGATCGGTGAACCGGGCACCCAGCTCACCATGCGTACCTTCCACCTTGGCGGTACGGCAACCGTGGTCGACCAGTCGTTCCTCGAAGCCTCGTATGAAGGTACGGTGCAGATCAAGAACCGCAACATCCTGCGCAACTCCGATGGCAACCTCGTTGCCATGGGCCGCAACATGACCGTCCAGATCCTGGACGAACGTGGTGTCGAGCGGTCGTCGCAGCGTGTGGCCTACGGTTCGAAGCTGCATGTCGACGAAGGCGACAAGGTCAAGCGCGGCCAGCGTCTGGCGGAGTGGGACCCCTACACCCGTCCGATGATGACGGAAGTAGCCGGTACCGTTCAGTTCGAAGACCTGGTCGACGGTCTCTCCGTTCTGGAAGCGACCGACGAATCCACCGGCATCACCAAGCGTCAGGTCATCGACTGGCGTTCGACCCCCCGCGGTTCGGACCTCAAGCCGGCGATCGTCATCAAGGATGCCAGCGGCAATGTCGCCAAGCTGTCGCGTGGCGGTGACGCCCGCTTCCTGCTCTCGGTCGACGCGATCCTGTCGGTCGAGCCGGGCACCAAGGTCTCCCAGGGTGACGTTCTCGCGCGTTCGCCGCTGGAAAGCGCCAAGACCAAGGACATCACCGGCGGTCTGCCGCGTGTTGCCGAACTGTTCGAAGCCCGTCGTCCGAAGGACCATGCCATCATCGCGGAGATCGATGGTACGATCCGCCTCGGCCGCGACTACAAGAACAAGCGCCGCGTCATCATCGAGCCGGCGGAAGACGGTGTCGAGCCTGTCGAATACCTGATCCCGAAGGGCAAGCCCTTCCACCTTCAGGAAGGCGACTATATCGAAAAGGGTGACTACATCCTCGACGGTAACCCGGCTCCGCACGACATCCTGGCGATCAAGGGCGTGGAGGCTCTGGCCTCCTACCTCGTCAACGAGATCCAGGAAGTCTACCGCCTGCAGGGCGTTGTCATCAACGACAAGCACATCGAGGTGATCGTCCGTCAGATGCTGCAGAAGGTGGAAATCACCGATGCAGGCGACTCGACCTATATCGTCGGCGACAATGTCGACCGGATCGAGCTCGAAGACGTCAACGATCATCTGATCGAGCAGGGCAAGAAGCCCGCCTACGGCGATCCGGTTCTTCTCGGCATCACCAAGGCGTCGCTGCAGACCCCGTCCTTCATCTCGGCCGCGTCCTTCCAGGAAACGACCAAGGTGCTGACGGAAGCTGCGATCGCCGGCAAGACCGACGGCCTGCAGGGTCTGAAGGAAAACGTCATCGTTGGTCGCCTCATCCCGGCCGGCACCGGCGGCACCATGACCCAGATCCGCCGCATCGCCACGTCGCGCGACGAGATGATCCTCGAAGAGCGCCGCAAGGGCACCGGGGCTGCCGTTGCTACGCCGATGCTGCAGGACATGGCCGAAAAGGCTCCGGCTGCGGAATAATCCGCCGGCTGAAGTCGTTGAATTGAAAAACCGCCCGGAGCGATCCGGGCGGTTTTCGTTTTTGGTCTGCTCTGTTTGGTCGGGCGGGGAGGGAGGGCGCTGCGCGCGGCTCCCGTCAGTTGAAGCGGATGATCGCGACTTCGCCGTCGACGGCGCCCTGATAGGCGGAGGCGTGCGGCTCTTCGGCAGGCACCTCGGTCAGCATGCCGATCTGGTCGAGATCGGCCTCGATGAAGCCTTCCTCGGCAAGGGCGTTCAGGGCTTCGCGGACGGCGGTGTCGTCGTCGGGCGCCTTCAGCATGATATGCAGGTCGATGCCTTCGCTGGCGTCGGACTCGTAGCCCTTGCCGATGATGATGAAGATCATCGGACCATCGAAATTATTGTCGTTATCAGGTGTCGTGATCATCGCCTGTCCTTCGGCTCTTTGACGATTCGCCCGCTCGAATCCCCTGCGAGGGCCGAGCGCTGCAATTGCTGATTCCTTAGCTGCTTTTGCTGCGATGCCCAAGTTTTTATCTTCGCGCACGGCTGTGAATTCGTCTAGGAGGGTGAAAACAGGGCGTCAGGCCCGCATATCAAGGCGATGCGGCGAGTTTATTTCTTAACCGGCCTTGACGAGATGGGTGGAAACCAGTAGTACCCCGGCCATCAGATCCCATGTGAGGCTTGGCTGTTCGGGGCGACGCGCCCTGAAGTTCACCTCAAACAAGGTTCTAAACGCACGTTGAAGTCATGATGCTGCACGCACGACGCATATTCTATGCGTCCTCTGCTCCTTGTGGTCCATCTGCGGAAGCGGATCGGGCCATATTTTGCGCATTGACGGAAAGCGTGCGTCACTGCCGGAGACGGCGCGAGTTCAAGCCCGCAAGGGTACTGAGATAAAACGTAAGGGATGGTTGAATGCCTACCGTAAACCAGCTGATCCGCAAGCCTCGCCAGGCGAACGTAAAGCGTAACAAGGTTCCCGCACTCCAGGAGAACCCGCAGAAGCGCGGCGTTTGCACGCGCGTCTACACGACGACGCCGAAGAAGCCGAACTCGGCTCTGCGTAAGGTCGCAAAGATCCGCCTGACCAACGGCTTCGAAGTCATTGGTTACATCCCCGGCGAAGGTCATAACCTTCAGGAACACTCTGTCGTCATGATCCGTGGCGGCCGCGTCAAGGACCTTCCGGGTGTCCGTTATCACATCATCCGCGGCGTTCTCGATACCCAGGGTGTCAAGAACCGCAAGCAGCGCCGCTCCAAGTACGGCGCGAAGCGTCCGAAGTAATTCGGTTTTGAATAATTCGGCGCTGCGCGAGGTCCTCCGCGTGATGAAGCGCCTTAACGATTGAAGAGACGAAAACTATGTCCAGACGCCATAAAGCAGAAAAGCGCGAGATCAATCCGGATCCGAAGTTCGGCGATCTCGTCGTCACCAAGTTCATGAATGCCATCATGCTCGACGGCAAGAAGTCCGTTGCTGAAAACATCGTCTACGGTGCGTTCGACGCCGTCCAGGGCAAGTCCAAGCAGGAGCCGCTCACGGTTTTCCATTCTGCGCTCGACAACATTGCCCCGCACGTTGAAGTCCGCTCGCGCCGTGTCGGTGGTGCGACCTATCAGGTCCCGGTCGACGTTCGTCCGGAGCGCCGCCAGGCTCTCGCCATTCGCTGGCTGATCGCTGCTGCCCGCAAGCGCAATGAAACGACTATGGTTGACCGCCTTTCCGGCGAACTGCTCGATGCGTCCAACAACCGTGGCTCCGCCGTCAAGAAGCGCGAAGACACGCACAAGATGGCTGACGCCAACCGCGCATTCTCGCACTATCGCTGGTAATTCCGAACGGTATCGAAAGGCAGTCCACAATGGCTCGCGAATATAAGATCGAAGATTACCGCAATTTCGGTATCATGGCGCATATCGACGCCGGCAAGACCACGACCACCGAGCGTATCCTTTACTACACCGGCAAGTCGCACAAGATCGGCGAAGTCCACGACGGCGCAGCCACCATGGACTGGATGGAGCAGGAGCAGGAGCGTGGCATCACGATCACCTCTGCTGCCACCACGACCTTCTGGAAGGGCCGTGACGGCAAGATGCGCCGCTTCAACATCATCGACACCCCCGGCCACGTCGACTTCACCATCGAAGTCGAGCGTTCGCTGCGCGTTCTCGACGGCGCCATCGCGCTGCTCGACGCCAACGCAGGTGTTGAGCCGCAGACGGAAACCGTCTGGCGTCAGGCCGAGAAGTACAACGTCCCGCGGATGATCTTCTGCAACAAGATGGACAAGACCGGCGCGGACTTCTACCGCTCCGTCGAGATGATCAAGACCCGTCTCGGCGCAACGGCTGTCGTCATGCAGCTGCCGATCGGCGCTGAAAGCGACTTCAAGGGCGTCATCGACCTCATCGAGATGAACGCTCTCATCTGGCGCGACGAGTCGCTCGGCGCCCAGTGGGATGTCGTCGAGATCCCCGAGGATATGAAGGCCAAGGCCGAAGAATATCGCGAAAAGCTGATCGAGACGGTCGTCGATATCGACGAAGCCGCCATGGAAGCCTATCTCGAAGGCGTTCTGCCCGACAACGACCAGATCCGCGCGCTGGTTCGCCGCGGCACGATCGACGTCAAGTTCCACCCGATGTTCTGCGGCACCGCCTTCAAGAACAAGGGCGTGCAGCCGCTGCTCGACGCCGTCGTCGACTACCTGCCGTCGCCGATGGACATCCCGGCGATCAAGGGCATCGACTTCAAGACGGAAGCTGAAATCGAGCGTCACGCCGACGACAGCGAGCCGCTTTCCATGCTCGCATTCAAGATCATGAACGACCCCTTCGTCGGTTCGCTGACCTTCGCCCGCATCTACTCCGGCAAGCTGGAAAAGGGCGCGTCGGTCATGAACACGGTCAAGGACAAGCGCGAGCGCGTCGGCCGCATGCTGCAGATGCACTCCAACTCGCGTGAAGACATCGAAGAGGCCTTCGCAGGCGACATCGTCGCTCTCGCCGGCCTCAAGGAAACCACGACGGGCGACACGCTTTGCGATCCGCTGAAGCCGGTTATCCTCGAGCGCATGGAATTCCCCGAGCCGGTCATCCAGATCGCCATCGAGCCGAAGACCAAGGGCGACCAGGAAAAGATGGGCCTCGCGCTCAACCGCCTGGCTGCTGAAGATCCTTCCTTCCGCGTCAAGACCGACCAGGAATCCGGCCAGACCATCATTGCCGGCATGGGCGAACTGCATCTCGACATCATCGTCGACCGCATGCGTCGTGAATTCAAGGTCGAAGCAACCGTCGGCGCGCCGCAGGTTGCCTACCGCGAAACCATCACCCGGACGCACGAAGAAGACTACACGCACAAGAAGCAGTCCGGTGGTACCGGCCAGTTCGCGCGCGTCAAGATCATCTTCGAACCGAACCCGGACGGCGACGACTTCAAGTTCGAATCGAAGATTGTCGGTGGTTCCGTTCCGAAGGAATACATCCCCGGCGTCCAGAAGGGCATCGAAAGCGTCCTGTCTTCGGGTCCGCTGGCTGGCTTCCCGATGCTCGGCGTCAAGGCGACCCTCATCGACGGCGCCTTCCACGACGTCGACTCCTCGGTTCTCGCCTTCGAAATCGCATCGCGTGCCTGCTTCCGTGAAGCAGCCAAGAAGGCCGGCGCTCAGCTGCTCGAGCCGATGATGAAGGTCGAAGTCGTGACCCCGGAAGATTACGTCGGCGACGTCATCGGCGACCTGAACTCCCGTCGCGGCCAGATCCAGGGCCAGGAAAGCCGTGGTATCGCCGTCGTCATCAACGCGAACGTTCCGCTCGCGAACATGTTCAAGTACGTCGACAACCTGCGCTCCATGTCTCAGGGCCGCGCTCAGTACACGATGACCTTCGATCACTATTCGCCGGTCCCGTCGAACGTCGCAACAGAAATCCAGGCAAAGTATTCCGGTCAGAAGTGACCGGCATACCAATTGACCGATAACAAGAATTAGATCCCCTCGGGGACTAGCAAAACGGAGAGCCGAAAATGGCAAAGAGTAAGTTTGAGCGCAACAAGCCGCACGTCAACATCGGCACGATCGGCCACGTTGACCACGGCAAGACGTCTCTGACGGCAGCGATCACGAAGTACTTCGGTGAGTTCAAGGCGTACGACCAGATCGACGCGGCTCCGGAAGAAAAGGCCCGTGGCATCACCATTTCGACGGCACACGTCGAATATGAGACGCCGGCCCGCCACTACGCGCACGTCGACTGCCCCGGCCACGCCGACTACGTCAAGAACATGATCACCGGTGCTGCCCAGATGGACGGCGCGATCCTGGTGTGCTCGGCCGCTGACGGCCCGATGCCGCAGACGCGCGAACACATCCTTCTGGCCCGCCAGGTCGGCGTTCCGGCGATCGTGGTGTTCCTGAACAAGGTCGACCAGGTTGACGACGCCGAGCTTCTCGAACTGGTCGAGCTCGAAGTTCGCGAACTGCTGTCGTCCTACGACTTCCCGGGCGACGATATCCCGGTCGTCAAGGGTTCGGCGCTTGCTGCTCTCGAAGATTCGGACAAGAAGATCGGCGAAGACGCGATCCGCGAGCTGATGGCTGCGGTTGACGCCTACATCCCGACGCCTGAGCGCCCGATCGACCAGCCGTTCCTGATGCCGATCGAAGACGTGTTCTCGATCTCGGGCCGCGGCACGGTTGTGACCGGCCGCGTCGAGCGTGGCATCGTCAAGGTTGGCGAAGAAGTCGAGATCGTCGGCATCCGCCCGACCTCGAAGACGACGGTGACCGGCGTTGAAATGTTCCGCAAGCTGCTCGATCAGGGCCAGGCCGGCGACAACATCGGCGCGCTGATCCGCGGTGTGAACCGTGACGGCGTCGAGCGTGGCCAGATTCTCTGCAAGCCGGGTTCTGTCAAGCCGCACAAGAAGTTCATGGCGGAAGCCTACATCCTGACGAAGGAAGAGGGTGGCCGTCATACGCCGTTCTTCACCAACTACCGTCCGCAGTTCTACTTCCGCACGACCGACGTGACGGGCATTGTGACGCTGCCGGAAGGCACGGAGATGGTTATGCCGGGCGACAACGTCACGGTTGCCGTCGAGCTGATCGTTCCGATCGCGATGGAAGAAAAGCTGCGCTTCGCCATCCGCGAAGGCGGCCGCACCGTCGGCGCCGGTATCGTCGCTTCGATCGTCGAGTAATTAGCGGCTGGGCCACCAGGCCCAAGGAAAGGATAGGGACGCCGATCTGGGTGTCCCTCTCGATCTTTGAAACCGGTGGCCCGCTAACGTAACTGAAGGTAAGTCGTGTCCCTCAATGGTGACACGCGGATAACAGACACAAGGATAAAGTCGAATGAACGGCCAGAATATCCGCATCCGCCTGAAGGCGTTCGATCACCGGATTCTCGATGCCTCCACGCGCGAGATCGTATCGACGGCGAAGCGCACCGGTGCCAGCGTCCGGGGCCCCGTTCCGCTTCCGACCCGCATCGAGAAGTTTACGGTCAACCGGTCCCCGCACATCGACAAGAAGAGCCGTGAACAGTTCGAGATGCGCACGCATAAGCGCCTTCTCGATATCGTTGACCCGACCCCGCAGACGGTAGACGCGCTGATGAAGCTCGATCTCGCCGCCGGTGTCGATGTTGAGATCAAGCTCTGAGACCTTGGGTCTTCGGGCTGAGTGAGAAGGATTGAACCGATGCGTTCAGGTGTGATTGCACAGAAGGTGGGAATGACCCGCGTCTATAACGACGCCGGCGAGCATGTCCCGGTAACGGTACTGCGCATGGAGGCCGTCCAGGTCGTTGCCACGCGCACTGTCGAAAAGAATGGCTATACCGCAGTTCAGCTCGGTGCCGGCCAGGCGAAGGTGAAGAACACGTCGAAGGCGATGCGCGGCAACTTTGCCGTTGCCAACGTCGAGCCGAAGGCCAAGGTCGCAGAATTCCGCGTGTCGGAAGATCAGCTGCTCGAAGTCGGCACTGAGATCAAGGCGGGTCACTTTGCAGCCGGTCAGCTCGTCGACGTGACGGGCACGACGATCGGTAAGGGTTTTGCCGGCGCCATGAAGCGCCACGGTTTCGGCGGTCTGCGCGCCACGCACGGTGTGTCGGTTTCGCACCGCTCGCACGGTTCGACCGGCTCGCGCCAGGATCCGGGCAAGGTTTTCAAGAACAAGAAGATGGCTGGTCACATGGGCCAGACGCGTGTCACGACGCAGAACCTGGAAGTGGTTTCGACCGACGAAGATCGTGGTCTGATCCTGATCAAGGGTGCTGTTCCTGGTTCCAAGGGTGCCTGGATCATCGTGCGCGACGCCGTCAAGTCGGCCGCGAAGTAAGGGAGCCAGATCAATGGAATTGAACGTCAAGACCCTCGAGGGAAAAGACGCCGGGAAGGTTTCCCTTTCGGACGCGATTTTCGGCCTCGAGCCCCGCGAAGACATTCTCGCCCGCGTCATCCGCTGGCAGCTTGCCAAGAAGCAGCAGGGCACGCACAAGGCTAAGGGCCGCGCTGAAGTTTCGCGCACCGGCGCCAAGATGTACAAGCAGAAGGGTACGGGCCGCGCCCGCCACCATTCGGCTCGCGCTCCGCAGTTCCGCGGCGGCGGCAAGGCTCACGGCCCGGTCGTGCGCAGCCACGAGCATGATCTTCCCAAGAAGGTTCGTGCACTCGGCCTTCGCCATGCCCTTTCGGCCAAGATCAAGGCCGATGACGTCATCGTCATCGACAACCTGGTTGCCACCGAAGCCAAGACCAAGGCTCTCGCGTCCGTTTTCGAGACGCTCGGCCTGACCAACGCCCTCTTCATCGGCGGCGCAGAGCTTGATGGCAACTTCAAGCTCGCAGCTCAGAACATCCCGAACATCGATGTTCTGCCGATCCAGGGCATCAACGTTTACGACATCGTGCGCCGCGGCAAGCTCGTGCTTTCCAAGGCTGCGGTTGAAGCGCTAGAGGAGCGATTCAAGTGACCGATCTTCGCCACTACGATGTGATCGTCTCCCCGGCGATCACCGAAAAGTCCACGCTGGTATCCGAAAACAACCAGGTTGTTTTCAATGTCGCCAAGCAGGCGACGAAGCCGGAAATCAAGGCTGCTGTCGAGGCGCTATTCGGCGTCAAGGTTACGGCCGTCAACACTCTGCTGCGCAAGGGCAAGACCAAGCGGTTCCGCGGTTTCGTCGGCAAGCAGAAGGACGTGAAGAAGGCTGTCGTAACCCTGGCTGAAGGCCAGACGATCGACGTCTCCACCGGTCTCTGAGGTATAAGAAAATGGCATTGAAAACATTCAATCCGATCACCCCGAGCCAGCGCCAGCTGGTCATCGTCGACCGCTCGGCCCTCTACAAGGGCAAGCCGGTCAAGGCGCTGACGGAAGGTCTGACCAAGAGCGGCGGTCGTAACAACCTCGGTCGCATCACCGCCCGCTTCATCGGCGGCGGTCACAAGCGCACCTATCGTCTGATCGACTTCAAGCGTCGCAAGTTCGACGTCGAAGGCACCGTCGAGCGTATCGAATACGATCCGAACCGCACGGCGTTCATCGCGCTGGTGACCTATGCTGATGGCGAAAAGGCTTATATCCTCGCTCCGCAGCGCCTCGCTGCCGGTGACAAGGTCATCGCTTCCGAGAAGGCTGTTGACGTCAAGCCCGGCAACACCATGCCGCTGCAGTTCATCCCGGTCGGCTCCATCATCCACAATGTGGAAATGAAGCCGGGCAAGGGTGGTCAGATCGCTCGCTCCGCCGGTGGCTACGCACAGCTCGTCGGCCGCGACCAGGGCATGGCGATCCTTCGCCTGAACTCCGGTGAACAGCGTCTCGTCCATGGCTCCTGCCTTGCTTCGATCGGCGCCGTCTCCAACCCGGATCACGCCAACATCAACGACGGCAAGGCCGGTCGTACGGTTTGGCGCGGCAAGCGTCCGCATAACCGCGGCGTCGTCATGAACCCGGTCGACCATCCGCACGGCGGTGGTGAAGGCCGCACCTCTGGTGGTCGCCATCCGGTGACACCCTGGGGCAAGCCGACCAAGGGCAAGCGCACCCGGTCGAACAAGTCGACCGACAAGATGATCATGCGCTCGCGTCATCAGCGTAAGAAGTAAGAGAGGAAGTCTCCAATGGCTCGTTCAGTATGGAAAGGTCCGTTCGTTGACGGCTATCTTCTCAAGAAGGCTGAGAAGGTTCGTGAAGGCGGACGTGCAGAAGTGATCAAGATCTGGAGCCGTCGCTCCACGATCCTGCCGCAGTTCGTCGGTCTTACCTTCGGCGTCTACAACGGCAGCAAGCATATTCCGGTCAGCGTCAATGAAGACATGGTCGGCCACAAATTCGGTGAATTCTCTCCGACCCGCACCTACTACGGTCACGGCGCGGACAAGAAGGCGAAGAGGAAGTAACAATGGGCAAGGCAAAAGCCGAACGCCGGCTGAAGGACAACGAGGCGCAAGCAGTCGCCCGCACGCTCCGCGTCAGCCCCCAGAAGCTCAACCTGGTTGCTGCGGCTATCCGTGGCAAGAAGGTCGAGCGCGCACTCGCTGAGCTGGAGTTCTCCCGCAAGCGCATCGCAGGCGCCGTCAAGAAGACGCTCGAATCTGCGATCGCCAATGCCGAGAACAACCACGATCTCGACGTCGACTCGCTTGTCGTCGCCGAGGCCTATGTCGGCAAGTCGATCGTCATGAAGCGTTTCCACGCTCGTGGCCGTGGTCGCGCGTCGCGCATCGAAAAGCCCTTCGCGCACCTGACGATCGTCGTTCGTGAAGTGCAGGCAGTAGAGGAGGCCGCATAATGGGTCAGAAAATCAATCCAATCGGTTTCCGTCTTGGCATCAACCGTACCTGGGATAGCCGCTGGTTCGCGGACAATGCCGAGTACGGCCAGCTGCTGCACGAAGACCTGAAGATGCGCAAGTTCGTCATGAGCGAACTGAAGCAGGCCGGGATCTCCAAGGTGGTCATCGAGCGTCCGCACAAGAAGTGCCGCGTCACGATCCACTCGGCACGTCCGGGCCTCATCATCGGCCGCAAGGGCGCAGACATCGACAAGCTCCGCAAGAAGCTGTCGGACATGACGAATTCGGAAACGCACCTCAACATCGTCGAAGTGCGCAAGCCCGAAGTCGACGCGACGCTGGTCGCTCAGTCGATCGCCCAGCAGCTCGAGCGCCGCGTGGCTTTCCGCCGCGCCATGAAGCGCGCCGTTCAGTCCGCGATGCGTCTTGGCGCCGAAGGCATCAAGATCACCTGCGCCGGCCGTCTCGGCGGCGCTGAAATCGCCCGTACGGAATGGTACCGCGAAGGTCGTGTGCCGCTGCACACGCTGCGCGCCGACATCGACTACGGCACGGCTGAAGCAGAAACCGCATTCGGCATCTGCGGCATCAAGGTCTGGATCTTCAAGGGCGAAATCCTTGAGCACGATCCGATGGCTTCCGAGCGCCGTGCGATGGAAGGTGACGCCCAGGGTCCGGCAAGCCGTGACCGTGACCGCGACAGAGACCGTCGCCGCGACAACGCTTGATAGCGCGCGTGGCAGAGAAGTTCGGAGAATAAGAAAATGTTGCAGCCAAAGCGTACCAAGTACCGCAAGCAGTTCAAGGGCCGCATCAAGGGCGTCGCCAAGGGCGGTTCTGACCTGGCATTCGGCGAATTCGGCCTGAAGGCTCAGGAACCCAACCGCGTCAACGCGCGCGAGATCGAAGCGGCCCGCCGCGCGATCACGCGTTATATGAAGCGCGCCGGCCGTGTATGGATCCGCGTGTTCCCGGACGTTCCGGTAACCGCAAAGCCGACCGAAGTCCGTATGGGTAAGGGTAAGGGCTCCGTTGAATACTGGGCATGCAAGGTCAAGCCCGGCCGTATGATGTTCGAGATCGACGGTGTCAGCGAAGAAATCGCCCGCGAGGCGCTTCGTCTCGGCTCTGCCAAGCTCTCGGTCAAGACGCGCTTCGTTCAGCGCATTGCAGAGTAAGGGATTGAGCTCATGAAAGCCTCAGATGTTCGCGGGTTCACCGCCGACCAACTCAAGGACGAGCTTGCCAAGCTGAAGAAGGAGCAGTTCAACCTGCGCTTCCAGAAGGCGACCGGCCAGCTCGAAAAGTCCTCGCGCATCAACGAAGTCCGCAAGGACATCGCCCGCGTGAAAACCATTGCCCGCCAGAAGGCGGCAGAAGTTAAGGCCTAAAGGAAGAAAAATATGCCGAAGCGCATCCTGCAGGGCGTCGTCGTTGGCGACAAGAACGAGAAGACGGTAGTGGTTCGTGTCGAGCGTCGTTTCGCTCACCCGCTGCTCCAGAAGACCGTTCGTCGTTCCAAGAAGTACAAGGCCCACGACGAGAACAACCAGTACAAGATCGGCGATACCGTATCCATCGAGGAATGCGCGCCGATTTCCAAGGACAAGCGTTGGACGGTGATTTCCGCCCAGGGCAAGTAACAGAATTTTGTGCGAGGCCTTGCGTCTCGCCGAAATATCTGTATGAAGCAGCGTCAGAACGCTCGAATGCCGGGCGTTCTTTTGCTTTGAGCGCACGGAAGGTCCCGTTCGGGAAACCACCCTGGCACGATCGACCCCGCGCTATTCAGCTATTGCCGCGTCTGTGTTGCCGTCATGGCAGCTCGGCCGGCGAAAATTTTCATAAGCCGGAGTAGGGGGCTAGCCCAACCATTCCGGTAAACCAAGAAGGCGACCTGATATGATTCAGATGCAAACAAACCTCGACGTCGCGGATAATTCCGGCGCACGTCGTGTCATGTGCATCAAGGTGCTGGGCGGCTCGAAGCGCAAGTATGCCTCGATCGGCGACGTCATCGTCGTTTCGATCAAGGAAGCGATCCCGCGCGGCCGTGTGAAGAAGGGTGACGTGATGAAGGCGGTTGTCGTTCGTACCGCCAAGGATATCCGTCGTCCGGATGGCTCCGTCATCCGCTTCGACACCAACGCAGCAGTCCTCATCGACAACAAGAAAGAGCCGATCGGCACCCGTATCTTCGGACCGGTTCCGCGCGAACTTCGCGCCAAGAACCACATGAAGATCATCTCGCTGGCTCCCGAAGTACTGTAAGGAGCGAAGCGATGCAGAAGATTCGTAAGGGCGACAAGGTCGTCATGCTCGCTGGCAAGGACAAGGGCCGCACCGGCGAAGTTGTCCAGGTCATGCCAAAGGAAGATCGTGCCGTCGTTCGTGGCGTCAACGTCGTCAAGCGCCACCAGCGCCAGACGCAGACCCAGGAAGCCGGCATTATCAACAAGGAAGCCTCGGTTCACCTGTCCAACGTTGCAATCGTCGACAAGGACGGTAAGCCGACCCGCGTCGGTTTCAAGGTTGTTGACGGCAAGAAGGTCCGTGTGGCCAAGCGTTCTGGAGAAGTGATCGATGGCTGAGGCAAAATACGAGCCACGGCTCAAGAAGGAATATGTCGAGCGCATCCGCAAGGCGATGCAGGAGCAGTTCTCCTACGCCAACGAGATGATGATTCCGAAGCTCGACAAGATCGTGATCAACATGGGTGTTGGCGAAGCGACCGCTGACTCGAAGAAGCCGACGGTTGCTGCCGCCGACCTCGCAGCGATCGCCGGCCAGAAGCCGGTCATCACCCGCGCACGCAACTCTATCGCAGGCTTCAAGGTCCGCGAACAGATGCCGATCGGCGCCAAGGTTACCCTTCGCGGCGCCCGCATGTACGAGTTCCTGGACCGTCTCGTGAACATCGCGCTCCCGCGCGTTCGCGACTTCCGCGGCCTGAACCCGAAGAGCTTTGACGGCCGTGGCAACTTCGCCATGGGCATCAAGGAGCACATTGTGTTCCCTGAGATCAACTACGACAAGGTTGATCAGATGTGGGGCATGGACATCATCGTTTGCACGACGGCGACGACCGACGACGAAGCACGGGCTCTTCTGAAAGAGTTCAGCTTCCCGTTCCGTCAATAACCGTAACGACGAGCGTAGAAAAGGAACCTGACATGGCGAAGACAAGCGCAGTTGAAAAGAACAAGCGCCGCCGTACTACGGTCGCCAACCAGGCCGCTAAGCGGGCTGCGTTGAAGGCGATCATCATGAACCAGGCTCTTCCGATCGAAGAGCGGTTCAAGGCCTCGATCAAGCTGGCATCCCTGCCGCGCGATGGATCGAAGACCCGTATTCGCAACCGTTGCGAAGTCTCGGGGCGTCCGCGCGCATATTACCGTAAACTGCGCATGTCGCGTATCGCGCTGCGTGAACTCGGCAATCTCGGCAAGGTGCCGGGCATCGTCAAGTCGAGCTGGTAAGGAGCAGGTTACATGACAATGACTGATCCGTTGGGCGATATGCTCACCCGCATCCGCAACGGCGCTTCCCGCCGCAAGTCGTCGGTCTCGACGCCTGCGTCCAAGCTCCGTGCGCGTGTTCTCGATGTCCTGCAGTCCGAAGGCTACATCCGTGGCTATTCCGTTGTCGATTTCGGCAATGGCAAGTCGGAACTCAGCATCGAGCTGAAATATTATGAAGGCGCATCGGTGATCCGTGAGATCGGCCGTGTGTCCAAGCCGGGCCGCCGGGTTTATGTCTCGGTCAAGTCCATTCCGCAGGTCGCGAACGGTCTCGGCATCACCATCCTTTCGACTCCGAAGGGTGTGATGGCCGATCACCAGGCTCGCGAACAGAACGTTGGCGGCGAGGTTCTTTGCTCGGTCTTCTAAGATCGGGCAGGGGTCTCCATAGCGAACAGACAGGATAGAAACATGTCTCGTATCGGTAAAAAGCCCGTTCAGGTACCTGCTGGGATCACGGCTACGGTCGATGGTCAGAAGGTGACTGCAAAGGGTCCGAAGGGCGAGCTGTTTTTCGTTGCTAACGACGAAATCAGCCTCAAGCTCGAAAATAACGCGGTCGTCGTAACGCCGCTCAGCCAGACCAAGGATGCACGTTCGAAGTGGGGCATGTCCCGCACGATGATCGAAGGTATCTTCAAGGGCGTCAAGGACGGTTTCGAGCGCAAGCTTGAAATCAACGGCGTTGGTTACCGCGCGTCCATGCAGGGCAAGAACCTGCAGCTGGCTCTCGGTTTCAGCCACGACGTGATCTATGAGCCGCCGGTCGGTATCTCGATCGCTGTTCCGAAGCCGACTGAAATCATCGTCAGCGGCATCAACAAGCAGCAGGTCGGCCAGGTTGCCGCCGAAATCCGCGAATATCGCGGTCCCGAGCCTTACAAGGGCAAGGGCGTCAAGTACGCCGACGAGCGGATCGTCCGCAAAGAAGGCAAGAAGAAGTAAGGATCACGCGAAATGGCTAGCAGGAAAGAAGCACTTGCACGTCGTGCCAACCGCGTGCGCCGTCAACTCAAGTCGGTGGCCAATGGCCGTCCGCGCCTGTCGGTTCATCGCTCCTCGAAGAACATCTACGCCCAGGTCATCGATGATGTGGCCGGCAAGACGCTCGCGTCTGCCTCCACCCTCGAAAAGGATCTGCGCGGTTCTCTGAAGACCGGTGCCGATACCGCCGCCGCTGCCGTCGTAGGCAAGCTCGTTGCCGAGCGCGCCTCCAAGGCCGGTGTTACGGAAGTCGTGTTCGACCGTGGCGCCTTCATCTATCACGGCCGCATCAAGGCTCTCGCCGAAGCGGCCCGCGAAGGCGGTCTCACCTTCTGATCAGTTTCCGGCCGGACGCTTTCAGCGCCGGCCGGATTTTCGCCGGACCGCAGGCACTTCCCGAAAGGGGAGGCTGATGCGGTCCACATGTGTTTGCCGATTGCACCCGGAAAAGAAAAAGGAAGAGGACAATGGCACAGGAAAGAAGGCCGCAGCGGGAAGACCGCCAGAGCCGTGAAGAGCGCGATAGCGAATTCGTCGACAAGCTGGTCGCGATCAACCGCGTCGCCAAGGTCGTCAAGGGCGGCCGTCGTTTTGGTTTCGCAGCACTCGTCGTCGTCGGCGACCAGAAGGGCCGCGTCGGCTTCGGCCATGGCAAGGCACGTGAAGTGCCGGAAGCCATCCGCAAGGCAACCGAAGCCGCCAAGCGCGAACTGATCTTCGTACCGCTGCGTGACGGCCGTACGCTGCATCACGACGTCCATGGCCGCCATGGCGCCGGCAAGGTTCTGCTGCGTTCGGCCAAGGTCGGTACCGGCATCATCGCCGGCGGTCCGATGCGCGCCGTATTCGAAACGCTCGGCATGCACGACGTCGTCGCCAAGTCGACCGGTTCGTCGAACCCCTACAACATGGTTCGCGCCACCTTCGACGCTCTGAAGCACCAGGTTCACCCGAAGGACATCGCAGCTCAGCGCGGCATCAAGTATGCAACGCTGCAGGCTCGTCGTAGCGCCTCCGGCAACGCCTCTGAAGAATAAGAGGAGTTTGACAGATGGCCAAGGCTACCAAGAAAGCTGAAGCGAAGACTGTCACGATCGAACAGATCGGCAGCCCGATTCGCCGTCCGGATGTTCAGCAGCGCACGCTGATCGGTCTCGGACTGAACAAGATGCACCGTCGCCGCACGCTGGAGGATACTCCTTCGGTTCGTGGCATGATCCGTGCTGTCCAGCATCTCGTTCGCGTCGTCGACGAGAAGTGAGACGGAGGAAACGCTCATGAAACTGAATGAAATCAAGGACAACGAAGGCTCGACCCACAGCCGCAAGCGTCTCGGCCGCGGTATCGGCTCGGGCTCGGGTAAGACCGGTGGTCGCGGCGTGAAGGGTCAGAAGTCCCGCTCGGGCGTCGCCATCAACGGCTTCGAAGGCGGCCAGATGCCGATCTATCGTCGCCTGCCGAAGCGCGGCTTCAACAACATTTTCGCTTCCGATTTTGTTGTCGTGTCGCTCGGCCGTATCCAGGCGGCAATCGACGCCGGCAAGCTCGACGCCAAGGCGACCGTTGATGCCGCTGCCCTCAAGGCCGCTGGCGTCATCCGTCGCCCCAAGGACGGCGTTCGCGTTCTCGCCGATGGCGAGCTCAAGGCCAAGGTGACGATCGTCGTTGCAGGCGCCTCCAAGCCTGCCGTCGAGAAGATCGAAAAGGCCGGCGGCACCGTGACGCTGCTTTCGGCTCCGGCTGCAGCCGAATAATAATCTGATGATATATCGCCCGGGGTGCTTCACACCGGGCGATTTTGCTCCCATATGTGGGCCTCACAAAAACTTGGCTGGCGCGCCCGCGTCATGCCGGTAAGACTAAAACGAGGGTGAGGCATGGGGTTGCATTGCAATCCGTTCTGAACCCGGTTTTGAATAATTTTCATACTGATTCCGGGGCCGGCCTATCCCCCAGAGACGCCGGAATTGGTAGCGCGGAGAAACGCATGGCTTCTGCAGCGGAACAATTGGCATCCAACCTCAATTTTTCGACCTTTGCCAAAGCCGAGGATTTGAAGAAGCGCTTGTGGTTCACACTGGCAGCTCTCCTCGTCTACAGGCTCGGCACCCATATTCCGCTTCCGGGCCTCAATCCCGAAGCCTATGCCCAGGCTTTCCGCGGCCAGGCAGGCGGCATTCTCGGCCTTTTCAACATGTTCTCGGGCGGCGCCGTTCAGCGCATGGCGATCTTCGCGCTCGGCATCATGCCCTATATCTCTGCTTCGATCATCGTGCAGCTCATGACCTCGGTCGTGCCGGCGCTCGAAAACCTCAAGAAGGAGGGCGAGCAGGGCCGCAAGATCATCAACCAGTATACCCGCTACGGCACCGTCATCCTCGGCGCGCTGCAGGCCTACGGCATTGCCGCCGGTCTTGAGAGCGGCCAGGGCCTCGTCGTCGATCCGGGCTGGTTCTTCCGTGTTTCCACCGTTCTGACGCTGCTCGGCGGCACGATGTTCCTGATGTGGCTCGGCGAGCAGATCACCTCGCGCGGCATCGGCAACGGCATCTCGCTGATCATCTTCGCCGGCATCGCCGCCGGTCTCCCGACGGCCCTTGCCGGCACGCTCGAGCTCGGCCGCACCGGCGCGCTGTCGACCTTCCTCATCCTGCTCGTCATCATTGTGGCGATCGGCGTCATCGGCGTGATCGTTTTCGTCGAGCGTGCGCAGCGCCGGCTGCTGATTCAGTATCCGAAGCGCCAGGTCGGCAACCGCATGTTCCAGGGCGATACCTCGCACCTGCCGCTGAAGCTCAACACCTCGGGCGTCATCCCGGCGATCTTCGCCTCCTCGCTGCTGCTGCTGCCGGCAACGCTTGCGGGCTTTGCCAACACCACGGCTATGCCCTCCTGGGCGACGTCGATCGTCGCGGCGCTGGGCCACGGCCAGCCGCTCTACATGGTGCTCTACGCGGCGCTGATCGCCTTCTTCGCCTTCTTCTACACGGCCATCGTCTTCAATCCGAAGGACACGGCCGACAATCTGAAGAAGCATGGCGGCTTCATTCCCGGCATCCGTCCGGGCGAGCGCACTGCCGAATATATCGACTACGTGCTGACCCGCATCACGGTGATCGGCGCGATCTATCTCGTCTTCGTCTGCATCCTTCCGGAGATCTTGGTGTCGCAAACCGGCATCCCATTATCCCTTGGTGGGACTTCGCTTTTGATCGTGGTTAGCGTAACTCTTGATACGGTTGCACAGATCCAGGGTCACCTGATCGCGCAGCAATACGAAGGCCTGATCAAGAAATCGAAGTTGCGTGGAGGAAAGAGGGGGCGATGAGACTTATCCTTTTGGGGCCGCCGGGCGCGGGTAAGGGAACCCAGGCCCAGCGGATCGTGGAAAAGCACGGCATTCCGCAGCTTTCCACGGGAGACATGCTGCGTGCAGCGGTCAACGCCGGTACGGATGTCGGCAAGCGCGCCAAGGCGGTCATGGACGCCGGCAAACTCGTCT
Source organism: Rhizobium sp. IY2 (assembly GCF_047532935.1). Taxonomy (NCBI): domain Bacteria; kingdom Pseudomonadati; phylum Pseudomonadota; class Alphaproteobacteria; order Hyphomicrobiales; family Rhizobiaceae; genus Rhizobium; species Rhizobium sp. IY2. The sequence goes on from NZ_JBLKNU010000003.1 coordinate 410,047, forward strand.
CGGATGAGATCGTCATCGCCATCGTTTCCGAGCGAATCGATCAACCCGATTGCGCCAATGGCTTCATTCTTGACGGTTTCCCGCGGACGCTCGTCCAGGCGGATGCCACCGAGGCGATGCTGAGGGCAAAGGGTCTCGGCCTGTCCGTCGTCATCGAATTCCGTGTCGATGATGCCGAACTGATCCGCCGTGTCGCCGGTCGTTATTCCTGCGCGCAGTGCGGCAGCGTCTATCACGATAGCGATAAGGTTCCGGCTGCCGAAGGCGTGTGCGACAAGTGCGGTTCGACGCACTTCAAGCGCCGTCCCGATGACAATCCGGAGACCATGACGGCTCGGCTGCAGGTCTACTACAAGGAAACCTCGCCGCTGATCGGTTATTACCATGCCAAGGGCAAACTCAAGTCCGTGGACGGCATGGCGGACATCGATCAGGTGACTGCCGAGGTCGAAAGCATTCTTTCCAAGCTTTAAGGCTTTGAAAATAAACTTGGCGGAACGGTTGCTTTTCAGCAGTGATTCCGCTAAACACCGCGCCAACTCGCGACATTCCATGCGATCGGCGCGGATTTCCCAGGGAAGTCCGGGTGCGGTCGTTTTGACATGTTACGGACGTAAATCTGAACGGGCGGTTCTAAAGACCGCATAACGAAGCCCACTTGCCGGATGGCAACTGGAATGCAAGGAGAACAGGCGTGGCACGTATCGCTGGCGTCAACATCCCGACTGCGAAGCGCGTTGTTATTGCGCTGACCTACATTCACGGGATCGGTCCGAAATTCGCACAGGAAATCGTCGAGAAGGTCGGTATCCCGGCTGAACGTCGTGTGCATCAGCTGACGGACGCAGAAGTCCTTCAGATCCGCGAAGCCATTGACCGCGACTATCAGGTCGAAGGCGATCTTCGTCGCGATACCGCGATGAACATCAAGCGCCTGATGGACCTCGGCTGCTACCGCGGCCTGCGTCATCGCCGCGGCCTTCCGGTCCGCGGCCAGCGCACGCACACCAATGCCCGCACCCGCAAGGGCCCGGCAAAGGCAATCGCTGGTAAGAAGAAGTAATTTCCGGGAAACCGGGGTAGGGAGGCTGGCGGTCTGCGCCGGCCTCTTTTGAGTTTGGAGCGGGACCATATAGGCGCCGTTCCGGTGTAGCCGCTGGCATTACGGCGGTGAAGAGATCAACGAAAGGAATACCATGGCTAAGGAAGCCGTCCGCGTTCGCCGTCGCGAGCGCAAGAATATCTCGTCGGGTGTCGCTCACGTCAACTCGACCTTCAACAACACGATGATCACCATCACCGACGCGCAGGGCAATGCGATCGCATGGTCGTCGGCTGGCGCAAAGGGCTTCAAGGGCTCGCGCAAGTCGACCCCGTTCGCCGCCCAGATCGCTGCCGAAGACTGCGCCAAGAAGGCCCAGGAACACGGCATGAAGTCGCTGGAAGTCGAAGTCTGCGGTCCGGGTTCGGGTCGTGAATCGGCTCTGCGCGCGCTCCAGGCTGCAGGTTTCATGATCACGTCCATCCGCGACGTGACCCCGATCCCGCACAATGGCTGCCGTCCGCGCAAGAAGCGCCGCGTCTGATCATCGCTCTCGTCACCGGTGAGCGCCTGCGCGCTCCCGGTGGTTTTCAAGCTCGGTTGCCACGATTGGATGGTGGCAACGAACGGAAGGCAAACTCATGATTCAGAAGAACTGGCAGGAACTGATCAAGCCGAACAAGGTGGAGTTCTCCTCGAGCTCGCGCACCAGGGCGACGCTCGTTGCCGAACCGCTGGAGCGCGGCTTCGGCCTCACCCTCGGCAACGCGCTGCGTCGCGTTCTGCTCTCCTCGCTGCGCGGTGCTGCCGTCACGGCGGTGCAGATCGACGGCGTGCTGCATGAATTCTCCTCGATTCCAGGCGTCCGCGAAGACGTGACGGACATCGTGCTCAACATCAAGGAAATCGCCATCAAGATGGATGGCGACGACGCAAAGCGCATGGTCGTGCGCAAGCAGGGCCCGGGCGTTGTTACGGCTGGCGACATTCAGACGGTCGGCGATATCGAAATCCTCAACCCCGAGCATGTCATCTGCACGCTCGACGAGGGCGCCGAAATCCGCATGGAGTTCACCGTCAACAACGGCAAGGGCTACGTTCCGGCCGAGCGCAATCGTGCGGAAGATGCTCCGATCGGTCTCATCCCGGTCGACAGCCTCTACTCGCCGGTCAAGAAGGTGTCCTACAAGGTTGAAAATACCCGCGAAGGACAGGTTCTCGACTACGACAAGCTGAACATGACCATCGAAACCGATGGCTCGATCACCGGCGAAGACGCCGTCGCTTTTGCGGCGCGCATTCTCCAGGATCAGCTTGGCGTCTTCGTCAACTTCGACGAGCCGCAGAAGGAAACCGAGGAGGAAGCAGTCACCGAACTCGCTTTCAACCCGGCTCTCCTCAAGAAGGTAGACGAACTCGAACTGTCGGTCCGTTCGGCAAACTGCCTGAAGAACGACAACATCGTCTACATCGGCGACCTCATTCAGAAGACCGAAGCAGAAATGCTCCGCACGCCGAATTTTGGTCGCAAGTCGCTGAACGAAATCAAGGAAGTTCTCGCTTCCATGGGCCTGCACCTCGGCATGGAAGTGCCGGCATGGCCGCCCGAGAACATCGAAGATCTCGCCAAGCGTTACGAAGACCAATACTGAGAAAACAAAAGGCAGGCTCTTTCGGCTGCCTTTCCCCGTCAAACAGCAGGCCGATCGCCTGCATGTGCCAGGAAACGGCAGGCCCATTTAGCGTAAGGGCACCTGCATTAAAGGAGAATAGCAATGCGCCATGGTAAAGCCGGCCGCAAGCTGAATAGAACTGCAAGCCACCGCAAGGCGATGTTCGCCAACATGGCGGCTTCGCTGATTACCCACGAGCAGATCGTCACGACCCTGCCGAAGGCCAAGGAAATCCGTCCGATCGTCGAGAAGCTCGTCACGCTCGGCAAGCGCGGCGACCTGCATGCTCGCCGCCAGGCGATCTCGCAGATCCGCGATGCTGCCGTCGTTTCGAAGCTGTTCGACACGATCGCAACGCGTTACGCCACCCGCAACGGCGGCTACCTGCGCATCATGAAGGCCGGCTTCCGCCAGGGCGACAATGCCGCCATGGCCGTTGTCGAATTCGTTGATCGCGACACCTTCGCCAAGGGCGCAGCCGACAAGGCCCGCGTCGCTGCCGAAGAACAGGCCGTCGCCGCTTAATCTTCCGCTTCGGCGGAAACAAGACAGCCGGGCTGCAAAGCCCGGCTGTTTTTGTTTGTGCGCCGGCGGACAGCCTTCGCTTGATAATTCGATATCTGCACCTCGGCCGTCCAACCGGCGGAAATTGAGATAGGACAGGTCATTGCGCGCAATTATTCAAACTCGCTCTCGAGCGCAGTTCCTGCGTCTCGCAGCCCTGCTTCTTGTCATCGTCCTCGGGCTGGCGCTCCGGCGCTTTGGCTATGCGGCCGATCTGCCCTTCGTCGTCGTCAAATATGGCGGATCGGCGCTCTGGGGCGCGATGGTCTATCTGCTGGTGTCACTCATAGCCGCAAGGTCACGGCGGGCGGTCATTGCCGTCACAGCGCTGCTCATCGCGATCTCCGTGGAACTGTTCCGCCTCTATCATGCGCCCTGGCTCGACGCCTTTCGGCTGACCACGGCGGGCGCCCTGTTGCTTGGCCGGATATTTTCGTTTTGGAATATGCTGGCTTATGCCATCGGCATCGCCGCAGCCTGCGCCTTCGATCCCGCCCGTCGGTGAAGCGTCCTCGGCGGTCGTTTGCGCCTCACGAAGCTGACGCCACTGCGCGATTGCGCGCCCGTCCGTGGCCCTTCTTCCTGTTGCGTGCGATCGGCCGGTAGGAGCGGTAGAGGATGAGCGCGATGATCAGCCCGACATAGATATATTGCTCGAGGTCGAGGATCTTGGTCGAGAGCGCGAAATGCAGCGCTCCGCTGGCGGCGATGATGTAGATCAGGCGATGCAGCCAGATCCAGTTCTTGCCGAGGCGGCGGATCGAGAAATTATTGGATGTCAGCGCCAGCGGAATGAGCATGGCAAGGGCTGCCATGCCGAACATGATGAAGGGGCGCTTCAGCACGTCGTTGATGACGGCAGAGATATCCATGGCCTGGTCGAGCACCATGTAGACGGTGAAATGCATTAGCGCGTAGTAGAAGGTCAGCAGGCCCAGCGCGCGGCGATAGCGCAGATAATTCCAGCCGAAGAGCTCGCGGGCCGGGGACACGGCAAGTGTTGCGATCAGGAAGCGGATCGTCCAGATGCCGAGGAAGAGCTCGAAGGTCTTGACTGGATCGGCGCCGAGCTGATCGGTCGCGCCGAGATAGAAAGTCCAGGCCGCAGGCACCAGCCCGACGACGTAGAGCAGCCAGACGGAGGCGGGTTGCCAGCGCTTGGGGATGGCGAGCGACAGTTCCGCCATCAGAAATTCGCCTTCAGATCCATGCCGGCATAAAGACCCGCCACCTCGTCGGCATAGCCGTTGAAGGGCAGGGTGGGATGGCGGCTCGCACCGAAGAAGCCGCTTTCACCGATGCGCCGCTCGCTCGCCTGGCTCCAGCGCGGATGATCGACATCAGGGTTGACGTTGGCGTAGAAGCCGTATTCCTGCGGATTGGTCACCTGCCAGGTATTCTTAGGCTGCTGGTCGGTGAGCGTGATCTTGACGATCGATTTGATGCCCTTGAAACCGTATTTCCACGGCACGACGAGGCGGATCGGCGCGCCGTTCTGGTTCGGCAGCGTTTCGCCATAGAGCCCGACGGCAAGCAGCGTCAGCGGATGGCGCGCTTCGTCGAGGCGCAAACCTTCGACATAGGGCCAGTCGAGCGACTGGAAGAAGCCCTTCTGCCCCGGCATTTCTTCCGGCCGCACGACGGTTTCGAAGGCGACGTATTTGGCGCTGCCGAGCGGTTCCACCTTGTCGAGCAGCGATGCCAGCGGAAAACCGTCCCACGGGATGACCATTGACCAGGCCTCGACGCAGCGCATCCGGTAGGTTCGTTCCTCGATCGGGAATTCCTTCATCAGCGCCTCGATGTCGAAGGTGCCGGGCTTGTTGACCATGCCGTCGACCTTGACCGTCCAGGGCAGCGGCTTGAAATCGCCGGAAAGAGCTGCGGGATCGCCCTTGTCGAGGCCGAACTCATAGAAGTTGTTGTAGGTCGTGACATCCTTGATCGGCGTCGGCTTCTCGTCGACCTTATACTTGCTCTGGACGGCGGAAAGCGCCGCAGCACTCGCCTTGCCGGCGCTGTAGAGCGCCACGGCGCCAAGCGCTGCCGCGCCGAGGAATTCACGACGCCGCACATAGATCTGGCGCGGTGTTATCTCCGATGACGCGATCTTCGGTGGGCGATAGCTTGGCATGGCGAAACCTCCTGGGCGGATCTGTGAAATATAGTCTTAAACGAACCACCCGCACACTCGGATGAGTGTCTAAGCCTTGAATATTACCGACGGGAAGCCAATTTTTTGTGTTCGGCGGTGATGGAATAGGCTGTAACGAAACATCGCGCCGAACCGTATATGATCGATGGGCTTGTGGCGCTTGGCCGATGGCGTACCGGATTTGAGCTTCCAGGTAGTGACAGCCCCCGTCGATTGGATTAGGACAATTCCAAAAAGCAGCGTTTGCCCGGCCTGCAGGCTCCATGCCGCCCCGCTTCGCCTGATAATTCCGCCACGTTGAGGAAGACACCGATGCCAGCTTACCGTTCCAGAACCACGACCCATGGCCGCAACATGGCGGGCGCCCGCGGCCTTTGGCGCGCCACGGGCATGAAGGATTCGGATTTCGGCAAGCCGATCATCGCGGTGGTGAATTCCTTCACCCAGTTCGTGCCCGGCCACGTGCACCTGAAGGACCTCGGCCAGCTCGTTGCTCGGGAAATCGAAGCGGCCGGCGGTGTCGCCAAGGAATTCAACACCATCGCCGTCGATGACGGCATCGCCATGGGCCATGACGGCATGCTCTATTCGCTGCCCTCGCGTGAGCTCATCGCCGACAGCGTCGAATATATGGTCAATGCCCATTGCGCCGACGCCATGGTCTGCATCTCCAACTGCGACAAGATCACTCCCGGCATGCTGATGGCGTCGTTGCGCCTCAACATTCCCACAGTCTTCGTCTCCGGCGGTCCGATGGAAGCCGGCAAGGTTGTGCTGCACGGCAAGACGCATGCGCTCGACCTCGTCGATGCCATGGTCGCCGCGGCCGACGACAAGATCAGCGACGAAGACGTCCAGACCATCGAACGCTCGGCCTGTCCGACTTGCGGCTCTTGCTCCGGCATGTTCACCGCCAATTCGATGAACTGCCTGACGGAAGCGCTCGGCCTGTCGTTGCCCGGCAACGGCTCGACGCTCGCCACCCACGCCGACCGCAAGCGGCTCTTCGTCGAGGCCGGCCATCTGATCGTCGATCTCGCCCGCCGCTATTACGAGCAGGACGACGTCAAGGCGCTGCCGCGCACGATCGCTTCCAAGCAGGCTTTCGAGAATGCCATGGCACTCGACATCGCCATGGGCGGCTCGACCAATACGGTCCTGCACATCCTTGCCGCCGCCCATGAAGGCGAGGTCGATTTCACCATGACCGATATCGACGCGCTGTCGCGCCGCGTGCCGTGCCTGTCGAAGGTCGCGCCCGCCAAGAGCGATGTGCATATGGAAGACGTCCACCGCGCCGGCGGCATCATGTCGATCCTCGGCGAGCTCGACAAGGGCGGTCTCTTGAACCGCGATTGCCCGACCGTCCATGCCGAGACGCTGGGCGATGCGATCGATCGCTGGGATATCACCCGCACCAACAGCGAAACTGTCCGCAAATTCTATCGCGCCGCTCCGGGCGGCATCCCGACCCAGGTCGCCTTCAGCCAGGAGGCCCGCTGGGACGAGCTCGACACCGATCGCCAGAACGGCGTCATCCGTTCGGTCGAACATCCCTTCTCGAAAGATGGTGGCCTCGCCGTGCTCAAGGGCAACCTTGCGATCGACGGCTGCATCGTCAAGACGGCCGGCGTCGATGAATCGATCCTGAAATTCTCCGGCCCCGCCCGCGTCTTCGAAAGCCAGGATGCCTCCGTCAAGGCGATCCTTTCCAACGAGGTCAAATCAGGCGACGTCGTCGTCATCCGCTATGAAGGCCCGAAGGGCGGCCCCGGCATGCAGGAAATGCTCTATCCAACGAGCTATCTGAAGTCGAAGGGCCTCGGCAAGGCCTGCGCCCTCATCACCGACGGCCGCTTCTCCGGCGGCACCTCCGGCCTGTCGATCGGCCATGTCTCACCGGAAGCGGCCAATGGCGGCATCATCGGCCTGGTGCGTGAAGGCGACATGATCGACATCGACATCCCCAACCGTACGATCAGCCTGCGCGTCAGCGAAACCGAACTTGCCGCCCGCCGCGCCGATCAGGACGCCAAGGGTTGGTACCCGGTCGAAGTCCGCAAGCGCAACGTCACGACCGCGTTGAAGGCCTACGCCGCCTTCGCAACGAGCGCCGATCGCGGCGCCGTGCGCGATCTGAACGCCCGTTGAGGCATCTCAACCGATTACCTGCTGATTAAAGGTCAGCGGCTCTACCAACCGGTCGCTTTCACAGCGGCCGGTTGATGTTTTTATAGGTCTCGCCGAGTTGCTTCAGCCGCTCGTCATAAGCAGCCTTGATGCAGGTCGCATCTGCCCCGCATTCCTGCCGTTTCTTCAGCCAGGCCGTCTGTTCGTCCTGCAGCGTGCCGCGCGAGCCCATCGCCAGCAGGCCGGAGAGCAGATCGAAGGTCGTCACCATCTGCACGTCGGCATCGTTGAGCGCGCGGTTGTCGCAGATCGCCTTTTCATCCGGCTTCAATTCTTTCGCGTCGCAATCGAAACTGGCCGCCTGTGCCACGGGCGATGCGAGGAGCAGGGTCGCAAAGCCGAAGGCTGCCGTCATCATTCTTGTCATCATCATGCATATGTTCCCGTTGGTGCCGTTCAGGCGAGCCTGCTGAGTGCCAGAGCCAGGAAGATGATGCAGGCGAGCCAGACGGCAAGGATGAAGATCATTCCGAGACGACTGGAGGGGCGCTCGATGCGCTTGGCCGCCTCCGTGCGGAGCTCGATCATCACCTCCACCGGCACGAGCCGGATAGCCAGCATGATGCCGAGCGGCACGATCAGGAGATCGTCGAGATAGCCGAGCACGGGAATGAAATCGGGGATGAGATCGATCGGCGACAGCGCGTAGGCGGCAACAGTGCCGGCCACCGTTTTGGCATGCCAGGGCACGCGTGGATCGCGAGCGGCAAACCAAAGGGCCACGATGTCACGCTTCAGTGACTTCGCCCAGAGTTTGGCTTTCGATATCAGTTGCATGGCCAATCTTCCTGAATCAAATTCACAATGACTTCAACCGGTTTCCGAGGCGTCCTCTTGCCTTATTCTTCCATGCTTCCGCCCTCTTTCCTTTCTAGCGTCGGGCCGCAGAACGGGACGATTTTAGGCCGGCCGGCCTAAAATCTGAATCCTGTTCGCAATTAAATAGTTAGAGCATGATGTCGTCCGAAAACCGCTCACATTTTTCGGCATCATGCTCTAAAACGTTCCTCAAGAGGATTCAAAAGGGATACCCATGCAAGGCCTGTTCAAGCGCGCGTCCGTCTCGCTCTTCGCTCTCATGCTCATTCTGCCGGCCGCGGCCGATGCGCAGACTGCAAAGACCGTCCCCGAGAGCCAGATGCAGATGCAGCTCTCCTTCGCGCCGCTCGTCAAACAAACGTCAGGCGCCGTCGTCAATGTCTATGCGGAAAAGATCGTCCAGCGGCAGTCGCCCTTTGCCGGCGATCCTTTCTTCGAGCAGTTTTTCGGCCAGCAGATGCCGAACCGTTCGGAAAAGCAGTCCTCGCTTGGTTCCGGCGTCATCGTTGAGGCGAACGGCACTGTCGTCACCAACAATCACGTCGTCGAAGGCGCCGACGACATCAAGATCGCGCTGTCGGATGGCCGCGAATTCCCTTGCAAGGTGGTGCTGCGCGACGACCGCGTCGATCTTGCCGTCCTGAGGATCGATACCAAGGAAAGCTTCCCGACATTGCCGATCGGCAATTCCGATTCGGTCGAGGTCGGCGATCTCGTGCTGGCGATCGGCAACCCCTTCGGCGTCGGCCAGACGGTGACGAGCGGTATCGTCTCGGCACTGGCCCGCAACCAGGTGGTCAGGAACGAGTTCGGCTTCTTCATCCAGACCGATGCCTCGATCAATCCCGGCAATTCCGGCGGCGCCTTGATGAACATGAAGGGCGAGCTGATCGGCATCAATACGGCGATCTTCTCCCGCGGCGGCGGCTCGAACGGTATCGGCTTCGCCATCCCCGCCAATCTCGTCAAGGTCTTCCTCGCCTCGGCCGATGCCGGCGTCAAATCCTTCGAGCGGCCCTATGTCGGCGCCAGTTTCGATGCCGTGACCTCTGAGGTGGCTGAAGCGCTCGGGCTGAACAAGGCGCGCGGCGCGCTCGTCGTCAAGGTCTCGGAAGGCGGGCCGGCGGCCAAGGCCGGGCTGAAGGCCGGGGAAATCGTCACCGCCGTCGACGGCATTTCTGTCGAACATCCCGATGCACTGCTCTACCGGCTGACGACGGCCGGTCTCGGCAAATCGGTCAAGCTCACCGTCGTCGAGAACGGCCGCGAGGAGCAATTGCCGCTGACGCTCGACCGCGCCCCGGAGACCTCGCCGCGCGACCAGCGCACGATCGGCGGCCACACGCCGTTTACCGGCGCCGTCGTCGAGAACCTGTCGCCGCGGGTTGCCGACGAGTTGCGCATGCCGCCGGAATCGGCAGGCGTCGTCGTCTCCGAGGTGAAAGAGGCTTCGCCTGCCGCCCGTTTGGGCTTCGAGCCGAAGGATATCATCGTCTCGATCAACGGCACGGATGTGAAGTCGACCAGCGAACTGTCCGAGATCGCCGATAGCGACCCCGGCCTCTGGCGAGTGGAAATCGAGCGCGACGGCCAGCGCATCCGGCAGTTTTTCCGATGAGCAACGATCTCTTCGCGCCGCGTGTTCCGGAGGAGGTCGCCGCCAGGCGGCCGCTTGCCGACCGGCTGCGGCCGAAGACGCTTGCCGATGTCACCGGTCAGGAACACCTGACCGGTGAGGATGGCGTGCTGAAAAGGATGATCGAAAGCGGCTCGCTCGGCTCGATGATCTTTTGGGGGCCGCCAGGCACCGGCAAGACGACGGTGGCGCGGCTGCTTTCGGGCGAGGCCGGGCTGGCCTTCGAGCAGATATCGGCGATCTTTTCCGGCGTCGCCGATCTGAAGAAGGTGTTCGAGACAGCCCGCCTGCGGCGCATGGACGGCCGTCAGACGCTGCTCTTCGTCGATGAGATCCATCGTTTCAATCGTGCCCAGCAGGACAGTTTCCTGCCGGTCATGGAGGACGGCACCGTCATCCTCGTCGGCGCCACCACCGAGAACCCGTCCTTCGAGCTCAACGCCGCTCTCTTGTCGCGGGCCCGTGTCCTCACCTTCAAGTCGCATGACGAGGAGAGCCTGGAGGAACTGCTGAAGCGCGCCGAGGCGATCGAGCAGAAGCCGCTGCCGCTGACCGAGGAGGCGCGCGCCAGCCTGATCCGCATGGCCGACGGTGATGGCCGGGCGGTGCTGACGCTCGCCGAAGAGGTCTGGCGCGCCGCGCGCGAGGGCGAGAGCTTCGATACCGAGGGCCTGACGCGCATCGTCCAGCGCCGTGCCCCAGTCTACGACAAGGCGCAGGACGGGCACTACAATCTGATCTCGGCGCTGCATAAATCCGTGCGCGGCTCGGATCCCGATGCCGCGCTCTATTATCTCGCCCGCATGTTCGATGCCGGCGAAGACCCGCTCTATCTCGGCCGGCGGCTGGTGCGCATGGCGGTGGAGGATATCGGTCTTGCCGATCCGCAGGCGCTGGTGATCTGCAATGCCGCCAAGGATGCCTACGATTATCTCGGCTCGCCGGAAGGCGAACTGGCGCTGGCGCAAGCCTGCATCTATCTCGCCACCGCGCCGAAGTCGAATGCCGTCTACACCGCCTTCAAGGCGGCCAGCCAGGCGGCAAAACAGAACGGTTCGCTGCTGCCGCCGAAACATATCCTCAATGCGCCGACCAAGCTGATGAAGGGCGAAGGTTACGGCGAGGGCTATCGTTACGATCACGACGAGCCGGATGCCTTTTCCGGTCAAGATTATTTCCCGGAGAAGATGGGCCGCCAGACCTTCTACGATCCGCCGGAGCGCGGTTTCGAGCGCGACATCCGCAAGCGGCTGGAATGGTGGGCGAAACTTCGCAAGGAGCGCAATCCGCGCTGACGGGTTTATGCCTGTTGGGTTGGCGAAGGGGCTCACCCGCCAAGAGCGATCGCTATTGCAACCAGAAGCAACCCGAGAGAAGTCATCGTCATCCCTGCGCGAAAAGGCCTGCCTCCCGAAAATCTCGCCCACGCATAGCCCGTCACAAACAGCAGCATGATGAGAAACAGGTTGCTGACTCTCAGAGCTAAGTGCGCGCTGTCGATGAGAAGGAAAGGGGTCACTGCCGGAATGGAGGTGATGGAGACCAGAAAGAAGACCGCGATGGCGGCACAGAGATCACCTTTCGATAGGGACACCGTCACAGGATCGGCCCGAGATGCAAGCGTCAGGAGTGATCGATAGAGCGTGTCCGCGTCCCCGGCCTTTGCAGAAAACGGTGCTTCTTCGATCGGGAATTCTTTCGCGAGCATCTCAAGCGCCGCAGCTTCGCTTCTGGCGGCTTTAATTTGCCGAAAAAGGCGCAGCCGTCTGCTCTTGTAAAACGTCGTACCCAGAATGAACAACACGGCATCAATGATCCCCCAAGCGACGTTGCATCCGATTGTTGCGACGATCAACTCGTGGACATCTAACCCTTCATCCTCAAAAACGAGCCTTGAACCTACCGTAAATGTTAGCGCCATGATCAATCCGAAAAGGACCTCACCGAGCGCATCGCCGGGATCGATGATATTGGTGATACGACCGATCGGGCTCGAAGTCATGGACTGCCCCCAGGTGATGAAGATCATGGCCCGCTGTTCCTCACTCTCTAGCAGAGCATGAATGAGGAGCCGACTTGCAACTGGCGGCGCGGGGTAAGCCTCGCGACCACAGAACTGTGACCGACGTCGCGGTCTGATTCATTGATCGCAATCAACGATCGGCAGGATTGGGCGTCTCGTGATCACGGTTTTTCGACAGAGCAGCTTCAGCGCTTGCTTTTGCGCGTCCGAAAGATGCGTGGGTGCTGTAAAATTCAGGAGGGCCGCGGCATCTTCTGATTTGCGGGCGCCGCGATCACCTTGACGGCGGATTCCGCAAGCCCGTGATGGCCCTCCATGTCGACGACGACATGCCAGTGGCCGCTTTCCGGCACGGCGATCCTGATCGGCGATTTGCGCGCTACGCCGCCGATATATTTGAAATCGAGAACCTCGGTGAACCGCTGAAAATTCGGTGACGTCATCAGCCGGACATTGTTCACCGCATTCAACGACACCTCGATGATCGATCCGGCGCGTTGTTCCTTGAGATCGTAATGGGTGAAGCGGAAATTCGGTTTCGGCATCGGTCTCGCGGCGTCTGAAGTCTCTGCGCCAGGATTTTACCAGCATGCCGGTTAAGGAAAAGTTGGAATTGGCCTTTCAGCTCACGTCTTCGCGCTCCGCCTCAGAGCCAGCCGAAAATGACGTAGAGCTCGACACAGGCGAGCACCACGCCGAAGACGATGAACGCCTGGGCGGTGCGCCTCTCGCGCATCTGCCGGCTGCCGCGCGTGATCCTGTAGGGGCGAAGAGGCCGGAAACCGGAGGACATGAGATTTCGCATGGCTTTTTGACCTTTGCAGTGATGGCGAAAGGCTACTGCCGCTTGCGATAGGAAATCCATTCGGAGAGAGGGGCGAAAATATAGAAATGGCATAAAGGCCGATGGCAGAAATTTCGAAGCGCGGTGTCGGAAACGCATGATCGCCGCCGTCCTTGCGATATCGAAGCAAACATGGGAGCAAGGACATGTCGAAGATGACGCTGATTTCGATGATCGCAACGGCTGCCGCATTCCTGGCCGCACCCGATATGTCAGGTGCTGAAAGTGGAAGGCCTGTCATCGAGGACAATAAGGCCGTAGCGCCGATGGTCAGGAAGGGAAGCGTGCCGGTCAACGGCATCGATTATTACTACGAGATCCGCGGGGAGGGCGAACCGTTGCTGCTCCTTCACGGCGGCCTCGGGCAGATCGAGATGTTCGCGCCGGTCATGCCCATCTTCACCGACCACCGCCAGGTGATCGCCGTCGACCTGCAGGGCCATGGCCGCACGCCGCTCGGCAAGCGGCCGATCGAGCTTCCGGCGATCGGCGCCGATCTCGCGATCCTGGTGAAGCAGCTCGGTTACGACAAACTCGACGTCTTCGGTTATTCCTTTGGCGGCGGGGTGGCGCTGAACATGGCGGCGAACGCGCCCGACCAGGTGCGCCGGCTGGTGATACTCTCTGCACCCTATGCGCAGAACGGCTTCTTCCCGGAGATGCTGCCGCAGCAGGCGGCCGTCGGCGCCGGCATGGCCGAGATGATGAAGGACACGCCGATGTTCCTCTCCTACAAGGCGGTGGCGCCTGATGTTTCTGAATTTCCGAAGCTGCTCGACGCCATGGGCGCGCTGATGCGTGAACCCGCCGACTACAGCGATGCGGTCGCGAAGCTCACCATGCCGGTCATGCTGATCTATGGCGATGCCGACATGATCCGCCCCGAGCATATGGTCGACTTCTATCACAAGCTCGGCGGCGGTCTGCGCGATGCGGGCTGGATGCGGGAAAACATGTCGAAGAACCGGCTGGCGATCCTGCCCGATCTCACCCATTACGAGACCTTCGCCTCTCCCCTCATGGCGAATATGGCAATGACCTTCCTCGATGGCGGCGGCAAGGCGCCGAATTGGGCCGAGCAGGTCGGAAAGTAAGTCAAGGCGGCCGGGTTTCTCCCGGCCTTTCTTTTTCTCCGCAGTCAGCGGTCGCGCTGGTTTTCCCGATCCAATTGTGTCACCAGCGCCAGGATCGTTTCCGAGACTGGGGTCGGAACGGCACTCAGGCGTCCGAGCGCCACCACCATGCCGACCAGCGGCGTGATTTCGAGCGCCTTGCCGCCGATCAGATCCTGCAGCATCGATGTGCGCACGGCGCCGATATGGCGCGATTGCTCGAGCCGCTGCTCGACGGTCATGCTGAAACGCGCGCCCAAGGCCTCGCCGACGGCGCGGACCTCGTTCATCACCTTGCCGACTGTGGTCGAAAGTGCCGGATCCGCCATGATGTCGGTCATCAGCGCCCTGGTCAGCGCGCTGATCGGGTTGAAGGCGGTATTGCCCATCAACTTGCTCCAGATCTCGTCACGGATAACAGCCGTCGTCGTGATGTTGAGGCCGGCGTCGGTCAGCACCGCGGCGATCGCCTTGAGATCGGCCGACATCTCGCCTGAGGGCTCGCCGAGCACGAAGCGGCCGTTGTTGGCAAGCTGGATCTCGCCGGGATAGATGACCTCTGCCCCTTGATAAGCGACGCAGCCGATCACCCGTTCCGGCCCGATCAGTCGCCAAAGCCTGCCGCCGGGATCGAGCTCGTCGAACTGCAGCTCGGCATGCCGGCTCTGGATATCGCGGTGAAAATACCACCACGGAATGCCGTTGAGGATCATGACGACGCGGGTGCCTTCCTTGAGGAGGCCTGCAATACCTTCGGCAGCGGGTGCCAGCTGATGCCCCTTGAGGCCGGTGATGACGAGATCCTGCGGCGGCAATGTCCTGGGATCGTCGGTTGCGGTGAGGCGGACATTGAGCGGCCTTTCCGCACCGGCTTCGCGCAGGCTGAGACCATTGTCGCGGATGGCGTCGAGATGGGCTCCACGCACGACGACGGAGATGATGGCGTCGTTTTCGGCGTGGCTTGCAAGCTTGACGGCGATAGCGCCGCCGAGCGCCCCGGCGCCATAGATGCAGATGGACTTGATGGACATGCTCGCCTCTTCATGGTGGTGATCGAACCTAGATCTAGGCCATTCCATACGCGAGGCGAACGCTAATTTGCCGCATGCTGCACTTTCCTGCACTCACGGCGCGCAGCCGCCGCATCCCGGAGATTCGGGAGGCAACGGCTGCCCCACCTTGGTCTTCAGGCCGAGCCCGTTGCCTCGCTTGGAAAATCCGTGGACAAAGCGAGCTGGCGCCAGGCGGCAAGTTCCTTTTCGACGCTGGCGTGCTGATCCTCGATGACGGCCACCGTATCGCTGCCGAACGGCATGCGCAGCGGCGGATTGGGCGAATTGGCGAGCGTCATGATGCCGGCGGCAAGCTTGGCGGGATCGCCGGGCTGGGTATGGTTGGCATCAACAGCGAAGCTGCGCATGTTGCCGGCCGGCGTGCCTTCGTAATCGGCGATGGAGGCCGGGCTGACCGCCAGCGACGTGTCGGCGAGGAAGTCGGTGCGGAAGAAGCCAGGCTCGACGATCGTCACCTTGATGCCGAAAGGTTCGAGTTCGGCGGCCATCGATTCGGACAAGCCTTCGACGGCGAACTTCGTCGAGCCGTAGACGCCCCAGCCGGGATAGCCGAAATAACCGCCAATTGAGGAAAAGTTCAGGATGTGGCCGGAGCGCTGGCGGCGCATATGGGGCAGCACTGCGCGCGTCACCTTCAGCAGACCGAAGACGTTGGTGGCATAGAGCCTCTCGATCTCTTCGGCCGTGGCTTCCTCGACAGCGCCAAGCAGGCCGTAGCCGGCATTGTTGGCGAGAATATCGATGCGGCCGAAGCGGGCGATGCCGGCAGCCGCAGCCTCTTTCGCCTGCGCCTCGTTGGTGACGTCGAGGGCGACGGCAAGCAGGTTCGGGTGGTCGCCCAACTGCTCGGTCACGGTCTTCGGGTTGCGGGCGGTGGCGATGACGGCATCGCCTGATGCGAGGGCTTCTTTGGTCATCAGCGCGCCGAAGCCGCGGGATGCACCAGTGATGAACCAGACTTTCATGACGAATTCCTTTCGAACTATTCGGTTGGCGGTGGCATCTCTGTGCCGACGAGGTGAATTTGACTGAAAATTCGTTGCTGTATAAGATTTGTTATTCTTGAAACTATGATGAGCTTATTTCAGCAATGCGCGCCACCGAACTGTCCGAACTCGCGGCTTTCGCCGCCGTCGCGCGGCACAAGAGCTTTCGCAAGGCAGGCGAGGAGCGGGGCGTCACTGCGTCCGCGGTCAGCCATGCCGTGCTCAATCTCGAAGACCGGATCGGCATCCGCCTGCTCAACCGCACGACGCGCAGCGTCTCGCTGACGGAGGCCGGCGAACTGTTGATCTCGCATCTTGACCCGGCCTTCGGCGAGATGGCGGCAGCGCTCGATGCGCTGAACCGCTACCGAGACACGCCCTTCGGCAAGGTGCGGATCAACGTGCCGAATTCGATCGGCCCCTTCGTCATCGGCCGCATCATCGGTCCGCTGTTGACAAAGAACCCCAATTTGCAGCTGGAGATCAACGCGACAGACAGGCTGGTCGATATCGTCGAGGAGGGGTTTGATGCCGGCATCCGCTTCGGCGAGCGCGTCACCGAGGGCATGATCGCGCTGCGCATCAAGCCGCGCATCCGCCTGGTCGTCGTCGGTTCGCCCGCCTATTTCGAGACCCGGCCGAAACCGGCGACACCGCATGAGCTCAAGCGCCATCTCTGCATCCAGAACATGTTTCCATCAGGTGCGCGCTATGCCTGGGAGTTCGAGAAGGATGGCCAGACCGTGAGCTTTCAGCCGACCGGGCCGCTGTCGCTCGACGATCACGAGCTGATGATGCAGGCAGCACTTAGCGGTGTTGGCCTTGCCTATATCTGGGAGCCGCGCGTGGAGAAGGCGGTCGCCGGCGGCGAACTGATCCAGGTGCTGGACGACTGGTGTCAGCCGGAGGAACCGCTCTATCTCTACTATCCGAGCCGCCGCCATATGTCGGCGGGTTTCAGGGCTGTTATCGACGCGATAAGAGCGGAGTAAAAAAGGTCGGGATTGGCATCCGTCACCCTTTTGACTCCCATGGGCGAACTGGCCAATGATGCTGCCGTGACCCGCATCATCGGGAGAGGTTGATGAACAATCGGATTTTGTCTGCCGGTAATCGAAGGCTCGCAAGGCGGCTCGGATGTCTGTTGCCTGCGCTTACTGCGATGGCGTTGCTGGCATCCGGCGTGTCTGCGCAGGACATTGGGCCGCAAAGCCAGGCCTCGCGTGAGCAGGTCGAAAAACTCGTCAGCCTTTGGAAGAAACACTTTGCCGGCGCCGACAGCCTGCAGCAGCGGCGGACGGCCTTCAGAACGCTGATGGAGACGACGCCGGGACCGACGCGCATCCAGGTCCGGCAGGTCGATGCCGACGGCGTCGATGCCGAACTGATGTGGCCCGCCCGACTTCATCACCCGATCGGCCAAAGGGTGATCCTCTATATCCATGGCGGCGGCTTTTCCAGCGGCTCCATCCGCACGCACAGCCTGATTGCCGGCTCGCTCGCCAAGGCCGCATCGAGCGACGTTCTTCTCGTCGATTATCGGCTGATGCCTGAATATGGCTATCCCGCGCAGATCAACGACGCGCTGACCGCCTATCGCTGGCTTCTCGACAACGGCTATCGGAGCGAGAACATCATCGTCGCCGGAGACGGCGCCGGCGGCAATATCGCGATCGAGACGGTGCTGCGGCAGATGCAGGTCGCAAAGCCGTTGCCGGCGGCTGTGATTGCGCTCAGCCCCATTACCGATCTTGCCGCGACGGGCGGATCGATGACATCGAATGCCGAAAGCGATCCGCTGGTCGGCAAGGACTGGATCGAGACCTTGCGCAAGACCTATCTCCGCACCCGGTCTCCGACCGATCCTCAGGCCTCGCCGTTCTATGCCGACATGACCGGCTTTCCGCCGCTGCTGCTGCAGGTCGGTTCCGGCGAAGTCCTGCTGGACGATACGCTGCGGCTCGCCGACAAGGCGCGCCAAGCGGGAGTGGACGTCACCACCGAGGTCTGGCCGGGAATGCCGCATCAATGGCAGCTGTTTCCCTCGCTGCTCGACGATGCCGACCGATCGAGCCAGAACATCGCCGAATTTGCGATCCGGCATTTTGCGGACAAACCACAGGAGTAGGGCCGCAGGGGAACAGGGGGCCGCAGGAGCAGGCGCCCTCGGTCATCGCATCATTGCGATGTGCCACGAGACGGTGAGGGCGCCAGAGGCCGCTCCACCTCCCGGCCGACGCTGAGTGTCTTTCGCACATTCGGCTCCAGCCGCTCGATATAGGCGTGGTCGGGTGCAGCGCCCAGCGCATCCAGCATTTTCGAGAAGAAACACCGGGCCGCGGCCGCAGCCGTGACGTCGAAGACATCGGCATCGCTCAGTCCGTGTTTTTTCAGCCCGTCTATATCCTGCTGGGTGACCGACGTCGCATCGCGCGCCACTTTGGCGGCAAAGGCCATGATCGCGCGTTCGCCGGCATCGATCGGCGCCTTCTCCGTCTCGTTGACAACTGCCGTGAGCCCGTCGCTGGTGAAACCCTCGCGCAGCAGCACCGAGCCGTGCGCCAGCATGCAATAGGAGGATTTCAGCTCCTTGGCTGCCGCCAGCGTCACCAGTTCATAACGCCTGAGGCTCATATGGCTGCGAATGCTCGAAAGCAGCGCCGCCCAGCTCTCCATCACCTCCGGCCGGTGGCCGAAGGCCCGGTACATGTTCGGCAGATATCCATAATTCGCCTCGGCCGACGCATACATCGACGTCGTCTTCTCGCTGGCGGATGCATTGGGGGTGTGAATGAAAGCCATGGCGTGATCCTCCTCTATTGCGAGAAGGATAGGGTAGATATGGCGGACAGCAATCCTGAAACGTCAGGCCGCGTCATTGGTCGCGGAAGCGTTACCGCTTCTCTTGATGGGAAGGGTTACGGTGAATGTCGACCCGCATCCTTTTGCGCTTCGAACCTCTATCGAGCCATCGTGCAACTCGACGATCTGCTTCACCAGGTTGAGGCCGATACCCGTTCCGGCAATCCCGGTCGACGTCCGGGCACGAAAATAGCGCTGGAACAGCCGGGGCACGTCTTCCGGATCGATCCCCACGCCGTCATCGCTGACCGAAACTTTGACGTTTCCTGTCTCTGCCCATGCCGTGACGCGAATTTCGGAGGTTCCAGGCGCGTATTTGACGGCATTGGAAAGCAGGTTGGTAAAGACCTGCGCCAAAGTGCGGGGATCGCCATCGATGAACTCGGGAAGCCCATCTATGTCCAAAGCAAAGCTGTGCGTCTTTGCGATCGTCGACTGCCGCTCGCAACAGGTTCTTATCAATGATCTCAATGCGCAAGCGGTGTAGCTGATATCGATCTTGCCGGTATCGAGGCGTCCGGCTGACAGGATGCTCTCCATGAGATCGACAATCCGGTTCACCGATGCGCGGATCTGATCGACCTTGTCGCTGAGAAATTCGGGTTCGACCGCCCCTCGTTTACGCAGCAGCCGCTGGGCAGCGGCGTCGATGATGGCAAGCGGGGTCCTGAATTCATGGGATGCCATCGCCACGAACTGCCGCTGCAATTCGTTGATGTTCCGCTCCTGCGTGAGCATGCGTTCGAGTTCCCGCGCTTGCCGCTCGACTTCCGCCGTGCGGCTCTTCACCGTCGCTTCGAGCTGATCGTGATGCCGGCGCAGCTCTTCGGCAAGGCGCACGGTCTTGGTGACGTCTTCATGGGTGGCGACGTATCCACCGTTTTGCATCGGATTGTGGGTGATCTTGATAACCCGCCCATCGGTGAGCACGATGTTCTGGCTGGCTACCGCACCGCGGGCCGTCGCTTCGAAAACGACATCAAAATAGGTAGCGGTATCGGCCGGGCCATTTCCCTCCCGGCTGCGATAGGCCAGGATATCCACGAGTGGCGTCCCCGGTTGCGTCAGCAGGTCGGGCAGATTGTACATCCGCGCGTAGGAGGGGTTGCACAATATCAGGTTCTTGAGCGAATCGAACATGCACAGCCCATGCGGCATGTTGCTGAGGGCTGCGTCGAACCGGCGATGTTGTTCGGCCAGGCTGTCTTCGACGCGAATGAGCGTCGAGATGTCCTCATAGCTGAGGATCCAGCCTCCATCCTTCGATGGCGCGCAGGTCAGTGAGATCATCCGTCCGTCGGAAAGTGCGAACTGCGACGTATGCGGTTTGCCGATCGCCGATCGCCGGGATGCCACCGCACGGCAGTCGGCGCCCAGCAATCCGTCGATAGCCATTCCCTTGCGGATGGCGCCTTCCGGAAGACCGAGAATATCAAGAGTGCGGGAATTGAAAGCCGTTACCGCGCTGGCAGGATCAAGGAGGACAATGCCCTGAGGCAGGCTCTCCAGAATGGATTCAAACGAGTGTGGCATCATCCGGCCCTGCTTCAGATCTGGTGCGTTGCACGTCTGCGTAGCATTGGTCAGAAACGATAAAGTTTCGCTAATGTCAGTCGGCGGGAACTCCTCGACGGAAAGCTGGGGGAATACGGCTCTCCGGCATTCTTCTATCTTTCTCAGATAGGCGAACCAGCGTTCAGCGGGAAGTTGCTTTGGGTCCGCCTGCAGGCCGCGGCGAACCGTAGGTCGACTTCAGGTGGAACGCCAGGCTGAGCAACAGATAGTCATCCTTGTTGTCGATGTCCTTGCCCATCAACAGCTGCGCCCGCTGCAGCCTTTGATAGAGGGTGTTGGTGTGTATGCCGAGGCAGGCCGCTGCCTTGGACGCTGATTTTCCGCTCTCGATGTAGGTTTCCAGGGTCCTGAGAAGGGCGTCGCCGTTTGCTTCCTTCTCGAAGGGAGCGAGTATCTGATCGGCGAATTCGAGGATATCAGCCGCGGATTGTTTGCGCAGCAGTCTGTCGATGCCGGTCTCGCTGTGCATGAGGATGCCCGCCCGATGCCGCATGCTCATGAGATGCGCGGCCTCGACAGCCTGTGCGGCGCCTTCCGGATAAGGATGGGGTGCGCTTTGAATGAGGCTCGCCCCGCAGCACCATCCCTCAGCTACCGCCTGATCTCCGATGGATGCCAGATTCGTCCGCAGGGCCTCCTCGGTGGCAGCGCAAAACAGCAGGAAGACGCCTTCATCGGTATAGAATGACAGCTGGTTGCGGATCGTCGCCGCCTTCAACGCCTGCTGCAGCGCTCTCTGCAGGAACAGGCTCTGGTTCTGGGCGCTCCCTTGCTCATGCCTGATAAAGATGATCTGGCAGTACTTCCTGATCTGGAAGCCGAACCGGACGGCGCCACCCGATGTGGCCTGATCATCCTTTCCTAAAACCTCGAAGTGCTTCCGTTTCCTGCTGTTGAGGATATCGTCGTGTGAGGCGCTGCGGACAATTTCGAGCGCGACGAAAGCGGAAACCACGCCGAGGATCGCCGCGCAATAGCCTGCATTGTCGCCGCGCTCGGAACGAAAGGTTCCGACGACGTCGTCGGCGACACGGACGGGATGCACGAATATGCTTTCTCGCTGGCGCAGGCCACCGTCGAGGAGTGCGGCCGGCACGTCCTTCGTCGTCTTCGGCTCCTTCCATCCCTTGGAGCCGAACGTCGTTCCAAAAATATCGGCATAGTGGAAATCGATGCCGTAATGGGTCGCGATCTCGTCCAGATGTTCGCCGAGCGGCCGGTGGTGCGTGAAGATGGACAGGATGTCGTCATGGGCCGAGAGCGAGCGCGCCAGCTCCGCGTTGCGCCTTTCGATCTCCAGCCGCATCCGGTTGATGCTTTCATTCGACCGAACGGCCTGCTCGTAGGCCTGCGACTTCTTGTAGGCGATGGCAAGCTGCGTCGCCACGGCCGCAAGCAGGCCTACGCTGAATGCGCCATAGGCGGAGCCCTGCCGAAACGACATGACGGTCAGCGTTCCCAGCGTCGTCGTGTCGGTCCTGATGGGAACGCAGATGAGGCTGTGAGAGAGACGCTGTTCGGATAGGAAGCGAACGTTTGGCGCACGCAGATTCGCATGGGCATCTCTGATATCGGCGGCCGAGTTCAGCAGGACGGGTGTTCCGGTCGAGAAGACGCTGCCGGAGATCGATTCCTGAGGCGTGATGCGATAATTGTAATAATCGTCGTCGAAGCCGACTTGTGACACCGGAATGAGGAGACCTGAGGCCTCGTCGTAAAGTCTCAGGACGCCCGCGTCGCTCTCGGCTATCACGCTCAGCGTCTGCTCGAGCGCGTTTACGTTGATCTCGTTCGGATCGAGGGAGTCGAGGACATTGCGATTGATGGCGTTCATGGCCTCGACGGCGCGGTTCTGAAAGCGGATGACTGTGCTGAGTACGATCTCCTGCAGATGCGCAAGGGCGATTTCAGCGTGGGCACCGGGTATTCGCACCTCGCAGATGGCCCCGGCAAAATAGGAAATATCGGCGATCAATATGGCGTCGTCGCCGTCGCGGTGATGGCTGAATCCGATCGCAGGTTCCGGCGCGTCGGTCTCCGAAACCATGGGCCGGCCCGTAACCCGCCGCCAGCTGATGCGAGGTCGATCCGGCAGGCGCAAAAGCGAAGCCTCGATTTCGTCCATGATCGTCATGTTGGCAACCTTGTGTCTTTTCACATAAATAAACCGAGCATGATGTGTGTTTCAACATCCAAAAGCGACTGCTCACATATTAAGCATGTTTTATAAACGCTCAAAAAAGGGGAGCATTCCATGCTTAGTCAAATCAAGCGAAGGCACGTCATTGTTGCGATGCTGTTTGTCTGCTGGGTCGTCGGTTTCCTCGACAAGACCGCGATCAACATCGCCATCATTCCGATCGTCGACGAGTTCCACCTGACTTCCGAACAGTCCGGGATGATCATCAGCGCATTCTTTCTCGCCTATTCTCTGACGCAGCTCGTCGGAGGATACCTTGTCGATCGGCTGGGAACCCGATCGGTCTTGACCTCCGCAGTCGGTATCTGGTCGCTCGGCACGGTCGCATGCGGCGCCGTCAGCTCCGCCATGGGGCTCGCCGTGTCGCGCGTCCTGGTCGGAATGGGCGAGGCTGTCTTCCCGGCGGGAAGCTCGGTCGCCATAACCGAGAACTTCAAAAAGGAGAGCATGGCGAGGCCGAAATCGGTCATTCAGTCGGGAGCCTCGGTCGGCTTTGCCGTAGGCTCGCTGGTAACCACGGCCTTGATCGCCTACTTCAACTGGCGCGTCATGTTCGTCACCCTCGGCTTGGTCGGACTGGTTCTTGCGACCGCGCTCTATCTGGTCATGAAGCCAGTCGCCGGCGCGGCTTCGATCTCCGCCGGCCCGAAAACGGCAAAGTCGGAAAAAGCTCGGATCACGGCGTTGCTCAAGAACGCACTGACCTGGAAGATCGCCCTCTGCTACTTCTTCACCAACATCGTCTTTTGGGGTCTCCAGTCCTGGCTCCCGTCCTATTGGGTGAAGGTCAAGGGCATGAGCATGATGTCGATGGGCGCCTATTCGGCAATCCCGCCGACGCTCGGCTTCCTGTCCTTCCTGTTCTGCGGCTGGCTGCTCGACCGCTATTTCCACAAGAAGGAAAAGTATCTCATCTGCATCGGCGCCCTGGTGTCGGCGGCGTTCATCTATCTGATGGCCAACGCTTCCTCCATCCCGTTGGCCTTCTTCTATCTCACGGTTTCAAACGTCTTCCTGAACGCGATCTCGATCAGCGTGTTCGTGACGATCATGAAACATTACCCCAGCCACTCGGTGGGGACAGCGACGGGCCTGATCAACTCCCTGGCCCAGATCGGATCCTTCGTCTCGCCGACAGCGATCGGGGCCATCCTGCACGCCACAGACCAGAATTATCAGACAGCCTTCCTGGCGATCATCGGCTGCGCTGTCGTGACCTTCGCCGTGGCGGCGACGCTTCCGACCGGAAGCAAGGACGAACTGGTCGCCGATCAAGCAATTCCAGGACTGGTGAAATGACATATATCGACATCATCGAGCGCGTGCTCACCGACAAGGCGGAAGGGCTGCAGTCGGCAGCCAATGAAATCTGGTCTTTCGCCGAAATCCGCTATGAAGAGTACAAGTCGGCCGCATTGCTCGCCGACCTTCTCGAAGCGGAGGGGTTTGCCGTCGAGCGCCGGGCCGGCGGCATCGAGACGGCTTTCGTCGCAAGCTACGGCGAGGGACAGCCCGTCGTGGCGATCCTGGGCGAGTTCGATGCGCTTCCCAATCTCAGCCAGGAGGGCGAGGTCGTCAGATATAAGCCCATCATCCCCGGCGGCAACGGCCATGGATGCGGGCATAATCTGCTGGGTGTCGGTTCGCTGGCCGCTGCCATGGCGCTCAAGGCCTGCAAGGAAGAACTCGGGCTTGCCGGTACGGTCCGCTTCTACGGCTGCCCTGCCGAAGAGGGCGGCGGCGGCAAGGCCTTCATGGCCCGTGAGGGACTGTTCGATGGCGTCGACGTTGCCTTCACCTGGCACCCGTGGGATGAAAACCTCGCCTATCATGCAAGAATGCTGGCGACGAACCAGGTCTATTTCACCTTCCGTGGCGTCAGCGCGCATGCCGGCTTCGAACCTCATCTCGGACGAAGCGCGCTCGATGCCGTCGAGCTGATGAATGTCGGGGCGAACTTCCTGCGCGAGCACATCGTTCAGGACGGCAGGATTCACTATGCGATAACCGATACCGGCGGAAAGGCGCCTAATGTCGTGCAGTCGCAAGCCGAAGTGCTCTACAAGGTCCGCGCGCCGCTGATGGATCAGGTGCGCGACATTACCGAACGGGTCAAGGACGTGGCGCGCGGAGCGGCGCTGATGACCGGAACGGAGGTCGAGATCACCTTCGATGCAGCCTCTGCCGACCTGATCCCGAACGCCACGCTGGCAGGCGTCATTCACCAGGAACTCGGCAAGATCGGCGGAGCGTCCTTCTCCAACAGCGAGAAGGCGTTCGCGGCGGAGATCCAGAAGACTTTTCCCAAGGACGTTCAAGCGCGCATCGAGAAGCGCGGAACGATCCTCTCCGCGCATATCAACGAGTTTCAGGAAAAGCCGACGTTCCTGCACGGTTCGACCGATGTCGGCGACGTCAGCTGGATCGTTCCCACCGGACAGGTCTACATGGCGACATCAGCCTACGGAACGCCTCCGCATAGCTGGCAGATGGTTACGCAAGGCAAGACCTCCTACGCGCATAAGGGAATGCTTCAGGCCGGCAAGGTCATGGCCGCCGCCGCCGCCAGATGTCTCCAGGACAGCGAGTTGATCGTCCAGGCGAAGCAGGAACACGTCAGGGAACTCGGAGGCGCTTCCTACAAGCCTCTCATCCCGCTCGAGACGAAGCCGATGAAGGTCCGCTAGGCAAATGCGGACGGTTATGTGAGCCATGGAATAGTTACGAGCAACAGCGAGCGGCGAGGGGACTTCAGCCGAGTTTGGCTAGTTGCTCCTCCAGCAGATCAAGGCTGTCCTCTCCGACCTCGTTGACATCATTCGGCATGGGATCGCCGGTCTCCTGGTAAACAAGCCAGGCGACGTACATGGCCGCCGTCGTCAGCGCGTTCCAGCCGTCTTCGCTGGGCTTTCCCACGGCCTCGGAGAGCCGACGGAGTGTCCCGCGCTCATCGTCGCTGTAAATGAGGTCGGAGAAATATCGGCCGGTCAGGCGTCCATCGCCACTCCCAATACGGATTGCCGCCAGGGCGGCCCTGGCTTCGGACGCGTCGGGGTTCGATGCGCTCGATGTGTGCGACCAAAGCCGCGGCAACGGTTGCCAAGCGCCGTGCTTGTTCGCGTTGCGGCAGGCCGGTCAACTCGGCGCGCAGTTTCATGTCTCCATGCTCTCCACTGAGTTTGTCGCAAAGTTTTTTAACACAGATAGAAGCCCTTCCGGCTTGTCCCAGAAGGTCTGCCGATTGCGGCGCATTGCTCGTGTTTAGATCGGTCGAAAAAATCGAACGATGGCGCGTAATGGGTCGTCCTTTTAGAACGTTCCAATTATAGAATGAAGGATTCTGCGACAATTAGGAAATCATTACGCCGAAAATAGCCAATAAATGGCATCAGATTCAGATTCCTCTTGACAGAATTGGAACGTTCCAAATATTTAACGATCAATCAACGTTTGGTGTTCGGAGGAAGAGGTGACGAAGGCACGGGTGACCGTCATCGATATCGCAAAGGCGGCTGGCGTCTCCAAATCGACGGTTTCGCTCGTGCTTCAGGGCTCTTCCCTGGTCAATGAGGGGACGCGGTCCAAGGTCAATGCGGTGATGCGCGAGCTGGGCTATGTCTACAATCGCGGCGCAGCCAATCTTCGCCAAGCCGGCGCCAAATCGCGGATCATCGGGGTCGTCGTGAACGATCTGACGAACAGCTTCTTTGCGGAGCTGGCAGTCGGCGTCGACATGGTCGTTCAGTCGGCCGGATTCGTGCAGTTCCTGTCGAACACCAGTGAGAGCATCGACAGGCAGCGCGAGGTCGTTGCATCGATGCGGGAACATGGCATTTCGGGGCTCATCGTGTCGCCGGCGCGCGCCACCGATGCCGCAGACTTCAAGCCGCTCGTCGCGGCAGGGATCCCGGTGGTGGTCGTCGTGCGAAACCTGCCCGGCGCCAAAGTCTCGTCGATCGTCTCCGACAACCGGGCCGGCATGATGTCGGCGGTCAAACATTTGGCGGGGCTTGGTCACAAGCGCATCGCTTTTCTCGGCGGTTTTCCCGACACCGCCGTCTTCGACGACCGCCTTGCCGGTTACCGAAGCGGCATGGAAGCAGCCGGGCTCGACTACCACCAAGAACTTGTCGTCTCGTCGGCGCCGTCGCGCGCCGGCGGGGTCGAGGCGATCGGAAAAGCGCTCGTTCTTACCGACAGACCGACGGCGGCCGTCTGCTTCAACGATGCCGTCGCCTTCGGTGTTTGCGACGGACTGCGCGCGCGCCGTCTGGAGCCCGGCTCCGACTTCGCGGTCGTGGGTTTCGACGACGTCATCGAGGCTCAGGCGGCGGTTCCGGCGCTGACAACGGTCTCGGTCGATCCGCAAGGCATTGGGCGCCGCGGCGCGCAGATGCTTCTCAAGCAGATCAACGCGGGCAAGGCCGAGGCGGAGACGGTGACAACAGCCGTTCGGCTGGTCGTCCGCGAGAGCTGTGGAGCCGGCATGAGCGTCAAAATCAAACAGGACTCTGTCTAATGCCAATGAAGAAGCATCTCACCCCAACCGAAGCGGCCGCGCTGATCCCGGATGGCGCTGTTGTCACGGTGTCGTCCTCGAGCGGTCTCGGCTGCCCGGATCTGATGCTGAAGGCGATCGGCGAACGTTTCGATGCGACCGGCCATCCCAAGGATATTACCACCCTTCACCCGATCGCTGCCGGCGATATGAGCGGCATCAAGGGCGTCGACTATATCGCCAGGAAAGGGCTGCTCAAGCGCATCATCGGCGGCTCCTATCCCTCCGGCCCGTCGTCATCAGAGCCGCCGCTGATCTGGCAGATGATCACCGGCAACGAGATCCCGGCCTACAACATTCCCTCCGGCATTCTTTTCGACATTCATCGTGAAGCCGCCGCCAAGCGGCCAGGCGTCCTGACCAAGGTCGGCATCGATACATTCGTCGATCCAGAGCGGCAGGGTTGCGCGATGAACGGCCTGGCGTCGGAACATCCGGTGGTCAAGCGCGTCAGCTTCGAGGGCGACGACTGGCTGTTTTTTCCGGCGATCGTCCCCAAGGTCGCCATCATCCGCGCCACCACGGCCGACGAGCGCGGCAACCTCACCTACGAACATGAAGGCGCCTATCTCGGCGGTCTTGATCAGGCCCTGGCCGCCCGCAACAATGGCGGCATCGTCATCGCCCAGGTCAAGCGGATCACCAAGGAAGGCTCGCTGAAGCCGCATGACGTCCGTGTCCCTGGAATGCTGGTCGATTATGTGGTCGTCGATCCGGAGCAGAAGCAGACGACGCAGACGCAGTACGATCCGGCGATTTCGGGGGAGATCTTCCGCCCGCTCGATAGTTTCAGCGTCCCGGAGTTCAATGTTCAGAAAGTCATCGCGCGCCGTGTCGCGCAGGAACTTCAGACGGGAAGCTGCGTCAATCTCGGCTTCGGCATCTCGGCCAACGTGCCGCGCATTCTGCTGGAGGAGGGGCTCCACGGCGCAGTCACCTGGGTGATCGAGCAGGGTGCCGTCGGCGGCGTGCCGCTGCTCGACTTCGCCTTTGGCTGCGCCTCCAACGCCGACGCCTACATGCCGTCTCCCTATCAGTTCACCTATTTCCAGGGCGCAGGCTTCGATGCCTCGCTGCTGTCCTTCCTTGAGATCGGCAAAGACGGTTCGGTCAATGTCTCCAAGCTCTCCTTCCGGCCGCATGTGACGGCTGGCGCCGGAGGCTTCGTCGACATCACCGCGCGGGCGAAGAAGATCGTCTTCTCCGGCATGTTCAACGCCGGAGCGAAGCTTTCGATCGCCGATGGCGCGCTACTGATCGAGAAGGAAGGCAAGTTGAAGAAACTCGTCAACGAGGTCGAACATGTCACCTTCAGCGGTAGGCGCGCGATCGAGCAAGGGCAGGATATCACCTATGTCACCGAGCGGTGCGTGATGAAGCTGACGCGCGATGGCATCGTCCTCACCGAGATTGCCCCTGGCGTCGATCTCCAGTCCCACATCCTCGATCAATCGGAGTTTCCATTGATCGTCGCGCCTGATCTGAAGGTCATGGACGCGGCGCTCTTCGCGGAGGCAGCGATCGGCCTGTCGCTTCCAGAAAAAAAGGCACGCACGCTGGAGGGCAGCTTCCATGGCTAGCGGATCCGTCAGAATTGACGTCGATGGACATGTTGCGACGCTGACGATTTCTCGTCCGGAGAAGCTGAACGCGCTCGACCTGGACATGCTGAAAGCGCTGGCGGATGCGGCTGACGAGGTGGAGGCGAACGCCAATGTGCGCGCTGCCATTCTCACGGGCGAAGGAAAGGGCTTTTCCGCCGGTGGCGATATCAAGGCCTGGGGCGGAATGTTGCCTCAGGAGTTCGGTCATCTCTGGGTTCGCCACGGCCACCGTATTTTCGAAAGACTGGCGACACTCAGGGTGCCGTTGGTCGCGGCTCTGAACGGCCACGCTCTCGGAGGAGGGCTTGAGCTTGCGGGCGTCGCGGACATTCGCCTCGCCGAGCAGCACATCAAGATCGGCCTGCCGGAGACCGGCCTTGGCATGGTGCCGGGCTGGTCCGGGACGCAGCGTCTTGTGCGCCGGTTCGGGGCGCAGGCCGTCCGGCGTATGGCCCTGGGTGGCGAGATATTCACCGCCGAGGAGGCACGCCTTCTCGGGATCGTGGACGCGGTTGTTCCCACAGGAAACGCGCTGGCCGCTGCCAAGGAATATGCGCAGCGGATTGCTGCAAGGGGGCCGGCTGCGACCGAGATCGCGAAGTTGATGATCGCATCGGCGAACGGCGAAGACAACGGAACCGCGGTCGAAGCCCTGGGCTCGATCCTCGCTGCGAAGACCGGCGATCTGAAGGAGGGCGTCGCATCATTCAGCGAGAAGCGCCCGGCAACGTTCAAGGGAGAATGGTAATGACGGTCCTCGTCAACCCCACGGCACTGAGCAACCACAGAGCGCGTGATTTCAAGATGCTCATCGACGGCAAATGGGAGGCAGGCTCCTCCGGTCCGATCGAGCGTGTCGCGCCAAGCCATGGTGTCGTGGTCAGCCGCTTCCCGACGGGCAGCAGCACGGACGCCGAGCGGGCGATCGCCGCGGCACGCAGGGCCTTCGACCTTGGGCCGTGGCCGCGGATGACCGCTTCCGAACGTTCCGCCATCCTGCTCAAAGCCGCCGATCTGATTGCGACGCGTGCGGAGGAGCTGGCATTTCTCGATGCGATCGAGGCGGGAAAGCCGATCACGCAGGTGCGGGGAGAAATTGCCGGATCCGTTGACATATGGCGCTACGCGGCAGCGCTCGCACGTGACCTCCACGGCGAAAGCTACAACACGCTCGGCGATGGCACATTGGGGGTCGTGCTGCGCGAAGCGATCGGCGTGGTGTCGATCATCACGCCCTGGAACTTCCCGTTCCTGATCGTCGGCCAGAAGCTGCCGTTTGCCTTGGCCGCCGGCTGCACCACCGTCGTCAAGCCCTCGGAACTGACCTCGGGATCGACGCTCGTGCTGGGAGAAATCCTGCAGCAGGCCGGCATTCCCGATGGTGTCGTCAATATTGTCACCGGCCGGGGACCTGAGGTCGGCGCGGTCATGACGTCGCATCCTGACGTCGATATGGTGTCCTTCACCGGCTCGACCGGCGTCGGCAAGCTGACCATGGCGAATGCCGCCCAGACGCTGAAGAAGGTTTCGCTGGAGCTGGGTGGGAAGAACCCGCAGATCGTATTCCCGGATGCCGATCTTGATGCATTCATCGATGCCGCGGTCTTCGGCGCATATTTCAATGCCGGCGAGTGCTGCAATGCCGGCTCACGGCTGGTCCTTCATAAATCAATCGCTGCCGATGTCGTCAGGCGGATTGCCGAATTGTCGAAGGCGGTGAAGGTCGGCGATCCCCTCGACCCTTCGACGCAGGTCGGCGCCATCATCACGCCGCAGCATCTGGAGAAGATATCGGGATATGTCGCCGGCGCCAGAAGCAGCGGCGCCCGCGTCGCTTATGGCGGCGAGACGCTCGATCTCGGCATGGGGCAGTTCATGTCGCCGACGATCCTCGAAGAGGTCACCCCTGATATGGCCGTGGCGCGTGAGGAAGTCTTCGGGCCGGTCCTGTCGGTCCTGACATTCGAGACATCAGCCGAAGCCATCAGGATCGCCAATTCCATCGACTACGGCCTGTCGGCCGGTGTCTGGAGCCGCGATTTCGACACCTGCCTGACGATCGGGCGGTCGGTGCGGGCGGGCACGATCTGGATGAACACCTTCATGGACGGCGCCTCGGAGCTTCCCTTTGGCGGTTACAAGCAAAGCGGCCTCGGCCGCGAGCTCGGCCGTCATGCGGTCGAAGACTACACGGAGACCAAGACGCTGAACATGCATATCGGCAAACGCACCAATTGGTGGATGCCGCAGACGGAAAAGCCGGCTTAGCCGGCGGCCGAACTACGCTCGAGGAGGGCGGGTGATTGGTGCGGGAATGGGTCCCGCATCTTCCAAACTGGAACTGGGAGGTTCTTCGATGAACAGGTTTTTGACCACGACCGCAATGATCGCATTGGCTCTGGCCAGCGGTAGCGTGTCCGTACGCGCAGCCGACGTGAAGGAAGTGCAGATGCTGCACTGGTGGACGTCGGGCGGTGAGGCAGCGGCGCTGAACGTTCTGAAGCAGGACCTGTCGAAGGAAGGTTTTGCCTGGAAGGATGTTCCGGTGGCCGGCGGTGGCGGTGACGCGGCGATGACGGCGCTGAAGGCGATGGTGGCGGCCGGCACCTATCCGACAGCCTCGCAGATGCTGGGGTATACCGTGCTCGATTATGCCCAGGCCGGTGTCATGGGCGACCTGACGGAGACGGCGAAGAAGGAAGGCTGGGACAAGTCGGTGCCGGCGGCGCTGCAGAAGTTCTCGGTCTATGACGGCAAGTGGGTCGCAGCCCCTGTTAACGTCCACTCGGTCAACTGGCTGTGGATCAACAAGGCGGTGATGGACAAGATCGGCGGCACCCAGCCGAAGACCTTTGACGATCTGATCGCCCTGCTTGACAAGGCCAAGGCCGCCGGCGTCATCCCGCTCGCCCTTGGCGGCCAGAACTGGCAGGAAGCGACGATGTTCGATTCCATCGTGCTGTCGACCGGCGGTCCGGAGTTCTACAAGAAGGCCTTCAACGACCTCGATGAAGAGTCGCTGAAGTCCGAGACGATGAAGAAGTCCTTCGACAATCTGGCGACGATCGTCAAATATGTCGATCCGAACTTCTCCGGCCGCGACTGGAACCTCGCCACCGCCATGGTCATCAAGGGTGACGCGCTGGTGCAGGTGATGGGCGACTGGGCCAAGGGCGAATTCGTCGCCGCCAAGAAGACGCCGGATACCGACTTCCTGTGCTACCGCTTCCCCGGCACCGACGGCAGCGTGATCTACAACTCCGACATGTTCGGCATGTTCAACGTCCCTGACGACCGCAAGGCGGCGCAGGTGGCGCTGGCAACCGCAACGCTGTCGAAGAGCTTCCAGTCGGCCTTCAACGTCGTCAAGGGTTCGGTGCCGGCTCGTACCGACGTTCCCGATACCGACTTCGACGCCTGCGGCAAGAAGGGCATCGCCGACCTGAAGGCTGCCAATGAAGGCGGCACGCTGTTCGGCTCGCTGGCGCAAGGCTATGGCGCACCGCCGGCGATTGCCAATGCCTACAAGGACGTCGTCTCGAAGTTCGTCCACGGCCAGATCAAGACCTCCGACGAGGCCGTGACCCAGCTGGTCCAGGCGATCGACGACGCCCGCTGAGATCACTTGTGATGACAATGCTTCCCCGCGTGACCCGCGGGGAAGCTTCAGGCTCCGCGCCGATCATATGGGCCGATCATGCAGGATGATCGTGCCCGGACGATTATCGAGGAGCCATCATACGGGGAGGAGATGACATTCCATGAGCACAGTTGCGACCACTGATCCGGTTCTGACGCCGCGGCAATCGACGGGCATCTCGTTGCGCGGCCGGCTGCAGGATGCGTTGCCGAAGATCGTGCTGGCGCCGAGCTTCGTCATCACCATCATCTTCGTCTACGGCTTCATCATCTGGACGGCCTATCTCTCCTTCACCAATTCCAAGACCTTTCCCTCCTATGCCCTGACCGGCGCACGCGCCTATCAGCGGCTGTGGCGCTGGACCTTCGAGAGCGATCCGCCGTCTTCCTGGTATACCTCGATCACCAACATGGCGATCTTCGGCTTCCTCTATGTCGGCATCTGCCTGGCGCTCGGTCTCTTCCTCGCCATCCTGCTCGACCAGAAGATCCGCGGCGAGGGGCTGCTCAGGCCGATCTTCCTCTATCCGATGGCGCTCTCCTTCATCGTCACCGGCGTTGCCTGGAAATGGTTCCTCGATCCCGGCCTCGGCCTGGAACAGACGCTGCACCACTTCGGCTGGACGAGCTTCCACTTCGACTGGATCAAGAACAAGGACTTCGTCATCTACACCGTCGTCATCGCCGGTGTCTGGCAGGCGTCGGGCTTCGTCATGGCGATGTTCCTGGCGGGCCTGCGCGGCATCGACGGCGAGATCATGAAGGCCGCCCAGATCGACGGCGCCTCGCCCTTCCAGCTCTACCGCCGCATCGTCATTCCATTGCTGCGGCCGATCTTTCTGTCGGCCTTCATCGTGCTCGCCCATATGGCGATCAAGTCTTATGACCTGGTGGTGGCGCTGACCTCGGGCGGGCCGGGCGGCTCGGCCTGGCTGCCGTCCAACTTCATGTATGAATACACCTTCAAGCGCAACGAGATGGCCGTCGGCTCGGCCAGCGCCATCATCATGCTGATGACCATCTCGGCGATCATCGTGCCCTATCTCTATTCCGAACTGAAGGAGAAGGCGCGATGAGCAGCGTGACCTCTTCAACGGTAACCTCGGCAGCAACGCTCTCGCAGGCCAGCGACAGCAGCAACGACAACAACAACAGCAACAGCCGCTGGATCGGCCGCACCGTCATCTACGGCCTGCTCGTGATCTTCGCCATCCTCTACCTGATGCCGCTCTTCGTCATGCTGACCACCTCGTTCAAGACCATGGACGAGATCCAGAACGGCAACATGCTGGCGCTGCCGCAATCCCCGACCTTCGATCCCTGGATCAAGGCCTGGGGCGAGACCTGTGTCGGGCTGACCTGCGCCGGCATCAAGGGCTACTTCTGGAACTCGATCAAGATGGTGGTGCCGGCCGTCGCCATCTCCACCATCATGGGGGCGCTGAACGGTTATGTGCTGACAAAATGGCGCTTTCCCGGCCATACGCTGGTGTTCGGACTGATGCTGTTTGCCTGCTTCATTCCGTTCCAGTCGGTGCTGTTGCCGATGGCGACGATCCTCGGTTCGCTCGGCCGCTTCGGCATGACGCTGCAGAACGCCACCGGCTTT